>CAJMEU010000138.1 GCA_905212515.1 uncultured Oscillospiraceae bacterium | reverse complement strand
GGCCTCACGGCCGCGCCTTCTTCTTCCCGGGGCCTCAGCACACGGCGTTGTACACGCGCTCCAAAGCCTTGTGGTTCTCGCTCACCAGTTTCACCGGCTGGGTGTAATCCAGGCTCATCAGGCCCAGGATGCTCTTGGCATCGGCAATAGCGCCGCGGGCGTCATGCACGCCGATGTCGTCGGTGCAGGAGGTGGCAGCATTCATAATGTTCTTTACTTCACTAAAATTGGAAACTTTGATTTCTTTGATCATCGTCAATCATCCTTTCTCGCTCAGTCAACCGGTGATCATCCGTTCCGGCAAGGACCTCCGGGCCTCATTGCCCGGATACTTTCCCGTCCTTACATTGTGCATTATAGCACAAAAAATTCATTTCGTCTTATGCACTTTCACCAAAACTGAGCTTTGCGGCCTATTTTTTCGCTCTTGTACAAAAGTACATTTGTCCAAAATTTGGTTTTGTATAGTTTGACGATGATATTTTCCTTTTTATCCCAATTAAATTTCATTATACGGAATTATTTGTGATAATATTTTTTCGGAAACGTTTCCTTTTTCTTCCTTTCCACCTCTTCCGTTTCATTCTCCCTTTTTCGCCGCCGGTGTCCCTGAAAGATTTGTCCATTTTATTCCGTCTTTTTCCGCTCTCCCTCCAACGGGCCGCTTGCTTTTTTCCGCCGTCCCTGCTATAATAAACGCCAGGGAATGAAGTTCTCCCTTGGGAAACCTAAACCGCTGAATGGCTGATGACTTCTGTGTTCGCACAGAAACCATCGGCTTTTTTTGCGTCGTCTGGAGGAATCGTTTATGCTGACATCTCTCGCGCTCATTTTTCTCGTGGGCCCGGCCATGGCCTCCCTCTGCCAGAAGGTCCGCCTGCCCCGCATCATCGGCATGCTGGCCACGGGCATCGTGCTGGGGCCCTATGTGCTGCATCTGCTGGACCCGTCCATCCTCTCCATCTCGGCCGACCTGCGCCAAATGGCGCTGGTCATCATCCTCATCAAGGCCGGCCTCTCGCTGGATGTGCGCAGTCTCAGGGCCGTGGGCCGCCCGGCCCTCCTCATGTCCTTCCTGCCCGCCCTGTTCGAGATCGCCGCCTTCCTCCTCTTCGCGCCGGCGCTGCTGGGCGTCACGCCCATGGAGGCCGCCATCATCGGCGCGGTGCTGGGCGCCGTGTCGCCGGCCGTGGTGGTGCCGAAAATGGTGCAGCTCATGGAGGAGCGCCGCGGCACGGACAAAAGCATCCCCCAGCTCATCCTGGCCGGCGCGTCGCTGGACGACGTGTTCGTCATCGTCCTTTTTTCCACCTTCCTCGGCATGGCCCAGGGCGGTTCGGCCTCGGTGACGGATCTTGTCAATATCCCCGTCTCCATCCTGCTGGGCATCGCCTTGGGCGCGGCGTCGGGTTTTCTGCTGGCCCTGTTTTTCGAGACGAATTACGCGCGCCGCCACACCATCCGCAACAGCATGAAGGTCATCATCGTGCTGGGCGTGTCCTTCCTGCTCATTGCGCTGGAGGCCTGGCTCGAGGGCGTCGTCCCCCTCTCCGGCCTGCTGGCGGTGATGAGCATGGCCTGCGCCCTGCAGCTCAAAAGCGCGCCCTCGGTGTCCCTGCGCCTGTCGCAGAAGTTCGGCAAGCTGTGGCTGGCCGCCGAGGTCATCCTGTTCGTGCTGGTGGGCGCGGCCGTGGATATCCGCTACACGCTGCGCGCGGGCCTGCCGGCGGTGGGCATGATCTTCCTGGCGCTGGCTCTGCGGTCCGTGGGGGTGCTGCTGTGCCTGCCGGGCACGAAGCTGAACGCCAAAGAGCGGCTGTTCTGCGTCATCGCCTACCTGCCCAAGGCCACGGTGCAGGCGGCCATCGGCTCGGTCCCGCTGGCCATGGGCCTGCCCTGCGGCAACATGGTGCTCTCGGTGGCCGTGCTGTCCATCCTGCTCACCGCGCCCCTGGGCGCTCTGGGCATGGACCTCACCTGCAAGCACCTCCTGATGCAGCAGCCCCTGCCGGAAACATAAACGTCAGCAAGGCCTTTCCCTCCGGCGTACCCGCCCGCCAAAGCACCGGTTTTGGCGTACCGCGGGCGCGGAAAAGCCCGGCGATCCATCAGGATCGCCGGGCTTTTTTCACACGCTGTCCCTGCAGCACCGCCGGGCCGCGGCCTTCGCCAACGGGCCTGGCGGGAAGGGCCTTTGCCGGCACGCCCTCACCAGAGGGCGCACACCTGCTCGTACATCTCCACGTACTGTTTGGCGCTGGCGCTCCAGCTGAAGTCGCAGTCCAGGGCGCGCTTCACCAGCACCTGCCAGCCCTCGGGGTTCTCGTACCCCTCTTTGGCGCGCAGCACCGCGCGCAGCATGTCATGGGCGCTGTAGCTGGCAAAGGTAAAGCCGTTGCCCTTGCCGTCGCCGGAATCCTGGATGGAATCCCGCAGGCCGCCGGTCTCCCGCACGATGGGAATGGTGCCGTAGCGCAGCGCCACCATCTGCGACAGGCCGCAGGGCTCGGATTTCGACGGCATCAGGAACATGTCCGCGCCGGCGTACACCTTGCGCGCCAGCGAGGGGATGAAGCCGATCTTCACCCCCACGCTGCCCGGGTTGCGGGCGGCCAGGTCGCTGAAGAAGCTCTCGTACTCGTTCTCGCCCGAGCCCAAGATCACCAGCTGGCAGCCGTTGTTCACGATCTCCTGCGCCACGTGGCGCACCAGGTCCACGCCCTTGTGCCCCACCAGGCGCGTCACCATGGCCACCACGGGCACGGGCCAGTCGTGCAGGCCGAACAGCTCCTGCAATTCCTTTTTGCAGGCCGCCTTGCCCTTCTGGAAGTTCTTGGCGTCGTAGTTCTCCGCCAAATTCTTGTCCGTGGCCGGGTTATAGCTCTTCACGTCGATGCCGTTCAGAATGCCGCACAGCTTATACTGTTTTTGCCGCAGCAGCTCGTCCAGGCCGTGGCTGAACCAGGGGTCCAGGATCTCGCCCGCGTAGGTGGGCGAAACGGTGGTCACCTTGTCCGCGCACTCGATGGCGCCCTTCATGAAGTTGCAGCAGCCGTCGTACTCCAGGATATGGGCGTCCGCCCTGCTCACGGCCACCGTGTCCTCCAGGATCTCCAGGCCGTACTTGCCCTGGTACTGGATGTTGTGGATGGTGAACACGGTCTTGATGCTTTTGAAATCCTCTAGGTGGCGGTAGTACAGGTTCAGGTACACGGGCACCAGCGCCGTCTGCCAGTCGTTGGCATGGATGAGGTCGGGCTTGAAGTCGATGTGGAACAGCAGCTCCAGGATGGCCCGGGAGAAAAAGGCAAAGCGCTCGCCGTCGTCATAAAAACCGTACAGGCCCATGCGCTTGAAGTAATATTCGTTGTCCAAGAAGTAATACTTCACGCCGTCATGGGTCAGCTCGAACACGCCGCAGTACTGGTTGCGCCAGCCCACGGGCACGTTGAAATTGGTCACATACTTCAGCTTGTCGCGCCATTCCTGCTTCATATCACCGTACAGCGGCAGCACCACGCGGCAGGCCACCTTGCGGTTGCGGATGGCTTTGGGCAGGCTGCCCGCCACGTCGCCCAGCCCGCCGGACGCGGCGAAGGGCGCGGCCTCGCTGGCACAGAATAAAACGTTCATAGTCCCTCTCCTTTTTCTATGGAATGAGGGCGGGGCCGCCGCCCCGCCCTTTGCCCGGCGCCGGCAGACCCGCGCGCCGGCCCGGTTCAGATCACGGTCCCCTTCTCCACATACACGGGGAACTGCTCGTTGCCCGCCAGGTGCCGGTTCTCGCTGATCTTCACGTTTTTATCCGTCACGATGTACTCCATCTCCACGCCGGCGGCCACGGTGGTGCTCTGCATCAGCACGCAGTTCTTCACCTTGGCCCCCTTGCTGATCTTCACGCCGCGGAACAGCACGCAGTTCTCCACTTCGCCCTCAATGATGCAGCCGTCGGCCACCATGCAGTTTTTCACCTTGCTGCCCACCATGTAGCGCACGGGCGCCTCGTCGCGCACCTTGGTGTACACCGGGCGCTCGGGCGGGAACAGGGCCTCCATGTTGGCGTGGTCCAAAAGGCGCATATTTTCATTGAAATAGCTGCGCAGGTCGTAGATGCGGCTGCGGTAGCCCTTGTATTCGTAGCCGTGCGTGTTCAGGATCTTCAGGCTGGGCGCCAGGATATCCCGCTCAAAGTACACCAGGTTGTGGGCGCGGGCGTCCTTCACCATGCTGATCAGCTCCTCGCGCCCCATCACGATCACGTTCATGAACAGGTTTTGCACGCCCATGCGGTAATCGTTCATCAGGATCTCGGTGACGCGGCCCTCGCCGTCCAGGGCAAAGGTGTAGTTGGCCGTTTTCACCGGCTCGGGGATCTCGGCCCGCTCGTACACCATGGTCACGTCGGCGCCGCTGGCGATATGCTGTTCGATCAGGTCGGAAAAGTCCAGGTCCGAGGCGATGTTGCAGTCGGCCAGGATCACATATTTTTCCTTCTGGTTGGACAAAAAGTCCAGGATGCTGCTCAATGCCTCGATGCGGCCGTGGTACACCTTGCTGCCGGATTGGGCGAAGGGCGGCACGATGTTCAGGCCGCCGCGCTTACGCGACAGGTCCCACTCGCGCCCGCTGCCCAAATGGTCCATCAGCGAATAATAGTTGCGCTTGGCGATCAGCGTCACGTTTGAAATGCCCGCGTTCACCATGGCCGACAGGGTGAAGTCGATCATGCGGTAGCGCCCCGCGAAGGGCACGCTGGCCATGCTGCGCCGGCGCGTCAGCTCCGGGATCAGGTCGTCGTAGGTATTGGGGAAAACCACCCCAAGCGTAGTGATGATCACCATAAATACTCACCGTCATTTACGTCTATTTCCAGCATGGCCTTGGGGCCCACCTTGGCGTTCTGCCCAATGGTCACGCCCTCGCCCACTACGGCCACGCCCCATTTGGACTTATCCTCCACCGTCTCGGGCTTGGCGCCCACCACGGCGCCTTTCCTGATCACCACATTCTCGGCGATGATCGAGTAGTGCACCTCGGCGCCCGCCTCCACTTTGGCGCCGGGCATCAGGATGGAGGAGTCCACCACCGCGTCCTCGTCCACCTGCACGCCGGCGAACAGCACGCTGTCCACCACGCTGCCCCGCACGGTGCAGCCCTCGGTGATCATCGCGTTGTCGATCTCCGCCTCCGGGCTGATGTAATGGCCGGGCTGGCCGGGCGTGCGGGCGTAGATCTTCCAGTCGGGCTCCCACACGTCCAGGGGCACGTTGGGGTCCAGCAGGTCCATGTTGGCCTCCCACAGGCTGTCGATGGTGCCCACGTCCTTCCAGTAGCCCTCGAAGGGATAGGCCACCATCTTCTCTCCCGCCCCCAGCATGTTGGGGATGATGTTCTTGCCGAAATCGTTCGAAGAGTTCTTGTCCGCCTCGTCCTCGGCCAGGTATTTGCGCAGCTTCTCCCAGGTGAAGATGTAAATGCCCATGGACGCCAGGTTCGATTCCGGCTCCTTCGGCTTCTCGGCAAATTTGGTGATGGTGCCCTCGGCGTCGGCCGTCATGATGCCGAAGCGCGAGGCCTCCTCCCAGGGCACCTCCATCACGGCGATGGTGCAGTCGGCGTTTTTCTCCTTGTGGAAGGCCAGCATCTGGGCATAATCCATTTTATAGATGTGGTCGCCGGAGAGGATCACCACATACTCCGGGTCATACCGCTCGATGAAGTTGATGTTCTGGTAAATGGCGTTGGCCGTGCCCTTGTACCAGTCCGAGCCCGTGGCCGTCTGGTAGGGCGGCAGCACGTGCACGCCGCCGTGGATGCGGTCCAGGTCCCAGGGCTGGCCGTTGCCGATGTACTCGTTCAGCAGCAGCGGCTGGTACTGCGTCAGGATGCCCACGGTATCGATACCGGAATTGACGCAGTTCGACAGCGGAAAGTCGATGATCCGGTATTTTCCGCCGAACGGGACCGCGGGTTTTGCCAGCTTTTTCGTCAGGGCGTACAGGCGTGAGCCCTGCCCGCCGGCCAGCAGCATTGCGATGCATTCTTTCATGTTCTTCTCCCCTTACAGCGCGCGGCGCCTCCTCGCGGCCGCGCCGCGCGCATGATTTATATCGTTCCCCGGCGGCCCGCCGGGGGAAAAGGCGCTTTATTTCGCCTTTTTGCCTGTGGTCGCCGGCTTTTTCGCAGCGGGCCGTTTCGCCGTTTTACCGGCCGCCGGCTTTTTCGCGGCCGCCTTGGCCCCCTTGCCCGCGGGCGCTTTGTCCGCTTTCGGCGCGCGCTGGGCGGGCGCTTTCAGCAGCAGGGTGCTCATGGGCGGCACCTTCAGCTCGATAAAATGCTCAAAGCCGTGCATGGGCGCCTTGTGGGCCCGCACCTTGCCGTTCAGCACGCCCGCGCCGCCGAAGCGCTCCTCGTCGGAGTTCAGCACCTCCGTGTACGTCCCCGCCCGCGGCACGCCGATCTTGTAGTCGGGCCGCAGCACGGGCGCGAAGTTGCACACCGCGATCACCTCGCCGCCCTTTTTGTCCCGCCGGATAAAGGCGATCCCGCTCTGGCTCGCGTCGTCGGGCAGGATCCACTGGAACCCGTCCCAGCTGAAGTCGTCCTCCCACAGGGCGGGCGTGGCCAGATACAGGGCGTTCAGCTCCTTCACGTATTGGCGCATCTGGGCGTGGCGGTCGTAATCCAGCAGCAGCCAGTCCAGCTGCTGGTTTTCGTTCCACTCGATGAACTGGGCGAATTCCTGCCCCATGAACAGCAGCTTCTTGCCCGGGTGGGCGGCCATATAGCCGTAGAAGGTGCGCAGCCCCTGGAACTTCATGTCGTAGTCCCCGGGCATTTTATTGATCAGGCTGCACTTGCCGTGCACCACCTCGTCGTGGGACAGGGGCAGAATGAAATTCTCGCTGAACGCGTAGAAAAAGCTGAACGTCACCTTGTTGTGGTTGCCCGCGCGGAACAGGGGGTCGGTGCTCATATAGCTCAGCATGTCGTTCATCCAGCCCATGTTC
The DNA here is from genome assembly GCA_905212515.1 of uncultured Oscillospiraceae bacterium. Taxonomy (GTDB): domain Bacteria; phylum Bacillota; class Clostridia; order Oscillospirales; family Ruminococcaceae; genus Ruthenibacterium. The sequence goes on along the minus strand of CAJMEU010000138.1, from coordinate 553 downwards.
CACTTGAAGTTGAAGCCCAGCCCGCCCTCGCTCACCGGGTGGCTCACCAGCGGCCAGGACGTGCTCTCCTCGGCAATCATCAGCGCGGGGGGATGCCGGGCGAACACCGCGCAGTTCAGCTTCTGCAGAAAGGCGATGGCCTCCAGGTTCTCCTTGCCGCCTTTTTTGTTGGGGCTCCACTCGCCGTCCCGGCGGTTGTAGTCCAGGTACAGCATGCTGGCCACCGCGTCCACGCGCAGGCCGTCGATGTGGTACTCCTCCAGCCAGAACAGCGCGTTGGAGATCAAAAAGCACTGCACCTCGGGCCGGCCGTAGTCGAACACCATGGTGCCCCACTCCTTGTGCTCGGCCCGCAGGGGGTTCTGGTCCTCGTAGCAGTTGGTGCCGTCGAATTTGTACAAACCGAACTGGTCCTTGGGGAAGTGGGCCGGCACCCAGTCCATGATCACGCCGATGCCCGCCAGATGGCAGGCGTCCACAAAGGCCTTGAAGTCGTGGGGCGTGCCGTAGCGGCTGGTGGGGGCGAAATAGCCCGTCACCTGATAGCCCCAGC
>CAJMEU010000137.1 GCA_905212515.1 uncultured Oscillospiraceae bacterium | reverse complement strand
CAGGGCGCCGATGACCACCTCGGAGCACTCCTCGCCCACACATTCCAGGAGCTTATCCCGCCGGATGTGATAGCGCTAGCTGGTGTAGCTGCCCGCGGGCCGCTGGGCGTTGCGCCCCACCAACAGGCCGTACAGAGCGTCCAGGGAAAAGCTTTGGGCGGCCTCGTCCATGTAGATGGGGTTTGCAAAGCAGCTTTCATTGCCCAGATGGCAGGCCGGCCCCTCCTTGTTCACCTCCACCACCAGGGCGTCGGCGTCGCAGTCCGCGGTGATGGACACCACGTGCTGCACATTGCCGCTGGTCTCGCCCTTGCGCCACAGCTCCCCGCGGCTGCGGGACCAAAAGCAGGTGCGCTTTTCCGCCAGGGTGATGGCCAGGCTCTCGGCGTTCATGTAGGCCAGCGTCAGCACCTGCTTGGTGGCATGGTCCTGCACGATGGCCGGGATCAGTCCTTTTTCGTCAAATTTCAGTTCATTCGGTCCCATCATGTTCTCCTTTGTCGTGATCGATCAGCCGCACGGGCACCCCGGCCGCGGCCAGGGCCCTTTTCAGTTCCCGCAGGGACACCTCGCCGGAGTGGAAGATGCCCGCCGCCAGCCCGGCGTCCACTCCCGGCAGGCGGAACAGCTTTACAAAATCTTCGATGCAGCCCGCGCCGCCCGAGGCGATGACGGGCACGCGCACGCGCTCCGTCAGCGCCTGCAGCATGGCCAGGTCAAAGCCGCCGCGCACGCCGTCGGTGTCGATGCTGTTCAGCACGATCTCCCCCGCGCCGGCCGCCTCGCCCCGCGCGGCCCACTCCAGGGCGTCCAGCCCCGTGTCCTGGCGCCCGCCTTTGGCGAACACATGGTAGGCGCCGTCCACCCGCTTCACGTCCATGGACAGCACCACGCACTGGTCGCCGTACTTCTTGGCCGCCGCCGCGATCAAGCCGGGGTCGGCGATGGCGCCGGAGTTGACGCTCACCTTATCCGCGCCCGCCTTCAGCACCCGGTCGAAATCGTCCAGCGTGCGGATGGCGCCGCCCACCGTCAGGGGGATAAACACCTCCCCGGCCACCCGCTCCAGCACGTCCTTGAACAGGCCCCGGCCCTCCACGCTGGCGGTGATATCATAAAACACCAGCTCGTCCGCGCCGGCCGCGTTGTAGCGGCGGGCCAGCTCCACCGGGTCGCCCACGGCGCGCACACCCGCGAAATTCACGCCTTTTACCACCTGGCCGTCGCGGATATCCAGGCAGGGGATGATGCGTTTGGTGATCATGCTCGTCCCTCCCCGGCCGCCGCCAGCACGGCGGGCAGCTCCAGCGCGCCGTTGTACAGCGCCTTGCCCACGATGGCCGCCGCCGCCCCGGCCTTTTTCAGCGCCCCGATGTCCGCCAGGCTGCTCACGCCGCCGCTGGCCGTCACCGCCAGGCCGGGCATGGCCCGGCACAAGCGGGCCACCGCCTCCACATTGGGGCCCTGCATGGCGCCGTCCCGGGCGATGTCCGTGTAGATGACGCTTTGCGCGCCCATGCGGTGCACGGCCCGGCAGAATTCAAAGCTGTCCACGCCGCTGGTCTTCAGCCAGCCCTCGGTGGCCACCTTACCGTTCCGCGCGTCCACGCCCACGGCAATGGCCGGGCCGTACTGGTCCAGCATGGCCTGTAAAAAGGGCTGGTCCTTCAGCGCCGCGCTGCCCAGGATCACCCGCGCCGCGCCCGCGTCCAGATAGGCTTTCACCCGCGCCGCGTCCCGGATGCCGCCGCCCACCTCCACATACAGGTCGGCCGCCCGCAGGATGGCGGTCACCGCGTCGTAGTTGGACAGGGCGCCGTCCTTGGCGCCGTCCAGGTCCACCACGTGCAGGAAGCGCGCCCCCTGCCCGGCGAACCTGCGCGCTGCGGCCGCCGGGTCGTGGCCGTACACCTCCACTTTTCCGTAGTCGCCCTGGGTCAGGCGCACCACCTGGCCGTCTTTCAAATCAATGGCGGGAAAGATATCCATGCTCATTCTCCCCTCACAAGGCGCAGAAGGCCCGCAGGATGCCCAGGCCCGTCTCGCCGCTTTTTTCCGGGTGGAACTGGCAGCCGTACACATTGCCCAGCGCCACCGTGCCCGGCACCGTCACGCCGTACTCGGACGACGCGGCCAGCGCCTCGCCGCAGCCCTTTACATAGTAAGAGTGCACATAGTACACGCATTCGCCCTCCCGGGTATTTTGCAGGATGGGCGTATCGGGCCGGTGGATCTGCAGCGGGTTCCAGCCGATGTGGGGCACCTTCAGGCCCGTCCCGGCCAAATCTTCCGCCAGCGGGCACACCCGGCCGGGCAAAAGGCCCAGGCCCGCGTGCTCGCCGTACTCATAGCTTGTTTCAAACAGCAGCTGCATGCCCAGGCAGATGCCCAGCAGCGGCACGCCCCGGGCCGCCTGCCTGCGCAGCACGGGCACCAGGCCCGTGGCCTCCAGCTTCTCCATGGCGTCGCCGAAGGCGCCCACGCCGGGCAGGATGATGCGCTGCGCGGCCTCCAGCGCCGCCGCGTCGCCCGTCACCACATTTTCCGCGCCGATGTGCCGCAGCGAGGAGGTCAGGCTGAACAAATTGCCCACCCCGTAATCAATGACCGCCGTCATAACAGCGTCCCCTTGGTGGAGGGAATCTCACCCGCGGCGGCCGGGTCGATGGCCGCGGCCGCCCGCAGCGCCCGGGCAAAGGCCTTGAAGGCGCACTCGGCCAGATGGTGGCTGTTCTCCCCCGCCAAACCGCGCACGTGCAGCGCACAGGCCGCCGTGCGGGTGAAGGCCAGGAAGAACTCCCGCACCAATTCCGCGTCGAAGGCGCCGATCTTCTCGGTGGGCAGTTCCAACGCCCAGCCCAGCGTGCCGCGGCCGCACAGGTCCACCGACGCCAGCACCAGGGCCTCGTCCATGGGCAGGGCGGCCCAGCCGTAGCGGGCGATGCCCCGCCCCTCGCCCAGCGCCCGGGCGAAGGCCGTGCCCAGCACGATCCCCACGTCCTCCACCGTGTGGTGGTCGTCCACATGGGTGTCCCCCACACAGCGCACGGTCAAATCGAACCGGCCGTGGCGGGCCAAGGCCGCCAGCATGTGGTCGAAAAAGCCGCACCCGGTGTCGATCTCGTATTGCCCCGTGCCGTCCAGGCACAGGGTCAGCCGGATGTCTGTCTCGGCCGTTTTCCGCTCCACGGCCGCGCTTCGCTTGGTCATAGTCCCATCTCCTTGCAGATCGCTTTGGTCGCCTGCAGCAGGCGCGCCATCTGGGCGTCCGTGCCCACGGTGATGCGCACGTAGTTCTCCGTGCGCGGCGCGCCGAACCAGCGCACCAAAATATCCCGCTGCCGCAGGCGCTCAAAATAGGTTTTGCCCGTCAGCGGCGCCGGCGGCGCGGCGAACAGGAAATTCGCCTTGCTCTCCGTCACCGCGAAGCCCAGCGCCCGCAGCGCCCGGGCCGTCTCGTCCCGCGCGTCCATCACGGCCCGGCGGCATTGGTCGAAATAGTCCCGGTCGGCCAGGGCGGCCGTGCCGGCCAGCAGCGTCAGCCGGTTGACGTTGTAGGGGTTGAAGCTGAATTTCACCCTGTTCAGGTCGGCGATCAGCGCCTCGCTGCCCACGGCGTAGCCCAGCCGCGCGCCTGCCAGGCTGCGGGACTTCGAGAAGGTGCCCACCACCAGCAGGTTGTCGTAACGGTCCAGCAGGGCGCGGGAGCTCTGCGCGCCGAAATCCACGTAGGCCTCGTCCACCACCACCAGGCGGTTTTCATCCTGCCGCAGCAGCGTCTCTATGTCCCCAAGGCCCAGGGCCAGGCCCGTGGGCGCGTTGGGGTTGGCGATGAACACCGTGCCCTTTCTGCCGGCATAGTCCTCCACGGCCAGCCGCCAGTCCGCCCGCAGGGGCACGATGTCGGCCTGTACGCCGTACAGGGCCGCGAACACCGGGTAAAAGCCGTAGGTCACGTCGGCAAAAGCCGCGCCCTGTGCGCAAAGCCCCGCGAAGCAGAAGGCCAGCGCCTCGTCCGAGCCGTTGGAGGCGAACACCTGCCCCTGCCCCACGCCGAAGGTGCCCGCCAGGGCCGCCAGGAAATCGGCGCAGGCCGGGTCGGAATAAAGGCGCAGGTCTTCCACCGTCTGCGCCTGTGTCAGCGCCGCCGTCACCCGGGGGCTGGGCGGGAAGGGGTTCTCGTTGGTGTTCAACTTCAGCAGGCCGGCGATGCCCCGGGGCTGTTCCCCAGGGACGTAGGGCGCCAGCCCCGCCAGGGAGGGGGCCAAAAAGCGGCTCATGCCTCCCCCTCCCCGTCAAAGCGGATGGTCACGCTGCGCGCGTGGGCCGTCAGGCCCTCCCGCGTGGCAAAGTCCGCCACCCTGCGCCGCACCCCGGCCAGGGCCCCGCGCGAATAGTAGATGAACGAAGATCTCTTGACGAAATCATCCACGCCCAGCGGGCTGGAAAAGCGGGCCGTGCCGCCGGTGGGCAGGGTGTGGTTGGGGCCCGCGAAGTAGTCGCCCAGGGCTTCGGGCGTGTTGCGGCCCAAAAACACGCTGCCCGCGTTGCGCACCCGATGCAGCCAGGCGAAGGGGTCCTCCACGCACAGCTCCAAGTGCTCCGGCGCCAGGGCGTTGGCCACGTCGATGGCCCGGGCCAGGTCGTCCGTCACGATCAGCCGCCCGTTGGCCGCCAGGGACGCCCGGGCGATGTCCGCCCGCTCCAGCAGCGCCGTCTGGCGCTCCAGTTCCCCGTCCACCGCCCGGGCCAGGTCCATGCTGTCGCACACCAGCACTGCGGCCGCGCGCTTGTCATGCTCGGCCTGGCTCAGCAGGTCGGCCGCCACGTGGGCCGGGTCGGCGCCGCCGTCCGCCACCACCAGGATCTCGCTGGGCCCGGCGATCATGTCGATATCCACCAGACCGTACACCTGGCGCTTGGCCGTGGCCACAAAAATGTTGCCCGGCCCCACAATCTTGTCCACCGGCTTCACCGTGTCCGTGCCGTAGGCGAAGGCCGCCACGGCCTGGGCGCCGCCCATCTTGTAAATGGCCGTCACGCCCGCCACCTTGGCCGCCGCCAGGATCACCGCCGGCACCTTGCCGTCCGGGCCCGGGGGCGTGGCCATGGCGATCTCCCCCACCCCGGCGATCCTGGCCGGGATGGCGTCCATCAGCACCGTGGAGGGGTAGCGCGCCGTGCCGCCGGGCACGTACAGGCCCACCCGCGCCAGGGGCATCACCCGCTGGCCCAGCACCGCGCCGTCCGTCTCGTCCAGCACAAAGCCCGTGCGCACCTGCCGGCGGTGGAACGCCTCGATGTTGGCCGCCGCCGCCCGCAGGGTCTCGATGAAATCCCCGTCCATGGTCGCGAAGGCCGCGTCGATCTCCGCCCCGCTCACCGCCAGGCCGTCCATGCGCACCTTGTCGAACTTCTCTTCATACTCCAATACGGCCGCGTCGCCGCGGCCGCGCACATCCTCCAAAATGGCGGCCACCGCCCGCTCCACTTCCTCGTCGGGCCGGGTCATGCCGCCGCGCTGCAAAATGTCGCCGGCCTCCATGCCCTCCAGGCGCGTGATCTCGATCATAATACGTCCCTCATCTTCCGCAGTAATTCGTCGATGTTCTCTTTTTCAAAGCGATAGCTGGCCTTGTTGGCGATCAGCCACGCGGTGCTGGGCGCCACGTCGGCCACCACGGCCAGGCCGTTCTCCCGCAGGGTGGTGCCCGTCTCCACAATATCCACGATCACGTCCGCCAGCCCCAAAATAGGCGCCAGCTCGATGCTGCCGTTCAGCTTGATCAGCTCCACCTCGCGGCTGCGCTCCTCGTAGTAGCGCCGGGCCACGTTGGGGTACTTGGTGGCCACCCGCAGCGGCAGCGACAAGTCCTCCTGAAAATCCGTTTTCGCGGCCACGGCCAGGCGGCAGGCGCCCAGCTTCGTGTCCAGCAGTTCGTACACGTCGGGGCCCGTCTCCAGCAGCACGTCCCGGCCCACCACGCCGATATCCGCCGCGCCGTGCTCCACGTAAATGGCCACGTCGCCCGGCTTTACCAGCAGATAGCGCACATCGTTTTCCGGGCTCTCCAGCACCAGCTTGCGGTCGTCCGCCAACATGGCCGAGCAGTCGTACCCCACGCGGGCGAACAATTTGTAAACCTTATCCCCCAGCCGCCCCTTGGGCAGCGCGATGGTCAGCATGGGATCACCTCAGTCTCTCCGCTTTGTAAAAGGCGCAGCACTTTGCCCGCGCGCACGCCGGCGGGCAGGGCCGTCTCGGCCCGCACCGTGCCCTGGGCCGCCAGGCACCGCACGGCGGCCAGCACCAGGGCCGGGTCGTCCTTTGGGTCGTACAGCAGCACCGCGTCCACGTCCCAGGGGCGCGGGGCCGCGCAGGCCCGCTCCACCTCATTCAGATCCAGGGCAAAGCCCAGGGCCGCCTGGGGCTTGCCGCAGCGGCGCATCAGCCCGTCGTACCGGCCCCCGGCCAGCACGGGCTGGGCCGCGCTGCGCAGGCATCCCTGCAGCACCAGGCCGGTGTAATAATCCAGGTCGTTGCTCATGGAAAGGTCCAGCTGCACGTTCCCGCCAAAGCCCTCTTGCCGCAGCAGGCCCGACAGGCTTTCCAGCTCCGCCAGCGCGGCCTTCATCTCCGCTGTTTTGCACAGGGGCGCCGCTTGTTCCAGCACCCTGGCCGGCGTGCCGTCCAGGTGGGCCAGCGCCGCCAGGTCCCGCCCGGCCCCGCCGGGCAGCAGGGCCTCCAGGGCCGGGGCGTTTTTGTGGCGCAGCGCGTCCAGCGCCGCCGCCCGCTGGGCTTCGGTGGCGCCGGCCGCGGCCAGCAGCCCCGCCGCCAGGCCCGTATGGCCCAGGCTCAGCGTCCAGTCCGGCCCAATGGCCGCCAGGCTGCGGGCTGCCAGCATCACCACTTCCGCCTGGGCATAGGCCGTGGAGGCGCCGATGAACTCCACCCCCATCTGCCCCAGCTCCCGCCAGCCCTCGCCGTGGCGGCGCGCCCGGAACACCTGTTCCACATAGTAAAGCCGCTCGGATTCCATGTCCGGCCGGGTGCGCTTCACAATGCTCATGGTCACGTCCGGCTTCAGCGCCAGCAGCCGCCCCGAGGCATCGGTGAAAGGCAGCACGGCCTCGCACTCCACAAAGCTTTTGTTCTCCAAATAAAAGTCGTAGCTCTCGAAGCTGGCCGCCCGATAGCGGCGGTAGCCCAGGCTCTCATACAGGGCGCGCAGGGCTTGGGCCACCCTGTCTTCCCCGGGCAGGCTGCGCCACAAGGCGGCGTCCGTCTGCCGTGCATCACGCTGTTCCAAGCTGTTGTCTCCTTTATCGTATGATAGCAACAGTATAACGTTTTTTCTTACTTTGGTCAAGTAAATTAATGAAGCGGTTCGATCCCGCTTTTCCGCCAAAATAGACAACGGGCCCCGGTCTCCCGGGGCCCCTGATCCTGTTTACCGCTCACCGCACCGCGATGCGCGCTCCGTTTACCTCCACCGCCGTCACCTGCGCCGGGTCGATGAAGCCGCCGTACTCACAGCTCACTTCATAGTAGGGCCGCCCAATGGGCCCGCCCGTCGCCGCGCCCCCCGCCGCACGGCCCGCGGCCACGCCCCCGTCCCCCCAACGGCGGGGGGTGGCGGACACCAAGAGCAGGCACTAACCGCCCCGCCCGATTGAGTCGGG
>CAJMEU010000136.1 GCA_905212515.1 uncultured Oscillospiraceae bacterium | reverse complement strand
GCCATACCCGCATGTTGATTGAAAAGCAAGAGCACAACGTGCAGCTTATCGCGGAGCAGTACGGTGATATTTCCGCAAAGCTGGAGCGCGTGCGGGAGATTGATGAACTGCGCGACCGGGTACGGACATTGGAAACGGTGGTGCGTAATCATACGGTATCCATCAAAGAACTTCGCAAAGCTGAATAAAAGCACAAAGCGGACAGCCTATTGGCTGCCCGCTCTTTTTATGTGCTTACAAGGCGGCTGCAATGGCCCTGGAGGCGTTTTAGGGCGCGAAGTGAGAAGCTGCCCGCTTAATCATCTGTCAAAACCCTCCGCGCGGCCTTGTGCGGGCCCCGCTGGCGGCAAGATGGGGCGTTGCCGCCGGCGCTGAAATTTCAGCAGTGAAGGAACCAGTTACACAAAGTGCCCTTGAAAGGCCCACAAGCATCACGCTTTTTAGGGGGTATGTCCCTAAACGTGAAAGTTATCGCCTTGCGCGTGTTCGTTTCCAAATCCTCGACGGCCGTCGTGCATTCTATGGCAACTTGGAGCTTCTAAGAGCCTTTGCGCGTTCCGCCATTGCTCTGCGCTGTTCCTCCGTGTAGAACGGCCCGGCGTTCACCTTTACCCAGCGTTTCGGGACGATGTACTCCCGCCCGCCGTCCGGGAAGCCGCGGCCCCGTTTTACCTCGCCCGGGCGCTGGTCGGCCAGCCCCTCCAGCTTGCGGCGCAAAGCGGCGTTGTGCGTGTAAATCACCGCCGTGGCCTCTGCCTCGTTGAAGTTGATGACCGTTTCTTGTTCCAATCTGCTCAGCATGTTTAAACCTCACTTTTTGTCTGCCTTTTGTATGGTTTCTGTCTGACCGCGCAATTATGTGCAGTTGGGATGGGGTGAGGCCGGCTCACTTCGGCCTTCTCTGCCCTATTGCTCAAATTTGAGCATTCGCTTTATACAGCGCAAGGAAGTCCTCCAGGCCCACAGTCACCAGCCAGGGCTTGCGGCTTCGGCGGTGCATCACCACAGGCATCTCGCCCTCCCGGGCGTCCCGTATGGCCTGCTCCATGGCGTCGTCGATGTTCAGCCGCTCCACCCGCTTGCACTCGATGTGGCAGCCCGGCAGCCCCACCACGTCCGCGTCGCCGCTCGTCCCGCAGTACTGCTGGCCGCGGCGGGCGTCGAAGCCGTATTTCCGCAGGATGGCCGCCAGCTCCAGCTCCCCGCGCTTGCCTTTGTTCCTGCTGTTCATGCGTCCTCCTTGGTGATCTCCCTTTCTCCCGCCCGGGAGGGGGGCTTCGCGCGTATTTACCGGTAAAAGAGAAGAGCCCTCCCATCGGTCTCCCGTGGGGCCGCTTCGCCATATACCCCCGGGGGGGCTACACCCCTTCACCCGCGTGCAGAAATCCCCGGAATGCCCTGGACCCACGCGAGTAAGCGCCGTGCCGGCAAGCCGCTTTTCTTGAAGGGGGGCTGAACGTCAAAAAATTCTCGCGGTTTTTTGCCTCGCATTTGTCTCTATTCTGTCACATATTTTTTCACCGGTTTTGTTGTGTATTTGTGGCCGCTTTGTGGTATATTTTTTGTTTCAGTTTGGTTCAGTCCCCCGGTTCATCCGTCCAGATGCCGCATTCTTCCTCAAAACCGGCAAGCTCGTCGAAAAACCGCTTATCCTCTGCCCGTCGCCGCTGCGCCTCTTTTGCCTCGGCCCACTCCGCCCATCGTTCCGGGGCGCTGCCGTTTGCCTTCCAGGCCGCAAAGCTCGTGCCCCTGTACGCCCGGCTGGTGATCTCCTCGCGGTACTGTGCCAAACTGCGCACGCCCTTGCGGCGCATGGCGCGCAGGCCCGTATATTCCAGCTGGTGGACGCGCTGCGGGGACACGCCCAGCCGTGCGGCAGTGGTTCCTTGCGTTTGGCCTTCATAGTACCGACCGCGCAGGGCGGCGGCCTGTTTGGCGTCTATGGCGTCCAGGCACTCGTCCAGCGCCGCGTGAAGCTGACGGATATAAAGCCGTTCCTCGGCGCTCTGGAACGCCTGTGCGGCGGCCGGGTCGGGCACCAGTTCCCCGCGGGCGGCGCCGTCGCCGTCCTCGCTGTCCAGCGGCTCGTCAAGGCTCAACGCGCGGGAAAGCGGGTCGCCCTTCTGCCGGCTGGTGCGCAGACCCACAGCGGCAAAGAAACGCTGCATCACCGGGTAGCGCAGGAAGGTGGAGAACTTCGCGCCACTCTGCGGGTCGTAAAGCTCAACCGCTTTGACAATGGCGAACCAGCCTTCCTGCTCCAGGTCCTCCAGGGTGACGCCGGCGGCCGCCGTTCTTTCCCGGCTCTTTGCCGCAAGCCTGCGGAACATCAAACCAAGCAGCGGGCGGTTCTGCTCCCACAAAGCGGCCAGGGCTTCCCTGTCCCCCGCTTTGGCCCGCAGGGCAAGGGCTTCGTTTGTGGGCCTCTCCGTGTTCATCGGCCCGCCCTCTTTTCCTCGTGGTATGCTCGCCGTTTCCTCTCGGTTCGCCTCCACCGCTGGAAGTCCGCCCATTCCGCTTGCAGTTCCTCGCTTGCGTCCTCAAAATAGACCATGCGGAGCTGCAGCTCCCGCGCCTTTGCCCTCATGTAAGCCCGCCGGGCGCGCGCCTGCCCGCTGGCGATTCCGCCCATGCGGGAAATCTCCCGCTGCCGCTCCGGGGACATCTTGCCAAATGGCACCAGGTTTTGCTCGTTCATTTGCACCGCCCTCCCGTTTGTGGTATACTCTCCTTGTCAGGGGCCGTCCGGGAGGGCGGCTTTTCTCATTGTTCGCCGGTCTGGTTTTGCGTCAGCCCATCCAGCGCCGCCGATGCGGTATATACCGCGCAATGCTCCCCATCGAACCAGGCGCAGGCGTCGCCCTGGCAATTTACCGGGCCCAGCTCCCCACTGTGTGCCGCCGCGATGGACAGCAAAGGGCAATAATTATGGATGTTCATAAAAATATTCTCCTGTACTGTTTATGCCGTTGCAACCGTTGGTACCGTTGGCGAACCAGCCCTGACATCAACGGTTATCAACGGTATCAACGGCATTTTTATATCTAGACAAAATTGAAAAAATCGGGAGTATCACGCGGTAAAAGGCGCTTCCGTATCAACGGTTAGCCGCGGCTCACCAACGGTTGAGCGAGCGAAACGGTGCTTGCTGCCTCCACTGCCGTTTTTGATTCGTTCATGTATAATCCCGTCATTGTCAAACAGCGGCTGTTCCAGACTGCGGACTTTTTTTGCCAGCTCTTCAGGTGTGCCGGCCAGATAGTCCCGTGCAATGTATTTGCCGGCGTCCAACAGATCCTTCATGGTACCGCGCCAACCGCCGGGGCTTTGTTCCACCAGTTTTTTGATGGTCTTTACAATGGAGCTGGCGTTATATTCTTCGCGCGCCCGCTGCTCGTCCACCTCGGCGGCCGTCCCCACCACCCGCCAGCGGAAAGTTTCCTTGTCAAAGCGGAGGACGATTTCCTCGCTGTCCACATCACGGCCCGTGATGGAAAGCCGCGTCTCCTCGTCCGACCGCTTTGCCCGTGTCAGCGTAATGGCCGTGTCCGCTGCGCCCAGGATACCGTTGGTCCCGGAGATGCGGTTGAAGGGGTCTCCATCGTCGGCCATTTTGCGCAGATGATGCACCAGCAGAACGCACACGCCGTATCGGTCGGCCACCGCTTTGAGCGCCCCGGTGTCTTTGTAATCCTGCGCATAGGCGTTATCCCGCCCGCCGGGCGCGCCCCGTACCTTTTGCAGCGTGTCGACGACCACCAGCTTCACCGCCGGCGTTTGCCTCAAAAAATTTTCGATTTGCTCTGCCAAACCGTGGCCCAGGTCTGGCGCTTGAAGCAGATAGTAAAAGTCCGTCGGCGGTTGTGATTCGTTCAACACCTTCTTCATGCGATCCTGCAAGCGGTTTTCGCTGTCCTCTAAAGCCAAATACAGGCACCCCGCCCGGCGGGCTCTATGCCCCAAAAACCGGCCACCTGTTGCCACAGCGAGGCACAAGTCCAAAACCATCCAGCTTTTTCCGTACTTCGGGGGAGAGGCCAACAACGCCAGCCCTTGGGGCAACAGACCATCGACCACAAAGTGAACCGGCGGTAAATCCTTCTGAATTAAGTCCGCCGCTTTAAAAATAGAAAGGCCGGTTTCCGTTCTTGGTTGCCAACTGTCGGTTTCTGCCGCCAGCTTTGCAATGGCCCCCATCGCTTCCGCAGCTCCAAGCCGCTGCATCAGGTCGGACGTATCGCCGTGTTCTGGCAGGTCGGGCCAAAGTTTGCACAAGTCCAGCACCTTGACGCCACGCGCCGTTTTGCTGAGTTTCTCCGCCTCCTCCTGCACATACGCCCGCCCCACGTCATCGTTTTCTCCGATGATATACACATACTTGCCCTTAAACCAGCCGGTGAAATGGTCCTTCCACTTTCCCGGCCCCGCTCCGTCTGGGGAGCATGTCGCCGGCCTGCCTTGTGCTGTGATCGCATCAACGTCCTTTTCGCCCTCAACTAAGTACACATGCTCATTTTTCAGCACAGCGGGCAGATTATAAGCCACCATCGCCTCGCGCTTTTTCTACTCCCATCCCTTGGCCGCGGGCCGCCGCCAGCTAAAATGCTTGTCCGCATAACGGAGTTTTTCTCCCAGCAGTTTGCCGCCTGCATCTCTGTATTGGTAAACTGCGACCGCCTGACGGGCTTTGGGTTTCTCCTCGAACAGGTCTGTCATAGACAGCCCCAGCGCCTTCACAACATGTTCCGTGCTGCACCCCGCCTGACACTTTATCAGCACCCGCCCCTCCTTCCCTTGTGAAATGCACAAGCTGGCCTTGCGGTCATCATGTGCCGGGCACCGTGCTGAGTATTGGCCGTTACTGCCTTTTACATCTTTGAGAAGGGGCAGCACGTTATCTAAACTCATAGGTGCAATCCCCTCTCATTCATGGTAAAATGAAGTTGGAACCGCCGGGCCTCTCCAAGTCCGCGCTTCCGCTTTGCCGCTTCGGTGTTCGCTGCACCGGGGCGGCTTTTTGCGTTTCAGGCATGTTTGTTCACCGCCTTTTCCATCAGCCAGGCGTGCAGGGCGTCCACGGGCACTACAATCCGCTTTGGCGATACCCGCACTGCCGGGAAGTCCTCCCGGCTGCACAACTCGTAGGCCACCGGCAAGGACACTCCCAGGGCCTCGGCCGCTTCGGCCACAGTGTAAGTGAGCTTTTCCAAATAAAATGCCTCCAATCTAAATCAATTTTGTTACAAATAGCTTATCGCTATTTTTTCGAGATGACATATAAAATCGGGCGGATTGTAATAGTTTACAATTTTTCAATTTTCAATTTGTGCATCCTGTCCTTTTTGTTCTGACGGCCTATTTCTTCTCTTTGCTTGTTCCGCTTTCTTGGCCCAATAGCGGGCCTGCATCCTCTTCACCTTTTCCGGGTTCTTGCGGCGCCACTCCCGGAAATAAGCCCGCCGTGCCTCTTTTGCCTGTTCGTCCATTCGAAAGCCTCCTTTATTTTCTTTTTCTCTTGCAATGCACGTTTTATTGTGCTATCATAAAAATAGCACAACGAGAAAATAAAGTCAATCTATATCCATCAATTGAATTTAAATCGTATATCGGAGGTTTTGAAATGCCAAAAAAGAAAAAAGAAATCGGCTATGATGCTGCTTTCCCCACCAGGCTGCGGGCACTCATGGAGCAGAAAGGTATTACCTATCAAGAACTCGCCGAAGTTACTGACGTTCAGCGCCAAGCCGTAGGGCAATGGTGCTTGGGCAGAACGGTACCGGATGTTCTTGCGCTAGGCAAAATTGCCGAGAAATATCAGGTATCAGCGGATTGGCTGTTGGGTCTTAGCGAGATCACTTCTCCTGAGATGGATTTAAAGGCAATCTGTCAATATACAGGGTTAAACGAAAAATCTATTACTTATCTTCATTTCCTTACTAATCCTGATATTGAGGGTAGTGGATTGTTGAGACAAATCGATTGTTTATTGAAAGACGACGAATTTTTGGATTCACTTGTTTTTTTTGAAAGCGCTGTAAAAATGAACGCTCTTTGGTACTCTTTTGAGCCTTGCAATCGCCTTGCTTCTATGAAAAAAATCGTCTCAGATGAAAGTTTTTCTTACGATGACCGTGAACAAGCTAGATATCTTATCGCGATTATGCCTCCCATAGAAAGCGGTTTGGGTACCAACCAAGAGGACGAGTCTTTTTGTGGTTTCACTACTGATGAACTAGGGTTCAACCTGTCTGATATTTATAGAATGAGGGCCAATATACATCTATCCAATTATCTAGACACGCTATCTGCAAAAATCAATGCAAGATATCGTCCAGATATCTTTAATCCAAAACGAGGTAAAAAATGACAAAACGTAACGCCCAAGGCGCTGGCACCATCCGCCAACGCCCGGACGGCCGCTGGGAGGCCCGGTACACCGTAGGCCGGGACCCCGGCACAGGCAAACAGGTGCGGCGCTCGATCTATGGCGACACCCAGCGCGAAGTGCGCAAGGCGCTGACCGCCGCTTTGAAGGACATCGACACCGGCGTGTATCAGGAGCCCTCCCGCCTTACCGTTGGGGAATGGCTGGACATCTGGCTGAAAGAGTATGTGAAGCCCTCGGCCAAGCACAACACCTATGCCAGTTATGAAACACAGGTGCGGTACCGCTTGAAGCCCGCTTTCGGGGCGGTCCGTCTGCAAGAGCTGAAAAAGTTGCAACTGCAAAAATTTTTCAACAGTCTGCAAAACGGCGAAAAGCCGTCATCGCCCAAGACCATCAAGAACGTGCACGGCATCTTGCACAAGGCGTTGGCCACCGCCGCCGAATTGCAGTACATTCCCTACAATCCAGCGGACAACGTCAAACTGCCCAAGGTCACGCGCAAGGAGATCAAGCCGCTGGAACAGGCGGAGATCACCGCCCTGCTGGCTGCGGTGGAAGCAGAGTCATATAAAAACGTGTTCCTGGTCACGCTGTTTACCGGCATGCGTGAGGGCGAAGTGCTGGGTCTATCCTGGGACTGTGTGGATTTTGACGCCGGCACGGTCACCATCAAGCGCCAGTTGCAGCGCCGCAAAGAAAAGGGCGGCGAATACTATTTCAACACCCCCAAAAGCGGCAAGGCCCGCGTCATCACGCCCGCAACTTTTGTTCTGGACGCACTGCGCGAGGAAAAGCGTCTCCAAACCGAGCGGCGCCTCAAGGCGGGCAAGGCATGGAGCAATGCGGACGATCTGGTATTTACGGATGCGTTGGGGCACCATCTGGCTATCCAAACAGTGTTTCTGCATTACAAGCGCCTGGCGGCCTCCATCAACTTGCCCGAAAGCCGCTTCCACGATCTGCGCCACACTTATGCCGTCACCGCCTTGCAGGAAGGCGACGACATTAAGACCGTACAGGAGAACCTGGGCCATGCCACGGCCAGCTTTACCCTGGACGTGTACGGTCATGTGTCGGAGAAGATGAAAGAGGCCAGCAAGCAGCGCATGGACAACTTCATTCAAAGCTTGCAAAAGGCATAAAACAGCCCCGGCCGGCAAGGTCGGGGCATCGCTTTTGATGGGTCAACCTGTGGTTCTCCAATCTGTAAGGGGTAAACTAAGGGGTAAAACGCCCCTTTCCACAGCAAAAAACCCGCCTAAACGTAGTGTTTAAGCGGGTTTCTGCTTGGTGGGAGAGGATGGATTCGAACCATCGAAGCGAAGACGCAACAGATTTACAG
>CAJMEU010000135.1 GCA_905212515.1 uncultured Oscillospiraceae bacterium | reverse complement strand
TCTGGTTCAGGGTGTACTCGTAATTCTGCCCCGTGTGTACCAGGAGCTGCTGGAAATAGAGATCGCACTTCTTGATCACGGCGGACAGGCGGATGATCTCCGGCCGCGTGCCCACGATGGTCATCAGTTTCAGTTTCTGTGCCATGGCTCAAACCTCGTCAAAAAAAGTATCGGGATGGGCGGGGTCAAAGGGCTCGTTGGCCCACATCACCGTCACCAGATCGCCCTCGCCCACATTCTCGATGTTGTGGGTATACCCGGTGGGGATGTCCACCACCTCCAGCCTGCCGCCGGACACGCGGTACTCGGTCACGGTGCGGGCGGGGTCGTCCACGCGGCGGAAGCGGATGACGGCCTCGCCCTGGACCACCAGGAATTTTTCGTTCTTCGTGTGGTGCCAGTGGTTGCCCTTGACGACGCCGGGCTTCGCCACGTTCACGCTGACCTGGCCGCGCTCGGGGCTGCGCAGGAACTCGGTGAAGCTGCCGCGCGCGTCGCAGTGCATGTCCAACGGGTAGCTGAACGCCTCCGGCGGCAGGTAGGAAAGGTAGGTGGCGTACAGCTTTTTGGTGAAGGGGTCGGCCATGTCGGGCACGGCCAGGGTGCGGCGGCTGTCGCGGAAGCTCTCGATCAGCCGGGCCAATTCCCCCAGCGTGACCTCGTAGCTGTCGCACATCAAATGGCAGTAGCCGGGGAGGGAACAATCCCGCGCCGCCCGGCCCTCCAGGGCGGCCAGGAAGCTTTGCACCACGTCGTCGATGTAGCACAGGGGCAGGGAATAGGCGGGGTCCCGCACTTCGATGGGCAGGCCGTGGGCGATGTTGTGGCAGAAGGTGGCCACCACGCTGTTGTAGGCCGGGCGGCACCATTTGCCGAACAGCCCCGGCATGCGGTACACCAGCGCCGGGGCGCCGGTGGCGCGCTCGTGGGCGAACACCAGCTCCTCGGCCTCGCGCTTCGATCTGCCGTAGTCGTTGTCCAGCTCGGCCTGGATGCTGCTGGTGACCAGCACCGGGGCCTTGCTGCCGGCCTGGGCCAGCAGATGCAGCAGGTGCTCGGTGAAGCCGCGGTTGCCCTCGTAAAATTCAGCGGGGTCCTTGGGACGGTTCACGCCCGCCAGGTGGAACACGAAGCCCGCCCGGGCGGCATAGGCGGCCAGGGCCTCTTTGGGCGTGTCCACGTCGAACAGCATCCCGGCGGTGTAGCCCTCGCATTTCAGCGTGGCCACCAGGTTCTTGCCCACGAACCCGGCCGCGCCGGTCACCAAAATGCGCAGGGCTTTGTTTGCCCCGTTATTTTCCAAGTGCGCTCAGCTCCTCTTTCACGTAGTCCAGGCCCAGCAGCTTGTCCGCCACCTCGTCCGCATTCAGGCGGTGGGTGTTGTGGCTGGTGTAATCCTCGGGGGCCTGGGTCTGCACCTGGCCCTGCACGAAGTATTTGTCGTAGTTCAGGTCCCGGCCGTCGGCGGCCACGCGGAAATAGCCGCCCATATCCTCGCTGCGCACGCGCTCCTCGCGGGTCAGCAGCGTCTCGTACAGCTTTTCGCCGTGGCGCGTGCCGATGACGCGGGTGCCCGTGTCGCCGAAGATCTTCTGCACCGCCTTGGCCAAGTCGCCGATGGTGGAGGCCGGCGCCTTCTGGACAAAGAGGTCGCCGGGATTGGCGTGCTGGAAAGCGAAGATGACCAGGTCCACGGCCTCGTCCAGGCTCATGAGGAAGCGGGTCATCTCCGGGTCGGTGATGGTGATGGGCTTGCCGGCCTTGATCTGGTCCACAAACAGGGGGATGACGCTGCCCCGGCTGGCCATCACGTTGCCGTAGCGCGTGCAGCAGATGGTGGTGCGGTCCGCCTGTACGGTGCGGGCCTTGGCGCCGATGACCTTTTCCATCATGGCCTTGCTGATGCCCATGGCGTTGATGGGATAGGCGGCCTTGTCCGTGGACAGGCACACCACCTTTTTCACGCCCGCGGCGATGGCCGCCGTCAGCACGTTATCCGTGCCGATGATGTTGGTGCGCACGGCCTCCATGGGGAAAAATTCGCAGGAAGGCACCTGCTTGAGGGCCGCGGCGTGGAACAGGTAATCCACCCCGCGCATGGCGCTTTTCACGCTGGCGGGCTCGCGCACGTCGCCGATATAGAATTTCAGCTTCCCGGCCAGTTCCGGGTACTGCTTTTGGTACTCGTGGCGCATATCGTCCTGCTTCTTTTCATCGCGGGAGAAAATGCGGATCTCGCCGATGTCGCCGGTGAGGAAATGCTTGAGCACCGTGTTGCCGAACGAGCCGGTGCCGCCGGTGATCAGCAGGGTCTTGTCTTTGAAAATGCTGGGTTCCATAGAAGTACCTCCCCAAAATTGCCCGCGCGCGTGCGCGGGCACAGTATTGTATCTTAGGCAATAACTTTATTTAGTATACCATAATTCGCCAAGGAGGGAAAGGCTTTCACGTTTTTTTACACGAAAAAAAGGGCCGCGCGGCACGCGGCCCCCCTGAGGCTGTTCCAAAGCGAGCGCGGCCCCCGGCCATGCGCCCAGGCGCAAGGCGGCTTAGGGCTGCGTTTCACGCAGGACAAAGCAGTCCGCCAAATGGTCATTGACCACGCCCGTGGACTGAAGGAAGGCGTAAACCACGGTCGGGCCTACAAATTTGAAGCCCAGCTTTTTCAGATCCCGGCTGATCTGCTGGGACAGCGGGGTGAAAGCGGGCACATCCTCGGGCCGCTGCCAACGCCCGACGACGGGCGTGTGATCCACGTAGCGCCACAAAAAGGCGTCGAAGCTGCCGCAGGCCTGCTGCACCTTCAAAAAGGCCTGGGCGTTCGTCACGGCTGCGGCGATCTTCAGGCGGTTGCGGATGATGCCTTCGTCCGCCATCAGCCGGCGCAGCTTGTCGTCGGTGTAAAGGGCCACTTTGTGCGGATCGAACCCGTCGAAGGCCGCCCGCAGGGCTTCCCGCTTTTTCAGCACCGTAAGCCAAGAGAGGCCCGCCTGCATCCCCTCCAGGACCAGCATTTCAAACAGCTTTTGGTCGTCGTGGACGGGGCGGCCCCACTCGTCATCGTGATACGCCACATAAATGGGCAGCTCGCCTGCCCAGGCACATCTGGTTTTTTCCTGCATTTTGCACCTTCCTTGCCCTGTTGCGATATGCCGCCGCGCGGCTTATTCCTATGCCGGCTTACCGGAGCAGGGCGTCCAGTTCCTCCTGGGTGACGGCCTTGTAATCCCGGGCCGGCGCGCTGTGCGCGGCCAGCAGCGATTCGCGCTCGTTCAAATGCACTTCGCCGTACTCGTCCGCCTCGGAAAGGCGGCCCTCTTCGCCCTCGGCCAGGGGGCGGGCCTCGTAGTAACCGCCCACCATCTCGTACATGGGCAGCTCGGACACGATGAAGGTGCGGTGCACCGGCGGCGTGTCGCGGGTGATGGCCACGGCGTCCGCACCGGTGAAATCCAGGGTGAACAGGGGGCCGCAGCCATCAAAAAACACCGTGTTGCCGCCCTCGGTCTCCAGCTGCTCGGTGCGCAGGGTATAGACGCCGTCCTCGGCCTGCTCGGCCCGGGCGAACACCCAGGTGATGCTGCCGCTGCCGTAGGCGGAGTACTGGGTGAGGGTGTAAGTGCCGTCGGCGCGGGTGGCGAAGGCGTACACGGGTTTAGAAAAGCCGGAGCCGTCGTCCTCCCAATCGGCCTCGTCCGCGGGGATCCACAGCCGGCCCCCGGTCAGGCTTTCCCACAGGTTGTCCATGGTGGGCGCGGCGCCGGGGGTTTCCGTGGAGGGGAGGGACAAGGTGGGGATGGAGACGGAAGACGCCGGGGCGGAGGAGGACGGGGCGGCCGCGGAGGAGGAAGAACCGCCGGCCTGCCCGCAGCCGGCCAGCAGGGCCGCCGCCGTGATCAGCGCCGCCAACGCCGGCAGTACGCGCGTTGTTTTCATCATGGGAAAAGCACATCCTTTCAGTTGACGCTCCGGGCGTCCAAGGGTATAATAAGTGCAACGATTCTAAGGTTATGATACCCGCATGCGCCCCAATTTACAAGAAGAAATGAGGAATTTTTACAATGCGTGCCTATGAGCGTTTTTTGCAGTACGCCCGGGTGTGGACCACCTCGGACGAGGACAGCGCCGCCAGCCCGTCCACACAGCGGCAGAAAGACCTGGCGGCCATCCTCAAACAGGAGCTGGAGGCCCTGGGGGCGGACACCTGCACGGCGGACGAACAGGGCTATGTGTACGCCAGCTTCGGCGCCTCCCCGGGCTGTGAGCAGGCGCCGGCCATCGGCTTTGTGGCCCACATGGACACCGCCCCCGCCTACAGCGGCCAAAACGTGGCCCCCATCCTGCACGAAAACTATGACGGCGGCGACGTGCGCCTGCCCAAGGACGGCACAGTGCTTTCCGTGGCCGACTACCCCTTCCTGAAGGACCTGGCGGGCCAGACGCTGATCACCGCCGACGGCAGCACCCTGCTGGGCGCGGACGACAAGGCCGGCATCGCCGAGATCCTGACGGCCTGCGAGCGGCTGCTGGCGGAGGGCCTGCCCCACGGCAGAGTGTGCGTGGCCTTCACCCCGGACGAGGAGATTGGCCGCGGCACGGCCCATTTCAGCCTGGACGCCTTCGGCGCCGACTACGCCTACACCATGGACGGCGGCGACGTGGGCGGCATCGAGTACGAGAACTTCAACGCGGCCGCGGCACAGGTGACCGTCACCGGCGTGTCCGTGCACCCGGGCAGCGCCAAGGACATCCTGGTGAACGCCCTGTCCCTGGCGGCCGAGCTGGACGCCATGCTGCCCGCGGACGAGCGGCCCGAGCACACCGAGGGCTACCAGGGCTTTTTCTTCCTGGAGGCATTGAACGGCACGGCCGCCCAGGCCCAGGCCCAGTATATCATCCGCGACCACGACGCCGAACGCTTTGCCCAGCGCAAGGCCCTGCTTGTGCGCGCCGCCGAGGCGCTGCAGCTGAAATACCCGGCGGCCAAGGTGCGGGTGAAGCTGTCCGACAGCTACTACAATATGGCCCAGTTGGTGGAGCCCTGCATGCACCTGATCGACAACGCCCGCCGGGCCTGGCGCATGGCCGGTGTGGAGCCCTACACCGAGCCCATCCGCGGCGGCACGGACGGGTGCAACCTGTCCTACATGGGACTGCCCTGCCCCAACATGGGCACCGGCGGCTTCAATTTCCACGGCCCTTATGAGTGCATCACCGCCGAGAAGATGGACCAGGCCGCCCAGGCCATCGTGAACCTGGTGGGCCTGTACGCCCATACCAAAAAGGAGGAGCTGTGAAGGGCCTTTCCTCGAACCACAACCACACCCAGTTCTGCGACGGCCGCAGCACCGCCAGGGAGATGATCGAGGCCGCCTTGGCCCTGGGATTCACCGACCTGGGCTTTTCCAGCCACAAGGACCCGGAGATCCCCATGGATGAGGCCGCCTATCTGGCCGAGCTGCGGGCGCTGCAGGCGGAGTACGCGGGCCGCATCAACGTGGCCGTGGGGGTGGAGCAGGATGAATAAGCCCCGGTGGCCGACCGGTCCGCTTACGATTATGTCATCGGCTCGGTGCACTATGTGCGCGCGGCGGACGGCCTGTGCCAGGTGGACGCCGCGCTGCCGCGCTTTGGGGAGGAACTGGCCCGCATGGGCGGCGCGCAGGCTTTTATCAAGGCTTATTATGAGAACGTGATGGACTGCGTGCAGCGCCAGCGCCCCGAGGTGGTGGGCCACTTTGACCTGGTGTGCAAGAACAACGAGGCGGGCCGCTTTTTCGACGAGGACGCCCCCGCCTACCGCCGCCTGGCGCTGGAGGCGCTGGACGTGTGCATCGACGCCGGCGCCATCGTGGAGCTGAACACCGGCGGCCTGTTCCGGGGCTACCGCACCCGGCCCTACCCGGCGCTGTTTTTGCTGCGGCATCTGGCCGGGCGCGGCGGCCGCGTCACCCTCAACGCCGACGCCCACCAGGCGGCGGCCCTGGCCCACTGGTTTGGCCCGGCGTGCGCGCTGCTGCGCGGGGCCGGCTTTACCCGGCAGACCGTGCTGCGGGCGGGGCGCTTCGTGGAGGAACCGCTGTGGGACGAGGGGAAAATGCCTTGACATATTGCACAATTATGATATGATGATTTTGTACAAAGATCATAATGGAGTGAAATGACAAACAACTGGGAGGAAAGCAGTATGGCATCGAACATTTGGCATGACATCAGCCCCTCGCGCATCAACCCGGACGACTTTATCGCGGTGATCGAGATCGAGAAGGGTTCGAAGAAAAAGTACGAGCTGGATAAGGAGACGGGCCACATCATCCTGGACCGCATCCTCTACACCTCCACCCACTACCCGGCCAACTATGGGCTGATCCCCCGCACCTATGCCGACGACGGCGACCCGCTGGACGTGCTGGTTCTGTCCAGCGAGACCATTTCGCCCCTCAGCCTGGTGCGCTGCTATCCCATCGGTGTCATCACCATGCGAGACCAGGGCAAGCTGGACGAGAAGATCATCGCCATCCCCTTCAACGACCCCATGTACAACGAGTACCGCGCCATCGCCGAGCTGCCCAGCCATATCTTCAGCGCGATGCGCCACTTCTTCAGCGTGTACAAAAACCTGGAGGGCAAGGAGACCGTGGTGGACGAGGAACAGGGCCCCGAGGCGGCGAAGGAGATCATCCGCAAGTGCCTGGACGCCTATATCGAAAAATTCTGCCGCTGAACGGCGGCTGCCGGCGCCCCGCCGCGGGGGACGCCGGATTTTTTTGTTGCATGAGGCCGCGGAATGCGGTATAATGCCATTGAGACAAATCACCGAAAAGGAGCCGTGATCATTATGCGTAAAGGCGGTATTTTCAGCGTGGTGGGGCTGGTTCTGGGCGCGGTGAGCGCCGCGGTGTCCATCACAGCCATCGTGTTCAGCGCCATCGGCTTGGTGCTGCACAAAAAATACGCCCGCCCCCGCATCCGCTGAGCGGGGAACCTGCCGAGAGCCGCTGGCCCTCGGCATTTGTTTGCGAGGGAGGCGGCGTGATGAAACTGTTGGCGCCGGCCCTGGGGCCGGAGGACAAGCTGGAGCGGGCCATCCCGCTGGAGGAGG
The DNA here is from genome assembly GCA_905212515.1 of uncultured Oscillospiraceae bacterium. Lineage (GTDB taxonomy): Bacteria > Bacillota > Clostridia > Oscillospirales > Ruminococcaceae > Ruthenibacterium. The sequence continues at coordinate 700 of CAJMEU010000135.1, read as the reverse complement.
CCCTGGCGCTGGCCGGGGCCGACGGCGAGGCGCTGGAGGGCTATGCCTTCACCGGCGGCCTGGCCGCCGGCGCGCAGCTGGAGAAGCTGGAGGCGCGCGGCTGCCTTTTCCGCTCCTGCCGCTTTACCGGCGCGCGGCTGGGGCGCGCGTACTTCCGGGACTGCGTGTTCCAGGGGTGCGATTTTTCCGGCGCGCGGGGCATGGCGTGCACGCTGCGCCGCTGCGTTTTGCGCGGGTGCAAGCTGTCCGGCGCCAATTTGGCCGCCTCGGGGTTTGAGGACGTGCTGTTCGAGGACTGCCTGGCCGACGGGGCCGTGTTCAGCGAGGGCAGCTTCAAAAACGTGCGGTTCAGCCGCACGCGCCTCACGGCGGCCGAGGTGGCCGACGTGAAGCACCGGGGGCCCTTTGCCTTCGCCGGATGTGACCTGCGCGGCGCCAATTTCCTGCGCACGTCCCTGAACGGGCAGGACCTGACGGCCTGCGAGATCGAGGGCATCGCCCTGGCCGGGCCCGAATTGAAGGGCGCCAAAGTGACGGCCCTGCAGGCCTGCGAGCTGGCACGGCTGCTGGGCGTTATCATTGAGTGAGACGGAGGAAGCGATGAAGCGATATTTGGAAGCGGGGGAATTCGTCACAAACCACGGCCTGATGCGGGAAGTGAAGCTGTACCCCTGGTGCGACGTCCCCGATTTTGTGGCCC
>CAJMEU010000134.1 GCA_905212515.1 uncultured Oscillospiraceae bacterium | reverse complement strand
CAAACCGACCGTCGGTTTAATAATTAAAAATGGAGGGTCCTATGAACACAAACAAACCAAAGCTGTTTCGCAAAGATTTTACCCTGGTGGTCGCCGGGCAGATCATTTCGCTGTTCGGCAACGCCGTGCTGCGCTTTGCCCTGCCTTTATACCTGCTGCGGGAGACGGGATCGCCCGCGCTGTTCGGCGCGGTGACGGCCGCCTCTTTTGTGCCGATGATCCTTCTTTCGCTGATGGGAGGGGTGTTGGCCGACCGCGTGAACAAACGCAACATCATGGTGCTGCTGGACTTTGGTACTGCGGGGCTGATCGCCCTGTTTTACCTGGCCTTGGGGCGTTTGCCCACCGTGCCGCTTTTTATCGTGTTCCTGATGCTTCTGTACGGTATTTCCGGCGCCTACCAGCCGGCGGTGCAGGCCAGCATCCCCCTGCTGGTGCCAACGGAAAAATTGATGGAGGGCAACGCGGTGATCAACCAGGTAAACACACTGGCCGGCCTGCTGGGGCCGGTGATCGGCGGCATACTGTTCAACGCTTGGGGCATCCTGCCCATTCTGGCGGTGGGCACGGTGTGCTTTGCCCTTTCAGCGGCCATGGAATTGTTGATCCATATCCCTTGCCATCCCATCCCCGCCGGCCCCGGTGTGCTGGCCACCGTGCGGCAGGACCTGTGCGAGAGCTGGCGGTTTGTACGCTGTGAAAAGCCGGAATTTTTACAATTGACCCTGGTGTTGGCGGTATTCAACCTGGTGCTCAGCGCTTCGATGGTGGTGGGGCTGCCGGTCATTGTGGTGAATGTACTGGGTCGCAGCGACACGGCCCTGGGCATTGCCCAGGGGGCCCAAGGTTTAGGAGGGCTGGCGGGCGGAATGTTGGCAGGCGCATTGGGCAGCAGGATCAAGCTGAGCAGCGGCCGCAAGATCCTGGCAGTTTGTGGATTAACGGCTGTGGGCATGGGGCTGGCCTTGCTGCCCGGTGTGCCCGTCACGGCGGCCTATTGGCTGGTGACGCTGATGAACTTTGCCGCCATGGCGGCCTCCACGCTGTTTTCAGTGCAGATATTCACGGTGCTGCAGCAGCAGACGCCGCCGGCTCTGCTGGGCAAGATCACCGCCACGCTGATGGCGGTGGCGGCCTGTGCCCACCCGGTGGGCCAGGCGCTGTATGGGGTGCTGTTCGACGTGTGCGCGTCCGTTCCCTGGGCCGTGATGCTGGGGGCCGGGGCGGCGGCCCTGTTGACGGCGCTGTATGCAAAACGGGTATTCCTGCGGCTGGAGCGCGCATAAAAAATAGCCTGGGGCTATTTTTTCGACCATGTGGCCAGTCCTCTGGCCACGGCCATAGGGATTAATTTTTTTATTGCAGAGCAATAAAAAAGCCGGGGCCAGCAAGACTGGTCCCGGCCCTGTATTTATCTTTACAATTCCCACACGCTTTGGCAGGTGGTGGAAATGGCCAGCGCCCCGGCGGACAGCGCCGATACCACGTCCTCTTTGTCGGCCAGCAGGCCGCTGGCGATGAGGGGGCGGGGCAGCTCCGCCGCCAATTTGCGGATCATGCGGGGCATCACCCCGGGCAGAATTTCAATGCAGTCCGCCCCGCCCTGGGCGGCGGCCTTGCGGATGCTCTCCAGGGCCATGCTGTCCAGCAGGAAGGTGCGGTGCACCGTCAAAAAGCCCTTGCCCTTCGCGTAGCGGGTAAGGGCGGCCTTGGTGGAGATAATGCCGTCCGCACAGGTGTGCAGCAGCAGGTAATCCACCGCGGCCTCGCGGGCGGAAAGGCCGTCCAACAGGTCGATGTCCACAAATACCAGTTTGTCCGCCTCTTTGAGCTGCTGCACAATGGAAGGGATGGTGTTTACGGTACCGTACAGCACGAACACGGCGCGTTTATCCGTGTCAAGGCACCGGGCCAGGCCGGCGTCGTCCTTGATGGCCATGATGATGGGGCTGTCCTCCAGCACTTGCTGCAGATCCGTCTGATGCAAAACGCGTCCCTCTTTCCGGGGCGGCGGCCCCATGTGTTCCCATGGTTTTCAGGATATCATATTTATGCGCGATGTGCAATGCGGGAGAACTGTGATATTTTTTCTGCAAAGTTTTTGTACGATGCTCCAAGATGTTGCGTCGAATTTTAGCGTTTTTGCGAATTGCAAAAAAATTCCAAATCCTCTATGATGAAGATAACAGCAAATGATCCCCAGGTGCGCTGGCACGGGGGAGAAACAAGAATACCTGTCCTTCCGCACAGAGTGTAGAGAGCGTGGAAGCAGACCCCCGGACCGCAGTCGTGAAAAGGCGGCTTTGGTCGGCGTCTGCCTTCCGCGCTTTTGTTTTGTGCGGGGGCCACGGCAGAAAGGAGGAGCCTTGCCGGCCCGTTGTTCATCCACAAAAGGATCTTGAGAAGGAGGAAAAATGTTATGGATACCACCCGCAAAAAGAAAGCATTGCGCATTTTGTGTATCGGCATCATCCTTTGTATTGTCAGCTCCATCGGCGCGTGCCTGGTGCAGTCGAATTTCGGCAAAATCACCATCAAGGATCTGCGCTTTGAGACGGCGTCAGGCCATACCATGAGCGCGCTGCTGCTGGTGCCCGACGGCGCCACGGCCGAAAACCCGGCGCCGGCCATCGTGTGCAGCCACGGCTGGTACAACAACCGGGAAATGCAGGACCTGAACTATGTGGAATACGCCCGCCGGGGCTTCGTGGTACTGTCCATCGACATGTACGGCCACGGCAATTCCGACGATTTGGCCTCCGGCGATTGGTGGAAGCCGGAAAATAACGCCAACGGCATGTACGACGCGGTGAAGATGATGGCCACGCTGCCCTTCGTGGACGCAAGCCGCATCGGCGTGACGGGCCACTCCAACGGCGCGCTGGCCAGCCGCACCGCGTGCCTGCTGGACAATGAGGCCGACACGCAGCTGATCGCGGCCGCGCTGCTGGTGTCCAACGACGCGGTGTACACGGACGACGACGGCAATTACGCCAACCTGTTCGGCAGCCGTGACATGGGCATCGTCGCCTGTCAGTATGACGAGTTCTTCCACCGGGTGAAACAGGAGGACGGCTCCCGCAGCGCCCCCCGCGATTACATCAACCAGACCACGGCCCAGTCGTTCCTGCACTTTGGGCAGGACCCCGCCGGGCAGGACGTGCGCGCCGGCTATACCTATTACACCCAGGACGTGGACGGCCAGGAGGCCATCCGCGTGATCTTCAACGCCGAGATGACCCACCCCTGGGCCCACTTCTCGAAAAACGTGGTGGCCTCCAGCGTGGAGTTCTTCGACAAAGCCCTGGGCGCGCCCAACATGCTGGCGCCCAATAACCAGATGTGGCAGGTGAAGGCGGCCTTCAACGCCCTGGGCCTGGTGGGCTTTGTCACCTTCGCCGTGGGCCTGGCGCTGACGTTGCTGGGCACAAAGCCCTTCACCAGCCTGGTCGCCTCCGAAGAGGCCGTGGCCGCCCCCGCGCCCACGGGCAAGGCAAAGCGTTGGTTCTGGGCCAGCATGCTGCTGGGCACCTTGTTCAGCATGCTGTTCTATATGCTCAGCTACGCGCCGCTGTCCAAGGTGGCGGGCAGCCTGTCCGGCGTGTTCAAACAGACGCCGCCGCTGTACATCGGCATCTGGAGCGCCGCGTGCGGTTTGTTCACGCTGCTGCTGATTTTCATCGGCAACCGCATGAACGGCAAGCCTGACTATGCGGCCAACGGCGTGAAGATCGGCGGCGCCAAGCTGGGCAAAACCATCCTGCTGGCCGTGATCGTGGCCGTGTCCACCTACGGCGTGGTGTTCCTCTCGGACTGGCTGTTCAAAACGGACTACCGCCTGTGGGTGCTGACGCTGAAGGCCTTCGGCCCGGAGAAGCTGCCCATCATCCTGGTCTATCTGCCCTTCTTCCTGCTTTATTACATCTGCAACTCCATCTCCATCAACAGCTTCAACTTCTTCGCCAATAAGAAGGGCAAGGCCAACACGGCGCTGATGGCACTGTTCAACGCCCTCAGCCCGCTGATCCTCATCGTGTTCATCTACGGCTTCTTCCGCATCAGCGGCCACTTGCCCAGCGAGTTCGTGCCCTGGTTCGGCGGCAGCATCATCGGCATCTGGCTGTACCCCATCGTGGTTGTGCTGCCCGTGGCGGCCGTGGTGTCCCGTGTGCTGTACAAGCAAACGAAGAACCCGTATCTGTCCGGCATCATTATGGCGATCTTGGTCACGGCCATGAGCTGCACCAACACCCTCACCGTACTGTGACACCGGCCCGCGCCGGGGCGCGGCGGGAAGCCGCGCCCCGGCACAGGGCCCCTTGCATCCGCAGGGCATTTGTGTTAGAATAAAACAAAGATATTTGCGAGAGACGAGAGTGAAACGCAAAGCTGCCCTCCGGTCCGTCCGGGGTGGCTTTGCCGTTTCGCTCTTTTCTTTTCGCCCAAAGGAGACAAAAACATGGTTGATGTAGCGATCATCGGCTGCGGCATTGTGGGCGCGGCCATGGCCTGCAAACTGGCGCGGTACCGCTTGGACGTTTGCGTGCTGGAAGCGGAAAATGATGTGGCCACCGGCACCACCAAGGCCAACAGCGCCATTCTGCACGCGGGATACGACCCCGAGCCCGGCAGCCTGATGGCCCAGCTGAACGTGCGCGGCGCCGCCCTGGCCAAAGAACTTTGCGCGGACCTGGACGTGCCGCGCAAGGAGACGGGCAGCCTGGTGCTGGCTTTCACGGACGAGGAAGTGCCGCACATTGAAAAACTGTACCAGAACGGCCTGGCCAACGGCGTGCCCGGCGTGCGGGTGCTCAGCGGGGAAGAAGTGGCTGCCATGGAGCCGAATCTGGCGCCGGTGAAGGCCGCCCTGTGGGCGCCCAGCGCCGCGGTGGTGAACCCCTGGGAATACGCCCTGGCCCTGGCCGAGAACGCGGTGCAGAACGGCGCGCGGCTGTACCTGAACACACCGGTGACAGGCGCGGAGAAGATCGCTGGCGGCTGGCGCCTGCGCACGCCCGGCGGGCATGTGGACGCGCGCTTTGTGGTGAACACGGCAGGCGTGCATGCGGGCCAGGTGCACGAGCTGGCGGCCCCGGCCGCTTTCCACACCATCCCCTGTCGGGGGGAATACTACCTGCTGGATAAAAGCGCGGGCGGCACCGTGCACAGCGTGATCTTCCAATGCCCCACCAAAGCGGGCAAGGGCGTGCTGGTGGCGCCCACGGTGCACGGCAACCTCATCGTGGGGCCCAATGCCCAGGATATCCCGCAGGAGAGCGTGGCCAACACGGCCGCGGGCCTGACCGAGGTGGCGCAAAAGGCCCGCAAGAGCGTGCCGGAGGTGGATCTGCGGGCCTCCATCCGCAATTTTGCCGGCGTGCGTGCCAATACGGACCGGCACGATTTCATCATCGAGTGGGCAGCCGAAGGCTTTTTGGACCTGGCTGGCATGCAGAGCCCGGGCCTGACGGCCGCGCCCGCTGTGGCCGAGCATGCCGCCGGCCTGCTGGAGCAGGCCGGCCTGGCGCTGGCACCCAAAGACGCGCCGGTCACCACCCGCAGGAAAGTACGCTTTAAGGAATTGGGCAGGGAGGAACAGGCGGCCCTGCTGGCCAAAGAGCCGGCCTACGGCCGCGTGATCTGCCGCTGCGAGACCATCACCGAGGGCGAGATCGTCGCCGCCTGCCGCGAGCCCATCCCGCCCTGCAGCATCGACGGCGTGAAGCGCCGGGCCAACGCCGGCATGGGCCGGTGCCAGGGCGGCTTCTGCGGGCCGCGCGTGATGGAGATCTTATCGCGGGAGCTGGGCAAAAGCCCGTTGGATATCCCGCAGGACAAAGCGGGCACCGTCATCCTGACGGGCCGGACAAAACAAGTGAAAGGGGGCGCCGGGGCATGAGCATGACAGGCGGACTGTATGACGTGATCGTGGTGGGCGGCGGCCCCGCCGGCCTGGCGGCGGCCCTGGAAGCCCACAAAGAGGGCGCGGGCCGGGTGCTGATCCTGGAGCGCGATAAAGAGCTGGGCGGCATCCTGAACCAGTGCATCCACAATGGCTTCGGCCTGCACCATTTCAAAGAGGAGCTCACGGGCCCCGAGTATGCCGGGCGTTTCATCGCCCAGCTGGCGGGTACAGGCATCGAGGTAAGGCTGGACACCATGGTGCTGGATGTGACCAAAGAGCGGGAGGTGCACGCCGTCAGCAAGGAGTACGGTTACCAGGTGCTGCGCGGCAAGGCCGTGGTACTGGCCATGGGCTGCCGCGAGCGCACCCGCGGCGCCATCGGCATCCCGGGCACCCGGCCCGCGGGAATCTTCACCGCCGGCACAGCCCAGCGCTATGTGAATATGGAAGGGTATATGGTGGGCCGCCGGGTGCTGATCTTGGGCAGCGGCGACATCGGCCTCATCATGGCCCGCCGCATGACGCTGGAGGGCGCCAAGGTGCTGGCCTGCGTGGAAGTAATGCCTTATTCCGGGGGCCTGAACCGAAATATCGTGCAGTGCCTGCACGACTACGACATCCCCCTGTACCTGTCCCACACCATCGTGGATATCCAGGGCGACAGGCGGGTGGAGAAGGCAATCGTAGCGCAGGTGGATGAAAACCGCCGCCCTATCCCGGGCACGGAAATGGAATTTGACTGCGACACCATTTTGCTCAGCGTGGGTCTGATCCCGGAAAACGAGTTGACCCGCACCGCTGGTATCCCCATGGACCGGCGCACGAACGGCGCGCTGGTGTACGAAAATATGGAGACCCAGGCAGACGGTATTTTCGCCTGCGGCAATGTGGTGCATGTGCACGACCTTGTGGACTATGTGACGGCTGAGAGCCAGCGGGCAGGCGCTGCCGCGGCCCGCTATGCCCAGGGCAGACAGGGCGCCGGCCCGGCGCTGAAGCTTGAAAATGGAGACGGCGTCTCCTACACCGTGCCCCAGAGCATCCGTCTGGCGGGCGTGGATAAAGGTGTGGACGTATTCTTCCGCGTGCGCGCCATCTACAATGGGGATCTGCGCATCGTGGCTGAAAGCGGCGGCAGGCAGCTGGCGGCCTTTAAGCGGGAGCATCTGGCCCCCGGAGAGATGGAGCATGTGACGCTGCCCAAGGTGCTGCTGGAAAAAGCCGACGGGCCCATCACCATCAGCGTGCGCGAGGAGGCGAGAGCATGAAAGAGCTGATCTGCATCGTATGTCCCAAAGGCTGCCACCTGAAAGTGGATGAGGAAAACGGCTATGCCGTCACCGGTAACAGTTGCCCCCGGGGCGCGGAATATGGTAAAGTAGAACTGACAAACCCCACCCGCGTGGTCACCAGCACCGTGGCGGTGGAGGGCGGCGCCCATCCCCGCTGCCCGGTCAAGACGAACAGGCCCATTCCCAAAGGAAAGATGATGGAGGCCATGGCCACCCTGGACGGCCTGGTGCTGCGGGCGCCCGTGGCGCTGGGGCAGGTGGTCGTGCACAATGTGTGCGGCACGGGGGCCGATTTCGTGGCCACCCGGGCCCTATAAGGAGGAGAAGCAATGGCGAAGTATATCTTGGCGCTGGACCAGGGGACCACCAGTTCCCGGGCCATCCTGTTCGACGAGCAGCAGAACATCGTGGAGATTAACCAGCGCGAGTTCACCCAGATCTACCCCCGCGAGGGCTGGGTGGAACACGACCCCATGGAGATCTGGTCCAGCCAGTACGGCGTGATGATGGAAGTGGTGGCCCGCAGCGGTGTGGACCCCAAGGATATCGCCGCCATCGGCATCACGAACCAGCGCGAGACAGCAATCGTGTGGGACAAGGAGACGGGCAGGCCCATCTATAACGCCATTGTGTGGCAGTGC
>CAJMEU010000133.1 GCA_905212515.1 uncultured Oscillospiraceae bacterium | reverse complement strand
ATAACGCCGTTAATGGCGGCGTTGTTATCGCTATTTATCTGGATTTGGGGCGGGCCGGTGGCATGTCTCCGGCGCGAAGCTGTTAATTTTTTTCACAACCCACTTGATAAGCGCGTACGATATGGTATACTAGTGCCATGGTTGATTACTTAACTAATGAACCGGTGCGCTTCCGGAGGCCGCCGGAGACAAGGGGGCGATACCTTGACGGGAAATTTTAACGATACTACGTCTATTTATTTGCAGATCGCCGAGATGCTGGAAAACGACGTCCTGCGCGGCGTGCTGGACGAGGAGGAGCAAGTGCCCAGCACCAACGAGCTGGCCCGGGCCTACAGCATCAACCCGGCCACGGCCGCGAAGGGCATCAATCTGCTGGTGGACGCCGGTATTCTGTACAAGAAACGGGGGATCGGGATGTTTGTGGCCGCGGATGGGCGCAAAAGGATCGTGGAAAAACGCAAATCGGCATTTTACGACACCTATGTGAAGGGCCTGGTCAAAGAGGCCGCCGCGCTGGGCGTCACCAAAGAGGAGCTGGCCGCGATGATCGAGCGGGCCGGCCGCGAGTAAGAGGAGGGACCGACATGGAAGGAAAAGTATTGAAAGCGGAACATCTGGGCAAACGCTACGGCAAAAAAGAAGTGCGGCACAGCATCGACGTGGAGATCAAGCCCGGCGTCATCTACGGCCTGATCGGCCGCAACGGCGCGGGAAAAACCACGCTGCTGAGCATCCTTACCGCCCAGAACACGCACGAAGCAGGCACCGTCACGTACGGCGGGGCGCCCGTGTGGGAGAACGAGCGCGCGCTGTCCGAGCTGTGCTTCTCCCGCGAACTGTCCCCCACCATGATGTTCGGCGAGAACACCTATAAGGTGAAGGACTACCTGAAGGCGGCCTCCATCTACTACCCCCATTGGGACGCCGCCTATGCCCAGCGCCTGGTACAGCGCTTCGGCCTGGACCCGAAGAAAAAGATCGCCCGCCTGTCCAAGGGCATGATGAGCATGGTCACCATCGTTCTGGCCCTGGCCTCGAAGGCGCCCATCACCCTGCTGGACGAACCGGTGGCCGGCCTGGACGTGGTGGCCCGGGAGGACTTCTACAAGCTGCTGATGGAGGAGTATACTGAAACGGGCCGCACCTTCGTCATCTCCACCCACATCATCGAAGAGGCGGCGAACGTGCTGGAACAGGTGATCGTCATGGACGACGGCAACATCCTGGAGGTGGGCGAGACCGAGCAGTTCGTGGCTTCGTTCAGCTTCCTGTCCGGCAGGGACGAGGATGTGGACGCGGTGGCCGAGCGGCTGGGCCGCGGCAAGGTGCTGCACACCGAGCATTTCGGCCGCCAGAAGGGCGCCGCCCTGCGCGTGCCCGTGGCCCAGGCCGAAGAGGCCGTGCTCGGGGCCGGGCGCGACGTGGACGTGACGCCAGTGAATCTGCAAAAGGCCTTTGTGTACCTGGTGGGGGAGAAGGAGGGCGCGCGCGATGCTGAAAAACACGCGGTTTAACCTGTACGCCTACCGCTGGGCCATCCCCGGCATGGTGGGGATGGTGGCGTTGATTGGCCTGGTCAACAGCATGAGCAGTTATCGCGGCAGAAATATTTCCGTGGTGCTGCTGGGCAGTACGGTGGCGTACATGCTGCTGGTCAATTTCCTGCTGATGAACCTGGCCGTGCCCGGCATGGTGCAGTTTGCCATGAGCTTCGGCAGCACCCGCCGCCGCTTCTGCCTGGAGCTGCCGGTGGTCACGGCGCTGTTCACCCTGGTGTTCAACGTCTGCTTTTTTGCCGTGGGCCAGGCCCAGTGCCGCCTGCTGGCGGGCACCTGGCTGCCCCTGTCCGGCCGGCTGTGGGCCCTGCTGCTGGCCGCCAGCTGGGTGCTGAACGCCCTGGGCGCGCTGATCGCCATGCTGGGCGTGCGCTTTGGCTGGAAGGGCTGGGTGGGCGGCTATGTGGCTCTGCTGGCGGCGGGCCTGGGCGTCATCCCGGTGGCGCTGCTGCCCGGCTTCGCGGCGCTGCGCGACGGGATGGTGGGCCTGCTGTTTTCCGAAAGCCTCTGGGCCGTCCCGGGCATCTTCTGCCTGGCGGCGGCGCTGTGCGCGGTGTGCCACGGCCTGTGCGGGCTGCTGCTGCGCCGCTATTGCGTGAAATGAGGTGGGTTTGATGATCAAAGCGATCCGAGACGAAATGAAAGGCGGCCTTGCTGTGACCGGCCTGATGGCCGGTGTGGGCTGGGGCATCTGGCTGCTGCTGACGGTGATCTATTCTCTGGTGCTGTATTTCGACGCCGACGCCACCCAATGGGCGGACATCGGCAGCATCGTGGCCCTGGTCGCGGTGCTGTTTATGGGGTGGATCATGACCATGGTGATGTTTTCTTCCGGCTTTCATCTGGCCGTCACCATGGGGCGCACACGGCGCAAATACGCCCTGTCCGCGCTGTGCGCCAATGTGCTGCAACTGCTGGCGGGTCTGGCGGCGGTGTACCCCACCATGTGGGCCGGCCTGCTGGTGAAGAAGATATTCTTCCCCACCCTGCCCTTTGAGGGCGGCAGCTGGCAGGCGTCCAACCCGGCCATCTTTATGTATCACCGCCACCTGGGGCTGACGCTGGCCATCGGCCTGCTGATGGTCTTGACCGGTATGGTGCTGGGCGCGCTGATGATGCGCTACGGCCGCGTCGGCTTCTGGATCATGTGGGGCATCTGCGTGTTCGGCGGCGGGGCCGTGGGCATGCTCTCGCGGATTATGGAAAACAGCCCGCGGGCCCATGCCGTCCTGGCCGTGATCCGCGCTTGGTTCGGACAGATGACGGGCCTGGCCTGGACCCTGACGGGGGCGCTGGCCATGGTGACCTTGGCGGGCATCGGCTGGCTGCTGGTGCGCAAAGCCAGCGTGCGGTAAGCGCGCTGCGCAGAGGAGGAGAAACAATGACTGCAAAACAAAGTTATTCCCGCGTGGGCTGGTCTTATTTTGCCCTGATGGGCATCACCCAGCTGCTGGGCAACGGGTTCAGCCTTCTGCTGGCCGTGCTGTGGCCCACGGCCCTGGTCGACCATCCCTGGCTGGTGTGGGCCGTCAGCTACGTGCCCCTGTACGGCATCGCCGTGCCCGTGTTTTTCTGGATGATGCACCGGCTGGTGCCCACGGGCCCGGCGCCCGCGGCGGGCGAGGGCATGGGCCCCGCGCGCTGGCTGCGGCTGTTCGTGCTGCTGATGGGCAGCGTGTACGTCCTCAACATTGTATCCCTGGGCATCAACTATCTGCTCACCGGCCGCATCGTGAACACCCTGAACGACATGACCCAGGCGGGCGGCTACGTGTCCAGCGTGCTGGTGGGCTGCATCATCGCGCCGGTGGGCGAAGAATTTCTGTTCCGCTGGGCGCTGTGGAACAAGGTGGGCCGCTACGGGGAGAAGGCTTACATCCTGCTGGGCGGCGTGATCTTCGCGCTGTTCCACGGCAACCTCAGCCAGCTTTTGTACGCCTTTTTCTGCGGCGCGGTGCTGTGCTACGTGTACGCCAAAACGGGCCGCCTGGCCTATACCATCAGCCTGCACGTGGCCATCAACGTGATGGGCATCGCCGTGGGGCCCCTGGCAGCCCTGGGCCAGTGGGGCGGCACCGCCCTGGTGGTGTTCATGCTGGCGATGATCGTGGGCGCAGGGTGCGTCCTGGCCCTGTACGGCCGCCGGCCGCGCTACGCCCCCGCCCAGGACCCCGCCGCCCCCGCCCACCCCGTGCGCACGGCCCTGGCCGCGCCGGGCATGCTGGCGTACACGCTGCTGTGCCTGGCCCTGGTGGTGCTGATGGTCCTGGTCAGCATGGGGATCTTCGGCTGATCCGCCCTGCGGCGAAAGGGAGGCGAAGAAATGAAAAAATTGCGCTGTGCCGGCACCGCCGGGCTGATCTTCACCCTGGCGGTATGGGCGGTGCACCACTTTTTGCGGCCGCTGTCCGACTGGCTGGTCCGGGTGAACGGCGTGGCGATGCTGGCGTTCCTGGCCCTCACCGTATTCGGCGCGGCAAAGGCCGCGTCCCGGCGCGGACGGTGAGGCCAAAGCGGTACAAAAGGTGCCGCCGCGGACGGAACCCGTGTTCCCGTCCAGACGTTTTTGTGTTATACTGGAACAAAACGTCCAACAATAAAAAGGAAGTGCATTGCAGTGAAGTACGATTTTGATATCGTGGTGGACCGCGCCGGCACCTGGAGCCTGAAATGGGGCCATCCCACGTTCACCCCGCGCACCATCGCCATGGAAGTGGCGGACATGGATTTTAAAACGGCGCCGGCCATCATCGAGGAGATGCACCGCGTGGCGGATTTCGGCATGTGGGGCTACACGGGTGAAAATTGCACGCCTGCCTATGCCCAGGCCGTATGCCGCTGGTTCTCCGTGCGCCATGGCTGGGATTTCGGCCCCGAGGCGGTCATCCATGTGAACGGCACCGTGGCCGCGCTGGACGTGGCCCTAAACGCCTTCACCGCCCCCGGCGACGGCGTGGTGCTGTGCCGGCCCGTGTACGGCCACTTCACCAGCGACATCGAGGCCCACGGCCGCCGGGTGGAAAGCGTGCACCTGCGGGAGGACGACGGCTATTACACCATGGATTTTGCCGGCATCGACCAGGCCCTGGCAAAGCCGGAGAACAAGATCTTCCTGCTGTGCAGCCCCGCCAACCCCGCCGGCCGCGTGTGGACGGCCGAGGATCTGCGCCGCCTGTCCGAGCTGTGCAAAAAGCACGGCAAGGTGCTGGTGTCCGACGAAGTGCACTGCGATATCCTGCGCGCCGGCGTGCGCCATATCCCCACGGCCCTGGCCGCCGTGCCCGGCACCCGCCTGGTGACGCTGACCGCGGTGAACAAGACGTTCAATTTGGCCGGCCTGGCCTGTTCGAACACCATCATCACCGACGGGGCCCTGCGGGAAGAGTACCGCGCCCACCTGGGCGAGCAGCTGCCCAGCCCCTTTGCCGTGGCCGCCTGTGTCACCGCCTACGGCGGCGCCTGCGACGAATGGGTGGACGAACTGAACGAATACCTGGACGGCAACATCGATTTCGCGCTGGATTTTATCCGCCGCCGCCTGCCCAAAGCCCGCTGCCGCCGGCCCGAGGGCACCTACACGCTGTGGATCGACTTCTCGGGTTACGGCCTGCCGGACGCCGAGGTGCACCGCCGCATCTACAGCCCCGAGGGCGCCGACGTGTGCCTGCAGGACGGCCTGGCGCACGACCCCGACCAGGGCGCCTGCTGGCAGCGCATGTGCGTGCCCTGCGCCCGCAGCGTGCTGGCCCAGGCGCTGGAGCGCATGGCCGCCCAATTCGAATGACGACTGAAACGTGAGGAAAACAGCCGATGAAACTCGTATCATGGAATGTGAATGGATTCCGGGCCATCCTGGGCAAAAATTTCGCCCAGGTGTTCCGCGAGCTGGACGCGGACGTGTTCTGCATCCAGGAGACCAAGATGCAGCCCGGCCAGGCGGAGTTCGCCGCCGAGGGGTATGAGCAGTACTGGTACTCGGCCCAGCGCAAGGGCTATTCCGGCGTGGCCGTGTTCACAAAGCGCGCGCCGCTGGCCGTCGCTCAGGGCATCGGCCGGGAGGAATTTGACAGCGAGGGCCGCGCCCTCACCCTGGAATTCCCGGAGTTTTATCTGGTGAACGCCTACGTGCCCAACAGCCAGGAGAATTTGGCCCGCATCGACTACCGCGTGGCCTGGGAGGACGCCGTGCGCGCCTACCTGACGGGCCTGGACGCGAAAAAGCCCGTGGTGTACTGCGGGGACTTCAACGTGGCCCACCAGGACATCGACCTGAAAAACCCGGACGCCAACCGCGGTGTCACCGGCTTTTCCGACGCCGAGCGCGGCAAGCTGACCCAGCTTCTGCAAAGCGGCTTCACCGATACGTTCCGCCTGAAATACCCGGACCGCGGCGGCATCTACACCTGGTGGAGCTATTTCCGCCGGGGCCGCGCCACCAACGCCGGCTGGCGCATCGACTATTTCCTTGTCAGCGACCGGCTGCAGGGCGCGGTGGACGACGCCATGATCTACGACCAGATCCAGGGCAGCGACCACTGCCCCATCGGCCTTGCATTGCGCCTGTAAAGGGCGCATACAAATAGGAGGAAGCAAGATGAAAAAATGGTTTTTGGCCCTGGCCGCCTGTGCGCTGGCCCTGACCCTGGCCGCCTGCGGCGGCAAACAGGGCGCCCAGGTACAGCCCGCGAACCTCACCAAAAGTGAACAGGTCTTGGTGGAGCTGGTGGAGGCGGGCGGCAATACCAAGCTGTTCGACATCACCCTGCCCGAAGGGGCCCAGTGGCTGGATATCTCTGCCTGGACCCTGCAGGACGGCCAGTGGCAGGACACGTCCGTCATGGGCGGCGTGCCCGGCGGCCGCCTGTGCCTGCGCGTGGACGACGCGGGGGAACTGATCTACGCCAGCGTGGGCGGCGCCACCTCCCGCCTGGATTACGGTGACATCGCCCCCTACGACCACGCCGAAGGTTCCGCCTGGACCAATTCCTGGCTGGAAAAACCGGCCCCCCTGGCGCTGGACACCGACACGCCGGTGTATCTCTATTTGGAAAGCGCCGACGGCACCCTCGAGGCCTTTGGCCCCGACGCCTTTGCCGAGCCGGAAAAACTGGCGGGTTATGCCCGCGTGACGGCCGTCACCATCCGCCCCACATCAGACACTTGACCGGGGCAAACGAAAGGGGAGCTGGGCTTGTTCGATCTCATCAAAGCCGTTATCCTGGGCATTGTGGAGGGCATCACCGAATGGCTGCCCATCTCCAGCACCGGGCACCTGATCCTGGCGGATGAATTTATCCGGCTTGGCGTCAGCGACGCCTTTAAGGAAATGTTCGACGTGGTCATCCAGCTGGGGGCCATCCTGGCCGTGGTGGTGCTGTTCTGGAACAAGCTGTGGCCCTTCCAGAACAAGGCGGGCGCCGTGCGCCACCAAAACGAGGGCGCGGGGGCCTACTTTGTGCGCCGCTTCTGCAAAACCGACGTATGGGTCATGTGGTTCAAGGTGGTGGTGGCCATCCTGCCGGCCATGGTCATCGGCCTGCCGCTGGACGATTGGATGACCGAGCATCTGCACAACCCCCCGGTGGTGGCGGCCATGCTGATTTTATACGGCGTCCTCTTCATCTGGATGGAAAACCGTCGCCGCACCCCCACCCTCACCGAATTGCCGGACCTGACCTATCGGGTCGCCCTCTTCATCGGCCTGTTCCAGGTGCTCAGCCTGGTGCCGGGCACCTCCCGCTCGGGCGCCACCATCCTGGGCGCCATGCTGCTGGGGTGCAGCCGCACGCTGGCGGCCGAGTTTACATTTTTCCTCGCCGTGCCCGTCATGGCGGGCGCCAGCCTCATCAAGGTGCTGAAATTCGGCTTCGATTTCACCGGCATGGAGCTGGCCGTGCTGGCCGTGGGCAGCGTCACGGCCTTCCTCGTCTCGCTGGCCTCCATCCGCTTCCTGATGGGCTATGTGAAAAAGCACGATTTCAAGGTGTTCGGCTGGTACCGCATCGGCTTAGGCATTCTGGTGCTGGCCTACTTCGGCGGCAAGGCGCTGCTGTTTTGAACGGCGGGCGCGCCCCGTCTTTCGCAGCGGTTTTTGTAAAGGGCAAAACAACAAGGCCCGGGGCTCCTGTGGGTCGCCCGGCCTTTGTGGTGGCCGCCCCCCTTTTTGGGTGGTTCAGGTGCTCGGTTTTGAGGCCCCGGGGGGCCCGCGGGGGCTGCGCCCCCAACAAAAAACCGCCCCGGGGGCGGTGGTCTTTCCCGCCCCCCCCGAAAAACCCGGCCCCGCCCCCGCCCGCCGGGGGGGCCGGGCCTCGTTTGCTTTCTATGCTTTCACCACCGCGTGGAGGAGGGACCACAC
>CAJMEU010000132.1 GCA_905212515.1 uncultured Oscillospiraceae bacterium | reverse complement strand
GCCTTGGGAGTACTGCTGCGATATGGACTTGTGTGGTTGGAGGCGGCTGCCGGCCGCGCTTTTGGTGCCCTCAAAGTGTTCTTCCAATTCGCCCATATCCGTCCAGTAACCGCGCAGGCCCTGGCGGTACAGGGCGGCTGTTTTTTCCCACCAGTGCGCCCGCGCCGCCGGGTTCGTATGGTCATAGGTGATGCGCTTGGTGGAAGGCACTTCGTTGAGATAGCCCTGGGCGCAGTAATCCTGATAATATTTCCCCTCCGCAGAGATAAAGGGGTGCTGGGCGCTGGAAACATGGAAGCCCATCCGCGCCAGCTCCGCCAGCATCCCGGCGGCGTCGGGCCAATCGTCCGTACGCCATTCCAAATCGCCAAACTCTGAGAACCACAGCCAGTCGATGATAAGCCCGTCGCAGGGCAAGCCCTCTGCGCGCAGACGGCGGGCAGTCTCCAGCAGGTCGGCCTGGTTCATGTAGCGGTTTTTGCACTGCAAGAAGCCATAGGCCCATTTGGGCAGCAGGCGCGGCAGGCCCGTCAGGCCATAGTACTGGCGCAGCAGCGCTGGCAGCGGCCCAAAGAACAAAAACAAATCCAGCGCGCCCGCGGCCTCTACGCTGGCCATGCCTGCCGGCAGGGGCTGCGCCGTCCCCCAGGGCGACGGGACCATGGCCTCGCCCAAAGGATCCAGGGGCTGAGGGGCGTTCTCATTGAAGCCAAAGCGTGCCGCGGCCGGCGTGGCCAGCAGCATTCCATAGCCTCCGGTGGACATAAAAAAGCCTATGCCGCAGTTCCCGCTGCGTTCATGGCCGCCCCATTGGTTCCACATGCGCCGCTCCTGGTGGTTGTGGTCTAGTTTGGCCTCCGGATCTTGTCCCAGGCCATACACTGCATCCTCGGGTGGAGAGCAAAAATACAGCCGTGCCCCCTGCTGTTCTGCCCTTAGCGCGCCGGCTGGTGCACGCCAGCGCACGGCGTCGTTTTCACTGACCTGCATGGCGCCGTCATCGTCCAGGCGAAAGGCGATATTGTCAGCGCGCACTTCCAGCGAGGCGCCGTCTTCCTGCACCTGACAGTCCAGCAATTCCGGCTCTTTTTCCAATACCGGGCACCATGCTTCCTCGGGGCCGTGCGCGCCGTACCGCAGCCGCACGCCGCCGTTTCCGGGAAATGAAAGTTCCAACACACCGTCCGCCAGGAACACTTGTACGCGCTTTTCCTCAGCCGTCCATTGCATAGTATTTTCTCCTTTTTTCAAAATAAGCCGGCGTTTTCACGCCGGCCGATAAAGTTTACTCACTTCTGTCCTGCCCTTTGGGCTGTACCACGCCCTGTGGGCAGCGCCTGCAGCAGCACGCCCAGCAGGATGACGGCAAGCCCTGCCCAATGCTGCCAGCGGATGGGTTCGTGCAGCAGGCAGGCGATGAACAGCAGATTGGCGAAAGGGGTGATGAACGAGAGGTTTGCCGCCAAGGCCGCCGGCGCCACGTCCAGCACGCGGAACCAGACCCAATACCCGGCCGCCAAGCTGAACACTCCGTTCCACACAAGGCACAGCAGATCGCCGCCCACCGGGGCTTCGAACTGTGAAAAGGCCAGCATGCCGCACAGCGAGAGCAAAAATCCCACGCCCATGTAAATAAGGTTCGCCGTCTGTGCGTCTGCCGGGGCACGCCGCCCCAAGTTGGAGAACAGCCCCCAGCACACCGCCCCGCACAGCGCGCACAGGGCCCCGGCGTTGACAAAACCGCCCAATCCCCCGCCGCCGCCCAGCAGGACGATCACCGCGCCCGCCAGCCCCAGCAGCACCGCCAGCACGCCGCGGGGTGCCGGCCTCTCGCCGCACACGGGCCAGGCCAGCAGCAACACAAAAACCGGGAAGGTATAATTCAGCACCGACGCTTCCACGGCGCCCGTCAGGGAGAGCGCAGTGGCGTAAAAAAAGTAATACAAAAAGGACGGCACCGCAATCGCGCACAGGCAAAGCAGTTTTTTTGCCCCCAGTTTGCGCAAGCGGCTCCAGCCGCCTTTGGCAAAATAGGGCACGGCCAGCGCCGCCAAGGCGATGCCGAAGCTGTAGCACTGGAAGGGCCACACCGCCATACTGCCCAGCACCAGTTTGCTGACAGCGGCATAGCTGCCCCACAGCACCAACTGAATACCCATCAGCAGATAGGGGGTGTTCAGCACGCCTTGCCCGCGCTGCCGGTCAGCCATCTGCCAGCAGCGTCAGAACTTCGGCGGTGACAGCACGCTCTTCCTCCGTCAACGCCAGGGCCTTGTTTTCCAGCCGGGCCCGCAGATACCGGGCGGCGGCGGCGCGGTTCAGCGGGCGCGGGGCACCGCCGGTAAGCCGCAGGAAATTGCCGCGCAGGATCTTTTCCAGCACCTCCTGCGGCAGCGCAATGCCCTGGGTAACTTTGTCCCAGGCGTGGACTGGGCGCGTGCGCGTCAAATAGCGGCGCTGCAGATCGTTGGTAATACGCGCATTTTCGATCTCGCGCGCATCGTACAGGTTCATGTTATCCGTGCCGTAGATGATGCGATCCTGATATTTCAGGAAAAGGGCGCGCCAGTCGTCCGGCCGCCTGCCGAAATTCCAGTACATCTCCGTACCTGACACAATATCCAAGCAAACGTTCGGGTGGCGCTGCATCAGGGCGTCCAGCCGTTCGAGGTCGGCGGACATGAAGAAGCAGTGGGCCAGGATGATGCGAAGGCCCGGGAAGCGGGTAAGCACGTCCTCCACTTCCGTGTACAGGGTCTCTTTCTCCACATAGGTGCCGTCGCCATAGAAATAACCGGCCGCGAAAGCCCAATCGGGGATCAGATCTTTGTCCCAGCACTCCTCCGGGTCCGCCACGTGGGCCAAAAGCGGGATCTGCTTTTCCTCCAGCTTAGCATAAAAGCCGTCATAGCGCCGGTCGTTGAAGGGCACGCCCAGCTGCTTGCGCAAAGTGGGCTTATCCTCCACCATTTTTATGCCGTCAAACCCGATGTCCCACAGCGCGTCCATCTCGGCCGCGAAATCGCAGTCGCAGCGATAAGTCAGGCCGCCAAAGGCAAAGTTTTCCGGTGCGCATAGCTTGAGGTAAATGCCCAATGCGTTTTGGGCCGCGTCGCCCATGCACTCACAGCTCAGGTAATTGCAGGCCTCGTACCCCTGCTCTTTTTCAAATGCCAACATGTCGCGCACGCCTTGTGTTCCTTTTCCGAATACATGCACGTGGGCGTCGATGATCTTGCCGCTGTATGCCTCCATAAGTGCCAGCTCCTTTCCAATCGCCTGCGCATCCATTTGCACGCAGACGTGCTTTTGCGTTTCTCCCAGCCGTTTTACAGCCGCTCCACGGTGACGGCGGCGGCCAGGGCTTCTACTTTTTCGCGGGTATAGCGCGCATCCATGCCGCCCGCGTAGGTGACGGCCAGCGCGCCCGATGCCGCGGCCAGGCGCAACTGCCCGGCCGCATCCCGCCCTGCCAGCCGCGCTGCCAGCAGCCCCGCGTTGAACAAGTCGCCGGCGCCGTTGGCGTCCACCGCTTCCACCTGCGGCGGCAGGGCCCGCAGACGTTCGTCTCCCAGGGCGGCGATACAACCTTTGCTGCCCATCGTCACCACCACATTGGGGCAGACATCGGCCAGCTTTTCCAGCGCCGCGCGGGGGTCCTGTTCCCCTGTCAGCGCGCAGGCCTCCACGTCGTTGGGGGTGAACAGCGTCGCCCTAACCAGAAGGGCGCGGGCATCCTCCAGCGTTTTCCCTTCACCGAACGTGGCATCCAGCGAGAGCGGGATGCCCATCTCCCGGCAGATTTGCGGCAGAACGGGAAATTTTTCACAATAATAGGTGTAGGTATGCACCCAGCGTGCGCCGCGCACCATCTGCTCCAACTGCGCGCGGGTACAGCTCACGCCCTGGCCGGCAAAAGAGGCAAACGCCCGGTCCCCGGGCGTGGAGAGCACGGCACTGACCCAGGTGCGCGCGTCGGGCGCTTGTTGGAAATAGTCCGGCGCGACACCCGCTGACGCCATGTCCGCGCGCACCTGCGCGCCCATGGCGTCGTCCCCCAAGGCAGTGGCGTAGGCCGTGGCACATCCCAGCCTTGCCAAGCCCATGGGCGTGTTGGCGCCGCCGCCCGCCTTCATGTACAGGGCCTCGCAGTATTCCTCCGTGCCCGGCGCAGGCACACGGGCCAGACCTTTGAAGATCAGGTCGCAGCAGCAGTCGCTCACACACAATACGTCGAACACGGCTTCACCTCCAGGTGCCGGTATAAGGCTCGTTGACGGCCGCGTACTCCTTCACCAGCTGTTTTGCCAGCGAATAGCTTCCCACCAGCGGGTGCTGCATCAAGGCCAATGTACCCAATTCCAGCGAACGTTCGCGCACAGCGGCCACGGTCAGCTTCTCATAGCGCTTGATGAGGCGTGTCAGCAGGTATTCGTCCTCGGGCATGGCGCCGATTTGGACAGGCCGCGCTCCGTTTTTGTCCACGATGCACGTCACTTCCACCACATCGTCATCCTCCAGGCCGGCGATGGCGCCCTTGTTGGGTACACAGAGGGCCAGGTCGATGGGCTTATCGTGCACGACGCTCTCGATATAATTGAAGGCCACGCCCGCATACCCCTCGTAGATCTCCTGGCTCTCGTGTGCGGCATCCAGTTCCGGGATACCCAGTTCACGTACATCGATGGCTGCCGGATGCCGGAGGCCCCCCGTCTCCATCTGCATATAACTGCCCTCGCGTTCGTGCATATAGCGGTGATAGATCTCGATCATCTCTTTCGCCTGCGTATGCACGTCCATTTTTGTCAGTTCGGCCATCATGCGCTCGTTGATGGCGTGGATAGCCTCGCCGCGGGAGGCGGAAGATGCCTGGATATTGGCCAGCGCGCGCTCTCGGTGATAGAAATAATACAGGTAGCCGTTGGGGATCTTGCCGATGGTGCGCACCAGATCTTTGTCAAAATAGGCGAACTGGTGGAAATTTTCCACAAACTTTTCCCGCTGCAGCAGCTGGGGCAGGATGTCGCGGCCGCCGATCTCCACCCGGTCCGCCCAGGAGAGGTGGTTCAGGCCGTACACCCGCAGGTACAAATCACCCGCGCCTACGTGCAGCGCCTTCGAGAGATCCATTTTGATGCCCGTGGCATTGTCACAGATGCCGATGACCTCATACCCCGCGTCGTGCATGGCCTGGGTGACAAGGCCAGAGGGATTGGTAAAGTTAAAGGTGATGACGCCGGGTTTGGCGTACTCCTTGATGGTTTTGCAAATCTCCAGCATAGCGGGGATGGACCGCGTGGCGTAAGAATAGCCGCCCGCGCCCGTGGTCTCTTGCCCGATGAGGCCGTGGCTGAGGGCGATGCGCTCGTCTTTGCAGCGCATCCCGTCCTGGCCCGCGCGGATGGTCGTCACCACAAAGTCCGCGTCCTTCACGGCGGCTTTCAAATCGCCGGTGAGATCCACACTGAGCTTTGCGTCACTGTGCTGTGCCAGATAAACGGCGAAACCGCCGAAAATCTCCAGCTTCACGGGATCGTTGTCCATGACGCTGAGCTCGGTGATCTGCAGCCGTTCGCAGAATTTGAGTAGCGACTCCACAAAGTAAAAGGTGCGGACACTGCCGCCGCCGATAAGCGCAAGTTTCATAAAAATACCCTCTTTCTCGATCAAGTGAGGCCTGCCGCGGATGCGGCGTCAGCCCTGCATCAAAAGATTTTTGATCCACGCCCGGAACGCCGCCTGGTCCGCCGCAACGGCGGCGCGCACATTGCCGTTTTCATCCGGGCCATAGTCCACCAGGGTACCGCGCGTTAAAACGCCGCGCGTCTCTACGGCGATGCGCCGCCGTTCAAAGGTGAACAGCTGCGGAGCGGCTAACATGGCCAGGGCCATGGGGTCGTGCATCATGGGCAAAAAGCCGAATTTCTCTGTGAAGGCGTTCATCATGCCGCGCAGAAGGCCGCGGTACTCTGTCCCCTCGAAGACGTCCACCTCCGCCTGGGAAAACTGGCAGAGGCTGGTGACGTCAAAGGGCACCAGCGCAATCTCAAGGCCGGAGCGCAGCACGATGTCCGCCGCCTCCGGGTCGCATAAAATGTTCCACTCCGGCCGGGCATTGAACAGCCTGCCGCCCATGATGTACAGCGTACATCCGCGCAGGGCCCCGGCATCCTTCATCAGGGCAAGCGCCAGATTCGTCAGCGGGCCGATGGCCAAAATGGCGAGCCCCGGGTTTTCACGGGCGGCCTGCAGCAGCAGGTCGCTGCCGTGCAGCGGGCTGAGGGCACAGGGCGTTTCGGGCAGAACGCCCGTGTCATGAATGTATCGCTCGTCCCACGCACCGGCGATGGGCGCGCCGCAGCCGGCTGCCACCGGCACTTCCGGCGCGCCGCAGCGCCCCAGGATATTGCACGCCACCTGCGCGCGCCACTGGGGCCGCAGGTAGACCGTGGACAATCCCACCACCTGGATACCCGGGCAGCGCAGGGCCGCCGTCAGCGCCAGGGCGTCGTCCACATCGCCGCCCATGTCGGTGTCGATAAACAGCTTGATCTTTTCCAAAATCCATCATCCTTTCCAGGCACGACGCGTCCAGTCCGCCGTCTTAAAACTCCATGGTGAATACGGGCTGTGCCTGCAGCTGCAGCCGCCGCACGCCGGATGCCTGTGTTTTGCCCTCCAGCAGGTTTACCAGCGTATTGACGCAGCGCACCCGCAGACTGTTTTCACCAGGATGCACCTGCTGTGTCAAATCCACAGCATAGGGACGCCAGAGCCGTTTTTGCAGCGCACCGCCATTGGCTGACGCCTCCAGGATATCGGCGCCCACCTCACCGGTGAGCGTCACGCGGCACTCCCCTGCCTGCGGCGGCAGGGTGAACGCGCCGGTATAGACGCCGGCGCCCGAATAATAGGGATAGCCCAGCTGCGTCCAATCGCCCAGGGGAAGCTGATGCCCGGGGGCAGTGATGACCGGTTTGCCGCCGTGCAGCTCCACGCAGAAGTTTCCGGTGATCTTCAGCAGGTCCAGCATACCGTCGCTTTTCTTCGTGACCGTCAGTTTGACGGCGACCGTATTCTCGCCCCGGCGCAGCAGCGCGCCCACCGGCACCTGGCGGATCTCTGCGTCCAGCCAGCTGCGCGTGAAGGGGCCGTCCACACAAGCCCCGTTCACATACAGCTGCCAGCCGCTGCCGGCAAAGCCGTCGACGAGCAGCACCGCGTCGGCTGGCACATAGTCCGCCGCAAAGCGCGCGGCGTACCAAAGGTCTACGGGGTAGGTGTTTTCGTCCCGCTCCATGGGCAGCTGCATCTCCCAGGCTCCCATCTTGAAATCATACCAGCCGGCGAAATCATAGTCTGGCGCGCAGATCTCCCGCGCGGCGTCCGCGCCCTCACCGGGCTCCACATAACGCATTTTATAGGCGTCTGTCAGGATGCAGTTCGGCTTGTCTGTTTCGAACGCCCACTGCGCCGGCAGCGCCAGCGTCTGCGCGGCGCCGGGCACCGACATGGTACAAACCTGCCGCTCGCCGTCGCACACGGCCACGGCGCGCTTCTCCTGCGGGCCGCCGCAGCCGCGCACGTTTTTACCGTCAAAGGACAGCACGGTGAAGTTCGCCTCTTCCAAATGGGGCTGGCCGGTATAGGGCGCGGCGCTTATCAGCGCGGAGCCATAGGGTTCAAAGTGCATCGCAAAGGTCGTTTGTTTTTCATCCACCGTGTACAAATGCAGGGGCGTGATACCGCCGTTCTCCAGATCCCACAATTCCGGCGCGAAACGGCCGCACAGCGTGATCTGCGCATCCACGGCCCCGTCGGTGGGGTTTACCAGGAAAAACAGCTCCTCGCCGTCCTTCACCCGGTGCAGATAGAAAATCTCCTCGCTGTCGATGGCGATCTCCGGCTCCACCATGCGCAACACGGCGTCCCGCAGGGTTTCCAGGTCGCCTTCGGCGGCAAATCCGCGGCCCTGTGCGAACAGGCACAGTCCCGCGCCGCGGTTTATCTGCCGCAGGGCGAAGGGGAC
>CAJMEU010000131.1 GCA_905212515.1 uncultured Oscillospiraceae bacterium | reverse complement strand
CGAAGACGATTTTCCTCTCCCCTGGCGGGGCCGGCGGCTCAAAGCGCCCCGGGCCCCTTTTCTTTGCGCGCGGGCCCATTCGCAAAAAATTTACAATAAAAGCACCGGTCTGCGCTAAAATGTGGCAGGTTATACAGTTGAAGAAGCCGGTGAAAACGGGTATAATGAAAGAACATCATGGCGGCCTGTGCCATAGAGGACACGCGGGAAGGGAGGCGAGAGGATGGACCCGTTCGACTACGACAAGGCCCCGCCTCCCGCGCGCCCGGACAGGGGCAGAACGGGCCAGGGCGGGATGCAGCAGTTTTCCTTCACCGTGCCCACGTCCACCGGCGGGCGGCCTCAGGGCCAGGGCAGCCAGGGACACAGCGGGCAGCGCGCGCCGGGGCAAAACACGGCCCGGCGCCCGGCCTCCCGGGGCCAGCACGCGCGGCCGCAGAACCGGACAGGCGCGGCCCGCCCGCCCCAGCACGCGGCGCGCGCGCCCCAGGCGGACGACCGGCGCGCCTATGCGCGGGCGGCCCAGCAGCGCACCCGACGCCCATCCCAGCCCGGCGCCCGGCGTCCGGCCGATTACCCCGTGCGCCGCAAAAAGCGGCGGCGCAACCCTTTGGGCGGCGCGGGCTTCTTTGTGGCGGCCTTCGCGCTGATCCTGGTGCTGGCGGGCGTCATCACCTACGTGCTGCAGGCGCCCCAGCGGGCGGCCGCGGCCAGCAGTGCGGCGGCGGCCAGCGCCGCGGCCCAGGCGGCCGAGGAGCAGAAACTGGCCGAGACGTTGGCCGTGGCCGGCGACAAGGTGGGCCCGGTGTATCAGGCCCAGCCGCTGCTGACGCCTTTCAGCGCGCGCCTTTACGCCCTTCCGCAAAACGGCCGCGTCGATATCAGTTATTTTGACGACGCCCTGCTCATCGGAGACTCGCTGACCACGGGTTTTGAGTTCTATTCCACCTCCCTGTCCAACGCCAAATATGCCGCTTACGTGGGCGCCGGCCCGCAGACGTTCACCGAGGGGACCGTCACCGACGAGAACAATCAGACGGTGCAGCCCATGGACGTGATCGTGCAGGCGCAGCCCAAAAAAGTGTATATCATGCTGGGCACCAACTCCATCGAGACCATGAAGGACGAGGGCTTTTTAAAATACTATGGGGAATTTTTGGACTTATTGCAACAAAAACTGCCCCAGGGGACTATCTATTATATAGAGTCTATCCTGCCCGTGTCCGCGGCCAAGATGGAGAGTGACGAGAATTTCACCGTGGAGCGCATCCAGAACCTGAACGAGCAGCTGGCCCGGCTGGCGGCCGACCGTGGGATGCACTACCTGGATCTGTACAGCACCTTTGCCGACGTCACCGGCGCCATGCGGGCCGAGTACGGCGCCGCCGACGGTTTGCATTTGAACGATACAGGCTACGGCCAGTGGCGGGAATATCTGGTGACCCACACAGTCTACAGCCCCCAGAATCCCTACCTGCCCGGGTCGCCCTGCTATGTGGCGCCGGCGGCCCAATAGCCCCGATCAATCCCGTTTTCCCTGGAGGAGGACCAATTGGCTAATTATCAGCAGATGAAAGAACAATCAAAACAGCGCCGCACCCGCTCCTTGCTTGCGCAGGCGTGCTTGGCCGTGCTTATTGTAGGGTTGCTGTTCGGCAACAGCTACGCGGTGGTGAAGCTGCTGCATGGGCAGCCCGTGCTGGAGGTGCCGGCCTTTGCGGCCGTGGGCAGCACGCCGCCGGAGGGCGGCGGCGTGCCCGCCGTGCCGCCCGCAAGCGGAAGCCAGGCCCAAAGCGGCGGGGATGGACAGGACGTCCAGGCCCCGCGGGCAGACGAGCCCTGGAACACCACGGAACAGCTGCCCCAGACCATCAACAACGGCGCTACCGTGCAGGCGTCCAGCAAGCTGCTGGCCGTGCCGGAGAACGGCAAGGTGAGCCTGGACTATTTCCGCGACGCGCTGTTCATCGGCGATTCCGTCACCGAGGGCTTCGCCCTTTACGAGCCCCTCAAGGAAGAGGGAAAGGCGATCATCTATTCCGCCCGGGGCGCCAGCCCGCAGTTTTTTGTGGACAATGGCGGCGGCACCATCAACAAAAGCTGCCCCACCCAGCGGGACGTGCCTGCGGTGTGGGACGCGATCAGCGCGGAGGCCCCGGGAAAAGTTTACCTGCTGATGGGTGCCAACGCGATCCTGAATACGCCGGACGACGATCGATTTTTGAAATTCTACGGCGATTTGATGGACAAGATCGCCCAGACGTTCCCCGGCGTCCCTGTCTATGTGCAGGGCGTCACGCCGGTGACGCGCGCGTGCGCGGAGTGGAACGATCATTATTCCCTCACCCGTCTGCACACGCTGAACAATAAGGTGGCCGCCATGGCCCTTGCGCGCGGGTTCTACTATGTGGATACCCACGAGGCGCTGGCGGACGCGGAAGGCTACCTGCCGGACGACATCGGCGGGTATCCGGCCAGCAATGGCATGCACATGCATCCGGCCGGTTACCTGCAGTGGGTGGAGTATCTGCAGCGCCATACGGTGTACAGCCCGGCCAACCTGCCCTATGTGGAGGCAGGCGAAGGGCCCTATATGTAAAACAAAAGGCCGGGCGCTGTGCGCCCGGCCTTATTGGCCCGAAGAAAATATCGGCTTACGGCATGTAGATGCCGCCGTTGGGGGAGACATACTGGCCGGTCATGTATTTGTCCTTGATGAGGAATTCCAGCGCCGCGGCGATATCCTCCACCTCGCCGATCTCGCCCATGGGGATGCCCATCTTCAGCGCGGCCACCTCGTCCTGATTGACGCCGCGCAGCATGTCCGTCCAGATCATGCCCGGGCAGATGCAGTTGAAGCGGATGTGCTGCTTGCCGAATTCCATGGCTAGGGCGCGGGTCATGCCGATGAGGCCCGCCTTGGAGGCGCAGTAATCCGCCTGGTTGGCCACGCCCATCAGACCGCCGATGGACGAGGTGTTCACCACGCAGCCGCCGTTTGCCTTCACCATATAGGGCACCACGAAGTGGCACATGTGGAAGGCACTGATGAGGTTGGTCTCCAGCACGGCCATGTACTTTTCGCGGGGCAGTTCACAGAAGGGGGCGTTGTTGGTGATGCCGGCATTGTTCACCAGCACGTCGATCTGCTCGCCGAAATGGGCCACCGCGGCGGCCACCAGTTTTTCGCAGTCCTCGTACTTGGACACGTCCGCCTGCACGGCCAGGCCCTCCACGCCGTACTGGGCTTTCAGCTTTTCAATAAGGGCCTCGGTGAGGGCTTTTGAGCTGTCGGACCGGTAGTTGATGACCACATTGTAGCCCATTTCGCCCAGTTTCAGCGTCATGGCCTCGCCAATGCCGCGGGAACCGCCGGTGATGATCGCAGTTTTCATAAAAGGACACTCCTTTGTTATAATTTTATCAAACAGATTATAACACAGCCCCGGTGCCGTGGGAACATTGCACTTTTGGCAAAGTGTCAACTTTTCAAATGTTGAGGTGAGTGATATGCCCACAGAGCACACCCGCGCCCGGCTGGCCCGGGGCCTTGAGGCCCTGCTGGAGCACCAGCCCCTGCGCAGCATCAGTGTCAGCGATATCGCCCAGCAGTGCGGGCTGACGCGGCAGGTGTTTTATCGCTATTTCCACACCCGGGACGATTTGATCCGTTGGATGTACCGGCGGGATTTTGCCGCGGCCTTTGCCGGCGAAGAGGCGGTGGAATGGGACGCCATGGTGCTGAAAATGCTGGAGACCCTGCGCCGAAAGCGCGGGCTGTACCGCCGCATGGTGCGCCAGGCGGACGACGCCACCCTGTACCACATCATGCTGGATTACACCGACGTGCTGTACAGCCGCATCATCCGTTGGCGCACGGGCAGGCCGCTGGACGAGGAGATGAAATTCCTGCTGCGCATGTATGGCAGCGGCGGCATTGAGATGGCCACCGAATGGGTGCGCGGCGGTATGGCGCGCCCGGCCGGGGAATTGAAAGACCTGTTCCTGGCGGGCATGCCGCCGAAGCTGGCCGGGGTGCTGACGGGCTTTGCCGTGCCCATTGCCTGCGTGATCGTGCCGGAGGACGGCACAGAAAAATAAAAGGGCCTCTCCGCAGCGTGGACACGTTTTTGGCGGGGAGGCTCTTTACTTTTTTATGCTTTATTCGTCGTGCAGCAGGCTCAGGGTGATCTCGTAAGGGCTTTCGTCGGCCACTTTCAGCGGCGCTGCCGCCTTGTACTTGTTCAGGGCGGCAGCGGCCTTGGCCGGGTTCGCCAGCGTGCCCGCGCCGGCCACACAGCCGCCGGGGCAGGCCATGCCCTCCAGCAGGTAGCCGTCCAGCTTGCCCGCCTTGGCCATCATCAGCATCTTGCGGCAGTCGGCCAGGCCCTGGGCGGCCATCACCTTTACCTCGCGGTCCGGGTCCATCTTTTTGATGACATTCACCACCGCATTGGCCACGCCGCCGCTCACGGCAAAGCCGCGGCCGTCGCCGGTGGCCTCCACGGGTTCGGGGCCCTCGGCCACCTCGGCGAACTGGATGGCCTTGGCCTCGAACATGCCCATCACTTCCTCGAAGGTGAGCACGAAATCCACGTCGCTGCGGATGGTGCGGCGGCTGGCCTCCAGCTTTTTGGCCGCGCAGGGCCCGATGAACACCACTTTACAGCCCGGGTGGCGCTTTTTGATCAGGCGGGCCGTCAGCACCATGGGCGTGAGGGCCATGCTGATATAAGGGGCGAACTGGGGGAACAGCTTTTTGGCCATCACGCTCCAGGCGGGGCAGCAGGACGTGGCCATGAATGGCTGCTGCTCAGGCACCTCGCGCAGGAAGTCCTTGGCCTCCTCGATGGTGCACAGGTCGGCGCCGATGGCCACCTCCACCACATTGTCGAAGCCCAGCAGCTTCATGCTGCTGCGCAGCTTGGCGGTGGTCATCTCCGGGCCAAACTGGCCCACAAAGGCCGGGGCCACGGCGGCGATGACACGGTCCCCCCGGTTGATGGCCTGGATGACCTGGAAAATCTGGCTTTTGTCGGCAATGGCGCCGAAGGGGCAGTTCACCAGGCACATGCCGCAGGATACGCACTTGTCGTAGTCGATCTTGGCGCGGCCGTACTCGTCCGAGCCGATGGCGTCCATGCCGCAGGCTTTGGCGCACGGGCGCTCGATCTTATTGATGGCGCCGTAGGGGCACACGTTGGCGCACTGGCCGCATTTGATGCATTTTTCCTGGTCGATGATGCTGCGGCCGTGCTGGATGGACACCGCGCCCTTGGGGCACACCTCCACACAGGGGTGGGCCAGGCAGCCCTGGCACAAATCTGTCACGCGGTAGCTCTTTTCCGGGCAGGCGTTGCAGGCGAAGCGGATCACGTTGATCAGCGGCGGCTCGTAGTATTTCTCCGCCACCGTGGCCTCGTCGATGCCCTCGGCTAGGGGCGCGTGCTCGGCCATATTGCGCAAAGGCAGGCCGATGGACAGACGCAGGCGCTCGCCGATGATGGCCCGCTCCAGAAAGATGCTCTCGCGGTACTTGCCCACCTCGCCGGGCAGGATCTTATAAGGTAGGCGTTCAAGCTGGTCATACCCGCCGCCCTCATACGCAAGGCGCGCCACCTCGGTGAACACCTTGCGGCGGATGTCGGTCACGGAAGAATAAATGCCACGCATGGTCCCAAAACTCCTTTATCCCATTGGTGGTACTATCATACCATCCCCGGGGCGGGCCACGCAAGAGTTCTGTAAAATTTTACTTTGGATTTGCAAAAGCCGCCGCGTTGGGCTATACTTTGTAAGGTAGGCCGCAAGGCGCGGCGAAGCAGACTTTTACAGCAAGGAGAACCGGATTTGCTTTTGGATGTATTGTTGGACGCGCTGATCGACAGCGCGAAGATGCTGCCCTTCCTGTTCGCGGCATATTGGGTGATCGAATATGTCGAGCACCGCCACTCGGAGGGCATCGAGCGGCTGCTGGCCGGCGGCGGGCGCTTCGGCTTTGTGCCCGGCGCGCTGCTGGGGTGCATCCCCCAGTGCGGTTTTTCGGCCATGGCGGCCAACTTTTACGGCAGCAAGGTCATCACCCTGGGCACGCTGCTGGCGGTGTTCCTGGCCACCAGCGACGAAGCCATTCCCCTGATGGTGGCCAGCCCCGAGCATTGGAACAGCCTGGCGGCCATCCTGGCCGTGAAGGTGCTGGTGGGCATGCTGGCGGGCCTGTGTGTGGATTTTGTGTTCAGGCGGTGGATCCCGGCCGCGGTGCGCGGCGGCTACAGCGGCCGCAGCCAGGACGTGGACTGCCACGAGCACGAGGAAGAGGACGGCATCCTGACGGCTGCCCTCAAGCACACGGTGCACATCTGGGTGTATATCCTGCTGTTCAACGTGGCGCTGGGGTTGGTGGTGGCCCTGGTGGGGGCTGACGCCATCGGCGCATTTCTGGCCGCGGCCGGGCCGGTGCAGCCCTTTGTGGCAGGCCTGATCGGCCTGATCCCCAACTGCGTGGCCAGCGTGCTGCTGACGCAGCTGTTCACCGCCGGGCAGCTGTCCTTTGGCGGCGTGGTGGCGGGGCTGTGCACCTCGGCGGGGGTGGGCCTGGCGGTGCTGTTCCGCGCCAACCGGAATATCAAACAGAATTTGTTCATCGTAGGGCTGCTGTACGCCGTAGGCGTGGCGGCGGGCCTTGTGTGCGGGCTGTTTGCGTGATCGATCAAAGAGGGCGTCTGTGGCTGCTAACGCCCGACGAGGTAATTTGAAAATATATCAAAATACGAACAATTATGGGCGTTGCAAAGACGAAAGACACCGAGAAAGGTAGAGATGCTTTTCCCGGTGTCTTTTTGTATAAAGAAATCAAATCGCATATCCGTAAAAAAAGCTGCTTTGCAATCTCCGCTTAGCGAAAGCTGCTGAGGTTATGGGCTGTGAAATCACGGTTTGCCTTTTTGGAAACTTTTATTCACAGGGGTGACAATGCTGAAAAAGATATTATAATTGTTGTTATATAATGATAATTATATTAAGGAGGGATTTCGATGCCCCCAAGAGCGAAGATTACAAAAGAAATGGTGATTGACGCTGCTTTTGAGGTTGCCCGGGAAGGGGGTGAAGGTAACATCAATACCAGAACGGTTGCCAAATGACTCAACTGTTCTACGCTGCCTGTTATGTACCACTTTGCAACGATTGAGGAATTGAAAAGAGCCGTCTATGCAAAATTGGATTGGTATCATACCGAATACTTAATGAACATTACGAATCCACAGGAAGGAATGATGCTCGGTATCGGACTCAACTATATCCGGTTTGCAATTGAAGAACCACAGTTATTTCGCTTTCTCTTTCAGTCGGGATACGCAGTGGAGAACAGTTTGCTTGAAATGGTCGATTCCGAGGAATTGCTCCCTATACTTTCCGCTATGCAGCAGGCGATGGAGTTGCCAATGGAACAGACAAAGGAAGCATTTATCACGATCGCCTTATTCGCCCACGGCTATGCAAGCATAATCGCAAATAACTCTTTGGAGTATGACGAAAAAACAGTAATTACTCATTTGGAACGAACATATAGAGGTGCAATCTTGGCCACCCGGGAGGAAACAAAATGAAAAAAATCTATGAGAAAAATGAACTGGCCTTTGCGTTGGTTTGGATTGGGGTTTATTGCGTACTGCAATCCTTAGCCAACCCAATCAATGAACGGATCGGGATTGCATACTCTGCAAGCGCTGTTTTCTGTATTTTGCAGACGGTACTGTTACTCTGCTTTCTAAAGAAAAACCAGCTGTTTACAAAGTATGGACTTTGCAAACCTTCTGTTTCCGCACGCCGATTGCTTTATTATATTCCCCTGATCGTTCTGGTTACAAGAAATTTTTGGAACGGAGCTGCAATCAACTTGACTGCGGCAGATACGATTTGCTATATCGTGTGCATGCTTTGCGTTGGATTTGTAGAAGAAATAATTTTTCGGGGTTTTTTGTTCAAAGCGATGGCAAAGGACAATGTGAAAACGGCAATTGTTATTTCAAGTGTTACTTTTGGATTGGGACATCTTTTAAATCTTGTAAATGGCAGCGGCGCCGCTCTTGCGGAAAATTTGTTTCAGGTCACAGGTGCGATTGCTATTGGCTTT
>CAJMEU010000130.1 GCA_905212515.1 uncultured Oscillospiraceae bacterium | reverse complement strand
ATAATAGCTCAACAAGTTCCCTATCATTTTCTGCCCCTACCTGTTGCGTAATAAAAATTCCTTTGGGTTTTAATACTCGCCATATTTCATTTTCGTTGAAAGCTCCATGACGATTTATTACAATATCAAATGTTTCATTATCAAAAGGAAGTCTTACAGAAGCATCTGCTTCCTTGAAGTCCACCCCCAATGGAAGTAATTTTTCTTTACATAGTTCCACATTGGGCGGGTATGCTTCTGTTGCACTCAAATGACAAAGAGGGTATTTTAATGAAAGAAGAAACTCGCCGCCGCCTGTATCAATATCTAATAGTTTCATTTCAGGCCGCAAATAACGGCGGATCATTCCACTATAATCCCAAGGTAAATCTTTTTCTTCTTCATATTTTCCATATATATGAGAAAAATCCCACCCACGGATATGTGCAACCTTTTCTTCTTCTAACCATTCATTTAATAACTGTTCTTTATTCATTGTATAACTACTCCTTTTCGTATTGATACTTTAGCTTTACGATAGGTGCAGTTACCTGATAACACAAGTTTTTAACCTCGATGCAATCTGTTACCAGATTTTACAACTGCACCGAGTAATTACCTCGAACAACCTGCATGATCGCTTCACCTCCTTTCGAAAATTCAACGATTAAAGTTAGCACTTTGCGTAAAAACATTCTAGCGCACGTATATAAATTTTTTATTTCTCCGCAATAAAAAGCCTGATCTCTATGGCCGCGGCCCAAGGATGGGCCGCATGGCCGAAAAAACAGCTTTGCGGATATTTTTTATTCTTCTACCCAGGTGGCCAGTTCTTCCAAAGGCTTCCGCTTTTTCTCCCGCAAGGGGTCGCCGGGGGCCGCATAGCCCACGGCGATGACCAGATGGATGCGCGCGTCCGTGCCCAGCAGCTTTTGCAGGCCCTCCTCGTCGAACCAGCCCAACATGCAGGTGCCAAGGCCCAGCTCGCAGGCGCGGGACACGATGTTCCCCGCCGCCAGGCCGATGTCCACCAGGCGGTAATCCTGCCGCTTGAATTTGGCGCCCACGGCGGCCGAGCGGTTGTAAGGGCGCTGGGCGATCACGATGAAGCAGGGGCATTGGCCGGTGAACTTGTTCATACCGAAGCCTTGCGTCAGGGCGGCCACGCGGGCGGCGGCCGCGCCCCGCGCCACGTGGAAGTGGTAGGGCTGGCTGTTGCAGGCGCTGGGGGCAAGGCGGCCGGCCTCCAGCAGTTCCCGCAGGGCCCCCTCGTCCGGCGCGCGGGCGGGGTCGAAATAGCGGCAGCTTTGCCGCGTGTGCAGGATGTCCGTAAAATCCATGGCCCCGTCCCCCTTTAGTTGTGTTCCGCCGTGGCGATGAGATACTTGTACACCTGGGCCTTGCAGGCGTCGTACAGGCCCAGCTTCTCGTACAGGTGCTTATAATAGGTGAACAGCGCCGCTTTGGTCTTCAGCACATTGGCCACGTCCAGCTGGGTGTGGGTGATGCTGCTTTCGTTCTTCACATAATAATACACCGGCCGGTCCAGCGCGGCGAACCTTTCCGCGTAGCGGATGTATTCCAGATTGAACAGGAAATCCTCGCTCCAGTCGAAATCGCTGCTGAAGCGGATGCCATTGTCCCGGATGAGGGGTGCGCGGTACAGCTTGTTCCACAAAACGCCGTAATAGTAGCTGGCGGGCTCGTCCAGCAGGCGGCGGGCGAAGGCGGTTTTGTCCATCACCGGGCCCCGGGGCAAAAAGCCGTGCAGGGTGTAGCGGGTGCCGCCGTCCCCGTGGGGCCCGGGCACGGCCCCCTCCACCACGCGGAAATAAGCGCCGATGACCAGGTCGCACCCCGTCTCCCGCGCCCGGTCCACCAACAGCTGGGTGGCGTCCTCGGGCAGATAGTCGTCGCTGTCCACAAACTGGATATACTCCCCTTTTGCCGCGGCCAGGCCGTCGTTGCGGGCCGCGGACACGCCGGCGTTGGGCTTGTCGATCAGGTGGATGCGCCCGTCCACACGGGCGTACATGCGGCACACCTCGGCCGAGGCGTCGGTGCTGCCGTCGTTCACCAGCACCACCTGGAGATTCTGCCAGGTCTGCCGGCGCACGCTCTCGATGCAGCGGGCCAGGTGGGCGCCCGCGTTGTACACGGGGATGACGATGGAGACGAGAGGTTCCATCCGCGGCCTTCTTTCCGCCCCGGAAGGGGGCTTTTTTCTTTGTGTTTTTTCGTATATTGTATGTACAAAAGTATGGTTTTGAAGCGTTTTGCATGCAAAAAAGAAGGTTTTTTCGCGCCAAACGCGCCTTTTGGGGGCCAAAAAAGAGTTTCAAACGCCTTAAAAACATCCAAAAACACGGTAAAAGCACCGGAAAACAACCTGAAAACACGTTAAAACGTTTGGCGTTCCAGCTCTTTGGCGCCGGTCCACAGGCGGTAATAGGCGCCCCGGCGCGCCAGCAGCGCGTCGTGGGTGCCCTCCTCCTCAATACCCTCGCTGCCCAGCACCAGGATGCGGTCCGCGTTCTGGATGGTGGTGAGCCGGTGGGCGATGGTGAGGGTGGTGCGCCCCTTGGCCAGGCGGGTGAGGCTTTGGCCGACCAGGTGCTCGCTCTCGTTGTCAAGGGCGCTGGTGGCCTCGTCCAAAATAAGGATGGGCGGGTTTTTGAGGAACACCCGGGCGATGGAGATGCGCTGCTTCTGCCCGCCGGACAGTTTCACGCCCCGCTCGCCCACGTAGGTGTCGTAGCCGTCGCGCAGGGCCGCGATGAACTCGTCCGCGCCGGCCAGGCGCGCGGCCTCCAGCACCTCTTCCCGGCTGGCGGAGGGCCGGCCGTAGGCGATATTCTCGTACACGGTGCCGCTGAACAGGTACACGTCCTGCTGCACCACGCCGATGGCCTTGCGCAGGGACTGCAGCGTCACGCCCTTGATGTCCTGCCCGTCGATGAGGATGCGGCCGGAGGTGGGAGCGTAAAAGCGGGGGATCAGGTTGCAGAGCGTGGTCTTGCCGCCGCCGGAGGGGCCCACCAGGGCCAGTTTTTCACCGGCGCGGATGTGCAGGCACAAATGGTGCAGCACCTTGTTGTGGTCGTCCGGGTACTCGAAGGAAACGTCGTCGAAGAGGATGTCGCCCTTGACCTCGCGCAGGGGCACGGCGCCCGGCTCATCCAGGATTTCCACGTCGGCGTCCATGATCTCGCAAAAGCGCTCGATGCCCGTCATGCCGCGCTGGAACTGCTCGGAAAATTCGATGATGCGCTGGATGGTCGTCAGCAAGGTGGTGACGAACAGCAGGTAGGCCACCATGTCGCCGGCGGTGATGAGGCCCTTCATCATGAACAGGCTGCCCGCCACCAGCACCACCAGGTACATGATGCCGTCGAACAGGCGGCTGGTGGTGCTGAACAGGGCCATCCACTTGTAGGTCTGCTTTTTGATATCGAGGAATTTTACGTTGTCCTTTTCAAATTTGCCTTTTTCCACCTCTTCGCCGGCAAAGGCCTTCACCACGCGCTCGCCCAGCAGGGTGTCCTCCAGGCGGGCGTTGATCTCGCCGATCTGCCGGCGCTGGGCGCGGAAGGTGGCGCGCACGAAGAAATTGAGCTTGATGCACACCACCAGCATGACGGGGATGAAGGCGAAGATGATGAGGGTGAGCCACAAATTGATGCCGCCCAGGATGGCAAAGGCGACGGCGCCTTTGAGGCCGGCGATGAAAAACTCCTCCGGGCAGTGGTGGGCGAACTCCGTCACGTCGAACAGATCGTTGGTCAGGCGGCCCATGATCTGGCCCACCTTGGTGTTGGCGAAGTAATTGTCCGAAAGGCGCTGAAGATGGGCGAAGGCGTCGCGGCGCATGTCCGTCTCGATGTGGGCGCCCATCACGTGGCCCACGTCGGCCTTGAAGTAATTGGCCGCCGCGTCCAGCAGGCGCAGCACCAGGTACACCGCGCCGATGCGGGCGATATAATCAAAGGTAAGGCCGGCCAGATCCTCGGCTGCGCGGTTGGTGATGGCGCGCATCATCATGGGCAGCACCAGTTCGCACACGGTGGTCATGGCGGCGCACACAAGGTCCAGGCACAAAACGCCTTTGTAGCGCAGCAGGTAGGGCTTGAAGCGGTTCCACAGCTGGCGGGTGGTGAAGGTGCGTTGAGTTTCCACGGGAAAGGTTCCTTTCTGTTGGGGTGTTGGGATGGGGCGGGGAGCGTGTGTTCCCGGCGCCCGGTGTGCGGGGCAGCGGGCGACTGGCTGCGCTCGTGAGGCCGTGAAGGTGAACGCGATGATTTATGCGTTCACTAGGCCGGAGCAACGAACATGGATGGGAAACATCCTTCTTCCTGCCGGGGCGCCCTGCGAGGCGCGTGGGTCCGCTGCTTGCGCAACAGCGGCACTTTTCTGGGTACTCTTTTGGTGCCAAAAGAGTACCGCTGCGCAGCTCTTCGGTTTCGCGCCGTCTGGCGCGTTGTTATCTCACGCGGATGGAACTTGCGAGGACAAGCAGTACCCGAACGCTGTGTCCATAATTCCTTGCGAAGCAAAAGAGATGCCGACCTACTTGGTAAGCGTCCGAAAGAGCCGCACCGCCAACCGTCCGCGATATCCCTTCCCTTGCGCGGCAAACGGAAGAAAATCA
Organism: uncultured Oscillospiraceae bacterium; assembly: GCA_905212515.1. Taxonomy (GTDB): domain Bacteria; phylum Bacillota; class Clostridia; order Oscillospirales; family Ruminococcaceae; genus Ruthenibacterium. The sequence goes on along the minus strand of CAJMEU010000130.1, from coordinate 3,680 downwards.
GAAACGAGGATAAGCAAATGGAAAAAGTTGTTTGGAAAGGCTCGACCCTGCTGGGGCCTCTGCCGCCTGCGCTGGTGAGCTGCGGCACCCTGGAACAGCCCAACGCCCTGACCGTGGCCTGGACGGGCATTGTGAACAGCCAGCCGCCCAAAACCTATGTGAGCATCCGGCCCGAACGGTACAGCCACGGCCTGATCAAGGAGAGCGGCGAATTCGTCATCAATCTGCCCACGGCGGCGCTGGTGAAAGCCATCGACTGGTGCGGCGTGAAAAGCGGCCGTGAGGAGGACAAGTTTGCCAGGATGGGCCTGACGGCCCTGCTGATGGAGGGCTTTGCCTGCCCCCTGGTGGCCGAGGCGCCCCAGGCCCTCGCCTGCCGGGTCACCGACATCATCCCCCTCGGCAGCCACGACATGATTTTGGCCGACATTCTGTCGGTGCACGGGGACGCGGGCCTCATCGGCGAGGACGGCAAGCTGCGCCTGGCCAAGGCCGGCCTGTGCGCCTACGCCCACGGCGAGTATTTCGCTTTGGGGAAAAAGATCGGCGATTTCGGCTTCTCGGTGAAGAAGAAAAAGAAAAAGCCCCAATATGACAAGCGGCAAAAATGAAAGCCCGTTCGGGCGAGCGGTTAAAGGAGAATCTTATGAACTATGAGTACAAATTTGTGGAAGTATCCGCACAGAGAGGGTTAAAGGCAAAAACCGGAGACACGTTTGAAGCGTGCAAAGAGGTGATCGCCGCCCAGACGGAAGCGGGCTGGCGGCTGAAGCAGGTGGTGGTGCCCTTCAACGAGAAAACCGGCGTGTACGGCGCCACAGGTTACCAGATCATCTTTGAAAAAGAGCGTGAAGCGCAGTAAAAAAGAAAACCGGCGCAGGCCCTGAAAAGCACCGCGCCGGTTAGGCGTGTTGGCGTAAGAAAGCATCGCCCCTAGAAAGGCAATTTTCGCGCATAGCGTCGTCAAATCCGCTTGACAACCACCAAGGGTGCCTGCGCGAATTTTCCTGGCTCTGCATCAAAAATTGCCTTTCCAGGGGTGCTTCGCAGTTTTGGATGATTGGTGTGCGAAAAAAGCTCGGCAATCCTGGCGGATTGCCGAGCTTTTTGAGTGCATCAGGCGCCAAAACTGTCAGCCAAAACCGATGCTTTCTTACGCCAACACACCTTTTTTGTTTTACAAAAAATATAGCACCAGCATATACGCCGCCGTGCCGCCGCCGATGGACAGCAGCATGCTGCGCTTCCAGGCGTAAAGGCCCGCCACCAGGGCGATGCACAGAAGCTCGGGCAGGCCGAAGGGCGAGGCGGTGAACGACACGTCCTTCAGGCAGTAGACCACCAGCAGGCCCATCACCGCCGGGGGCAGCACCTTGGCCAGGTACGCCGCCCAGGACGGCAGGGGCCTATCCTTGGGCAGCAGCCAGAAGGGCGCGAACCGGGTGAACGCCGTGGCCGCGGCGATGGCGGCCACGATGGCCAGCGTCATGGGAAGGCCCAGCGTCATGGCGCCGTCACCTGCCTTTCCTTTTGTTTTTCAAGGGCGGACCGCAGCAGCAGCAAAATGCCCACAATGGCCGCCATGGCCGGCAGGATGAAGCCCGAGGGCCCGAACAGGACCAGGCAGGCCGCCGAGGCGCCCACGCCCACCAGGGCGGGGCGGTGCTCTTTCGCGTCCAGCCACTGGCCGGTGAAGATGGCGGTGAACAGGGCCGTCATCACAAAGCTGATGCCCTTGGTGTCGAAGCTGGCCGCCGCGCCCAGCGCGCAGCCCAGGGCCGTGGCCGCCACCCAGTAGAACTGGTCCAGCGCGGAGACGGCCGTGTAAAACCGCGCCGGCTCCATCCCCGCGGGCACCTTGGCCGACACGTTCACCGAGAACGTCTCGTCCGTGAGGGCGAAGATCAGATAGGGACGGCAGCGGCCGGCATCGCGGTACTGGTCCATCATGGAGATGCCGTAGAACACGTGGCGCGCGTTCACCAGCAGCGCCAGCAGCAGGGCGCCCAAGGGGTCCGGCACGGCCAGCAGCGGCACAGCGGCGAACTGCATGCTGCCCGCGTATACGGCCACGCTCATCAAAACAGCCAGCCAGGCCGGATAGCCGGAGGAGGCCATCAGGATGCCGTAGGCCACGCCCAAAAATAAATACCCCGTCAAAACGGGGATCGTGTGCGGGAACGCGGCCCGCAGGGTGTTTTTGTCCATCTTCCTCATCCCAACAGAAAATTTTCATTCAGTATAGCACAAACCGCGGGATTGTGCTATACTTTTTTGCAGGCAACTTTGGCTTGGGCCCGCCCGCGGGAATACCCCGGGGCCCTATCCTTTTAGGCCTGCCGCGCTGTGCGCGGCCCACCCGTGGGGGCTTGGCGGCTCCCCAGGGGTAAAATTCTGCCGCCAGTCCTTCCCTTTTTTGGGGGAAAGGGCGGAAAGTTGTACCATGAAAACCAGACGTCTTGTCCGCGCCGCGCTGATCGCCGGCATTTACGTGGCCCTGTGCCTTATCAGCCAGCCGCTGGCCTACGGCGGGGTGCAGTTCCGCATCAGCGAGGCCCTCACCCTGCTGCCGGTGTTCACGCCCGACGCCGTGTGGGCCGTCACCCTGGGCTGCTTTCTGGCCAACCTGCTGAGCTACAGCCCCTGGGACCTGCTGTTCGGTACCGCCGCCACGCTGACAGCCGCTGTGCTGACGCGGAAGCTGCGGCGCTTTCGTACCAAAGGGGGCGTGCCCATCCTGGCCTGCCTGCCACCGATTTTGGTGAACATGGTGGTGGTGGGGCTGGAGATCACCTACATTTTCATGCCCGAGACGGCCAGCGTGCCCGTGCTGCTGTTCAACATGCTGACGGTGGGCATCGGCCAGGCGGTGTGCTGCGGCGGCCTGGGCCTGCTGCTGGTGCGGGCCGTGGACAAAACGCCCGGATTAAAACAATGGTTTGAGGAATGAAAACATGGATGTGACCGCTGTCATTTGGGATTGGAACGGCACACTGCTGGACGACGTGGCCTTCTCGGCTGCGCTGCTGAACCGGCAGCTTGCCCGCCACGGCTGTGCGCCGCTGGAGGGAGGGCTGGCGGCTTACCGCCGGGTCTTCCGCTTCCCCATCGAGGAATATTACCGGGACGCGGGGTTCGATTTGGCCCGCACCCCCTACGGCCAGCTGGCCGAGGAGTATATGGCCATTTACGAGCCCGAGAGCAGGGACTGCCCCCTGCAGCCCCACGCCCGCGCGGCGCTGGAAGGGCTGCGGGATGCGGGGCTGACGCAGGTGGTGCTGAGCGCGTCGGAAGAGAAGCTGCTGCTGCGTCAGCTGGCCCATTACGGCCTTGCGGAGGGCATGTTCGCCCAGGTGCTGGGGCTTTCGAACATTTTGGGCCGCAGCAAGGCCGAGATGGGCCGCGCCTGGATGGAGCAGAGCCATGTGGACCCGGCCCGCGCGGTGATGGTGGGCGACAGCGTGCACGACTGGGAGGTGGCCCGCGCCATGGGCACCGGCTGTGTGCTGTACAGCGGCGGCCACCAGGCCCGGGAGGCGCTGGTGGCCACGGGCGCGCCGGTGATCGACGACCTGCTGGAGCTGCCGGGCCTGATAAAATAAAGCAAGCACTCTCCGGGGAGGCGGGGGCGAGCCGGCAGTTGGAACCACCCGGCGCGCGGCGGGGCGCGGCGGGGGGGG
>CAJMEU010000129.1 GCA_905212515.1 uncultured Oscillospiraceae bacterium | reverse complement strand
CCCCTGGGGGGCCTCCCCTCCCCCGCCAGAACCCCGCCCCCCCCCCCCGGGGCCCCCCCCCCCGAGGCGGCCGCCCCCCCCCCCGGGGCAACGCCAGCGCGCCGAAGGGCACGAACAGCGCCACGTTCAGCGCGTAGCCCACAGGGTCGACGGCTTGGGAGAAAAGCCGCAGGTTCACCTGCAGGGCGTTCCATGCCGCCCCCTCCCGCAGCAGGTACCGCCGCATGTCCGCCAGGGTGCCCGCGCCGGTGTAATGAAACACCGCGCACACATACAGCCAAAAGATCGCCAGCAACAGCGCCCGGCCCCGATCGGGCCGGCGGCGCGCCGCCTCCAGGCCGAACAGGGCCAGGGCCGGCAGCAGCGCCGTCAGGCCCTCCCAGCCGGCCATCAGCAGGGCGTTCACGGCGTTTGCTCCGCCCCTGGATCTTCCGCCGGCTCCGCTGCCAAGGGCGCCTGCTCCTGCGCCGGATCGTCCTCTTGGGGCGCGGGCGCCCCGGCCTCCTCGCCGCCCTCCGCCGGGCCCTGGGCGGGCGCGTTCTGGAACAGGCAGCGCACGGTGAACTGGTCCCCGTCGATGAACAGCGACAGCTCGCCGCCGAAATTGTGCATGAAGCTCTCGGCGATGGACAGCCCCAGGCCGCTGCCGTCGCCGGTGCGGCTCTTGTCGCCGCGCACGAAGCGCTGCAGGACCTCCTCTGCGGTAAAGGTCATCTCGTAGGCGGCTGTGTTGGTCATGGTCAGCCGCGTCACCTGGTCGCCCGTCTCCACGGTCACGTACAGGCGGGTGCCGGGCATGGCGTAGCGCTCGGCGTTGTCCAGCAGGTTCTGCAGCACGCGGTACAGCTTGCCGCTCTCGGCCAGCACGGGCGCTGTTTTGGGCAGCGTCGTGCGCACGGGGATGCCCCCCGCTGCGATCGCGTCCTCCATGTAGGCCAGCACCTGCTGCACCGCCATCACCAAAACGCCGCTCTCCAGCCGCGTGGGCTCGCTGCCCCTGGTGGCCTTGGCCAGCAGGCACAGGTCCTGCACGGTCTCGTTCAGCCGGTCGGCCTTTTTGCGCAAAATCTTTACATAATCCTCGGCCTCGGCGGGCAGGGCCTGCTTTTCCAGCAGGTCCACGTAGCCGATGATGCTGGTCAGGGGCGTTTTCAAGTCGTGGCTCACGTTGGTGATCAAGTCCAGCTTCATCCGCTCGGACTTCAGACGCGCGTCCACACTCTCCTGTACGCGCCGGCCCATCTGGGCCACTTCCTCACAGGCCGGGGCAAAGGGGTTGCCGGCCTCTAGTTCCACGGGCGTCCGCTGGCCCCGGGCCGCCGCCTCCACCTGGCGCGTCAGCTCGGCCACGCCGCGGCTGTCTTTCAATTGCCGGGCGAACAAATACCCCGCGCCGGCCAGCGCCAGCACGCAGCCCAGCAGGAAGGCATAGGCGCTGAACTGGTAGCGCCCACGCACATACACGCCGCCCAACCCGCCGCTGAAGATCAACACCGCCAGCACGGCCGCGCACCCGGCAAACACGGCCGGGATGCGCAGGGCCATGCGCCGCGCGGGCGGGCAGCGGCGCAAAAACACCTCGCCCGTCACCACGGGCGCCACCAGCCGCCCCAGGATGCTCTGCCGCCACAGCCTGCGCGCCTTGCCCTGGCGCACCAGGCTCAGCAGCAGCGCCAGGCCGATCAGGCCCAGCCCCACCGGCAGGGCGGCCAGGGGGCTTGCGCCCGTGTCTCCATCCCGCGCCAGGCGCGCCAGCCAAAAGGCGCTGACCCACACGCCGACACCGCAGCCGGCGCCCAGGGCCAGCAAAATTTCCAGCGGCCAGCGATCGATGAAGTACAAATGCAGCTCCTCGTCCCCGGGCCGCCGGCCGGACGTCACCATCAGCCAAAAGGCGGCCGCCAGCACCCCGGCCAGCAGCGCCAGGCAGGGCGCGATCACCTTATTCAGCAGCATCAAGTCTTGGTTGTGGTAATACGCCTGGGCGGCAGCGTTGTAAACGTCGTCGGGCTGATACACCAGAATGTAGTCCGGCTTGGCTGAAGAATCCTTCAGCGCCGCTTTCAGGCAGCTGTTGATGGTGTTCTCGGCACTGCTCCAGTAATATTGCTCGGAAAAGGTACCCAGCGCGTCACCGTCACACACATATACGATGCCCGGCAACAGGCTTTGCACCTGATCCCACGGATAGTCCAAAGGGTGGCGGACGGCGGCGCCGCTGTCCGTGACCCCGGCGGAAGGCACGGCATCCGCCTGCGTTGCGTCCAGGGGCGGGGTAGCCAGCATCTCCCCGATGCTTGCCAGTACCTCGTCCCCGGCATTTGAATAGCTCTGTCCGCCCGCTGCGGCGTAGTACACCATGCCCTCCTGCCGCTGGCCGGCCTCGCCGCCGGCCATGTGGCCCAGCGCGCCGGAAAATTGGCTTTCCACCGCGCTGATAAAAACGTCGCTGGTGCGATAGACGCCCTGCCCGTAGAACTGCACCACGCTGTCCAGCACCCGCGCCAGGCCTAAAAACGCCAGCACCGCCACCAGCACCCACAACAGCGCCTTTGTCCAGGCGCTCCTACTGAATTTTTTCCATCTTGTAACCAAGCCCCCACACCACCTTAATGTATTTGGGATTTTTCGGGTCCAGCTAGATCTTTTCGCGCAGATGCCGGATGTGCACCATCACCGTGTTCTCGGCGTTGTAGCCCGGCTCCTCCCACACGTGCTCGTACAGGGCGGCGGCGCCGTACACCCGGCCGGCGTTCTTCAGCAGGAAGGCCAGCAGCTTGTACTCGGTGGGCGTCAGGCGCACGTCGGCGCCGTCCACCTGCAGGGTTTTGGCGTCGGTGTCCAGGGCCAGGCCCCCGTTTACCAGAACGTGGCCGCCGGGGCCCTGGGCCGTGCCCAGCGCCAGGTAGCGCCGCAAAAGGGCGTTCACCCGGGCCGACAGCTCCATGGGGTTGTAGGGCTTGGTCATATAGTCGTCCGCCCCGATGGACAGCCCCGCAATCTTGTCCGCGTCCTCGCTTTTGGCGCTCAGCAGCAAAATGGGCACGTTTTTCTCCCGGCGCACCGCCATGGTGGCCGAAAGGCCGTCCATGCTGGGCATCATCACGTCCAGAACGATCAGGTCCACCGCCCCTGTGTGCACGGCGTCCAGCGCCTCCAGGCCGTCGTAGGCCCGCAGCACCCGGTGGCCGTCCAGCTCCAGCCGTTTGGCGATGGCCCCCACAATCTCCCGGTCGTCGTCCACCACCAAAATCGTCGCCTGCCTCATATCGTCCGCTCCTCTCCGAAAAATCCCTGTTGTTAGTGTAACAAAAAAACCTTAAGGACCAAGGGATTAGTTCCTTAAGGTTTTCTTAAAATGTCCGGTTTACGCGGCGGGCTGGGCCTCGCCCGCATCGGCCTGCGGCACGCTGTCAGCCGGTACGCTGTCGTCGGGCAGCTGTTCGGCGATGCTGTCCAGCACGTCCTGCGGCGCGATGGACACGGCCTGGCCCCCGTCGGCCATGGTGGCGGCCGCGCTGCTGGCGGCCTTGGCCGTGCTCTCCACAATGGCGGTCAGGTAATAATTGCCGCCGTCCTTTTTAAACAGGTAATCCTGGTACTTCACCGGCTCCAGCGTGGCCGAGGGCGAGAACTCGCCCGATTGCCCGAAGGGCGAGCAGTACCCCACCGTCACCCGGCGGATATTGCCGGATTCCCGCTTGATCTGCGTCACCTTGGGGTAATAGTCGCCGATGGCGCTGGTGATGGGCAGCAGGTAGGCCTGCTTTTCCGGCACGTAGGTGAAGGTCATATAATGGTCTTCGAACGTCTCGTAGGTGAAGTGGAAATCCGGCCCGTACAGCGCGGCGGCCGTTTTGTCGATGTCCAGCGTGGGCAGGTACATGGCGTCGTTCTCGTCCCGCTCATAGTCGTTGTTCTCCGTGTCGATGGACGCCCAGATGGCCGCGTTCAGCAGCGTGTGCTGGTTGGCCTCGGACAGGTCGCTGAAGGGGATGGGGTCCAGCGCCACCAGGGTGGCCAGGCGGGTCTCGAAATCGGCCATCAGGTCCGAATCGTCGAACGCGCGCGCCACGAAGCGCACGCCGGAACTCACGATGGACACCGCGCCCACCACCACCAGAAAGCACACCACCGCCCCCAGCAGCTGGCGCAGGCGCCGGCGGCGGCGCAAGGCGCCGCGTTCTTTTGCGGCTTCGTTCGAATCCATATGCAATTCTCCTTTTCCAGTCAAGTCTCAGCGGGTCTGGCCGTCGCCCAGCACAACGTAGCGGTAACTGGTCAGATCGCACAGGCCCCTGGGCCCCCGGGCGCCCAGCTTCTGGGTCGAGATGCCCATCTCGCACCCCAGCCCGAACTCGCCCCCGTCGGTGAAGCGGGTGGAGGCGTTCACATACACGGCGGCCGAGTCCACCTCCCGGGTGAAGCGCCGGGCGGCGTCCCCGTCCCCGGTCACAATGGCCTCGCTGTGGCCGGTGGAGTGGGCGGCGATGTGGCCGATGGCCGCCGAAAGGTCTGCCACCACCTCCACGGCCAGGATATAATCGAGGAATTCCGTGTCGAAATCCCCGTCCCCCGCCGGCACGCAGCAGGGGGGCATGGCGCCGTCCGCGCCGCGCAGAAAGGCGGCCGCGCCCGCGCTCACCCGCAGCTGGGTGTGGTGGTGGGCCATGCGCGCGGCCAGCATGGGCAGAAATTCCCGCGCGGCCCCGGCGTGTACCAGGCACACCTCGGCCGCGTTGCACACGCTGGGCCGGCTGGTCTTGGCGTTGTCCACAATGTCCAGGGCCATGGCAAGGTCGGCGGCCCGGTCCACGTAAATATGGCAGATGCCCGTGCCCGTCTCGATACAGGGCACCTTGGCCCCGTCCACGCAGGCGCGGATCAGCCCCTTGCCGCCCCGGGGGATCAGCAGGTCCACCAGGCCCCGGGCCTCCATCAGCTCCCGGGCGCTTTGGCGGCTGGTATCCTCCACCAAGCTCACCAGCGCCTCGGGCAGGCCCCGGGCGCGCAGCGCCTCGTGCAGGGCATTCACAATCGCCGTGTTCGAGCGGATGGCCTCCTTGCCGCCCCGCAGCACACAGGCGCTGCCGGCCTTCAGGCACAGGGCGGCGGCGTCGCTGGTCACGTTGGGCCGGCTCTCGTAAATAATGGCGATCACGCCCATGGGGCAGCGCACCTTGCGGATCACCAGGCCGTTGGGGCGGGTGATCTCGCTCAGCAGCCCTTCCTGTTCCCCCAGGGGGTCGGGCAAAGCGGCCACGGCGCGCACGCCCTCGGCCATGGCCTCGATGCGGCCCGCCGTCAGGGCCAGCCGGTCCAGCATCACCTCGCCGGTCACGGCGCGGGCGGCCTCCACGTCCTCGTGGTTGGCGTCCAGAATGTCCTTGGTGTGGGCCGTCAGGCTGTCGGCGCAGGCGCGCAGCAGCCCGTTCTTTTCCTCGGTGGAAAGGGCGGCGGCCCCCTTGGCCGCCCTGGCGCCCGCCAGCAATTCTTTTGTCGTCATACGTCCACCGCCTTTGCGCTGTGTTTCATATGGGCCGCGAAGCGGGTGCCCACGGGCTTGCCCGCCGCGATGTCATACAAACAGGTGGGGTCCTCGCCGTTGGCGATGACCATCGGGATGCCGTGGCCCGTGGCCGTCAGGGCCGCAATCAGCTTGGTGCGCATGCCGCCGGTGCCCTGGGCCGTGCCCGCGCCGGCGCCGCTTTTCAGGATGTCCGGCGTCAGCTCCTCCACATAGGGGATCAGCTTCGCCTGCGGGTCCTTGCGGGGGTCGGCGGTGTACAGGCCGTCGATGTCGCTCAGCAGCACCAGCAGATCGGCCTTCACGCTCACCGCCACGATGGCGGACAGGGTGTCGTTGTCGCCCACGCGGATCTCCTCGGTGCCCACGGTGTCGTTCTCGTTGATGATGGGGATGGCCCCCAGCTCCAGCAGCCTTTCCAGCGTGGTTTCGATGTTGGCCCGCCGCACCGGGTCCTCCACGTCCTCGGCCGTCAGCAGCACCTGGGCCACCGTGTGGTTGTAATCGCCCAGCAGCTTGTCGTACACGTACATCAGCTCGCACTGGCCCACGGCGGCGGCCGCCTGCTTGGTGGCGATGTCCGCGGGCTTTTGGGCCAGCATCAGCTTGCCCACGCCCATGCCGATGGCCCCGGAGGACACCAGCACCACCCGGTGCCCGCAGTTCTGCAAATCGGCCAGCGTCTTGCACAGCGCCTCCACGTGGCGGATATTCAGCCGCCCGGTGGCGTGCGCCAGCGTGGACGTGCCCACTTTCACAACGATGCGCATCCTTCATCAGCCCTTTGTCACAAATAGATGATTTATTATAGCATGTTTGATGCAAAAAGGCAAAGAGTTTGACGCGGCCGCGCCCCCGCATTATAATGGGAACACTACAGGAAAAGGGAGGCGGCTGCCATGTGCGGCACAAAGGCGCTGGAAACGGCGCGCTTATCACTGAACCGATTCACCGAGGAGGACGCGCCCGCCATGTACGCGGCCTGGGCCGCGGACCCCGCCGTCACCCGCTTTCTGCGCTGGCAGCCCCACCGGGACGCGGCCGAAACCGCCCGGCTGCTGCGCGGCTGGGTGCGGGACTACGAGGAAAAGCCCGGCTGGTACAACTGGGCCATCCGCCTGCGGGCAAACGGCGCGCTCATCGGCGCCATCGGCGCGGTTCTGTCCGAGGAAGGGGATGCGCTCGAGCCCGGCTACGCCCTCTCCCGCGCCCATTGGGGCCATGGCTACATGACCGAGGCCCTGCGGGCCGTGGTGGACTATCTTTTCACCGGCGGGGGCCAAACCGTGCTGCGCTGCTGCCACGCGGTGGAAAACCCCGCCTCGGGCCGGGTGATGCAGAAGGTCGGCTTTCGGCCGGTGGGCGAGGGCGTCTATCACAAATTCGACGGCACGCCCGTGCTGTGCAAAAAATATCTGCTGACAAAAGAGGAATTTTATGACACAAGAGGAAAAACTTAAGGTCGTCCTGTTCGGGCTTGACCTGGGCGAATACGATATGGACCGCAGCATGGACGAGCTGTCCGCCCTGGCCGAGGCCAACAACATGGAGGCCGTGGCCGTGGTGACGCAAAAGCGGGACACGCCCGAGGCCGCCGCCTATCTGGGCGAGGGCCGCCTGGCCGAGGGCAAGCTGCTGTGCCGCAACCTGGGCGCCGGGTGCGCCATTTTCGACGCCGAATTGTCCGGCAGCCAGCTGCGCAATTTGTCCGACCTGCTGGACGTGGAAGTGCTGGACCGCACGATGCTCATCCTGGAAATCTTCAAAAACCGGGCCGTCACCGGCGAGGGCAAATTGCAGACGGAGCTGGCCACCCTGCGCTACCGCCTGCCGCGTTTGGCGGGGCTGGGCACCGCGCTGTCCCGCCAGGGCGGCGGCGGGGCCGGCGGCACCGGCGCGCGGCGCGGCGCGGGCGAATCGAAGCTGGAGTACGACCGCCGCCACATCCGCCGCCGCATCGACGCGCTGGAACAGCGCCTTGCAGAAGTCGAGCGCCGCCGGGCCCAAACCCGCAAAAGCCGCCAAAAAAGCGGCGTGCCGGTGGTGGCCCTGGTGGGCTACACCAACGTGGGCAAGTCCAGCCTGTTAAACCGCCTGTGCGGCGCCCAGGCGCTGGAGGCCAATATGCTGTTCGCCACCCTGGACCCCACCGCCCGCAAGCTGACGCTGCCCTCGGGCCTCGCCACCGTGGCGGTGGATACGGTGGGCTTCGTCAGCCGCCTGCCCCACGGCCTGGTGGAGGCCTTCAAAAGCACCCTGGAGGAGGCCGCCTACGCGGACGTGATCCTCAAGGTGTGCGACGCGGCCGACCCGGCCAGCGCCCAGCAGCTGGCCGTCACGGACAGCGTCCTGGCCGAGCTGGGCTGTGCCGATATCCCCCAGCTGGTGGTGTACAACAAATGCGACTTGGCCGGCAGCATCGCCCTGTTCGATACCTCGGCCGTGCGCACCAGCGCCAAAACCGGCCAGGGCCTGGCCCAGCTGCTGGCCCGCATCGACGCCCTACTGGCCGGCCGGGTGCGCCGCGTGACCGTGCTGCTGCCCTACGATAAGCTGTCCGCCGCCGCACCCCTGCGCCAGCGGGGCACGGTGCTGGCTGAGGAATACCGCCCCGAGGGCCTGTATCTCGAAGGCATCGTCAAGGCCATGGACCTGCACCTGCTGGAGGATTATCTGGTGTAAAGAAGACGCATCAAAAGGCGCGGGGGGCAAAAAACCCACCCCCCGCCAAGAGTAATAAAAGGCGCCCCACCCCGCCCCCCCCCCAAGACCCCGGCAGCCCCCCCCCCCCCCCCGAGGG
>CAJMEU010000128.1 GCA_905212515.1 uncultured Oscillospiraceae bacterium | reverse complement strand
CCAAACGGCCGGGGGCCAAACCAACCGGCCGCGTTTTGCCCGGGCAAAACGCGGCCTTGTTTTTGGTGGGATCCCCTTTGCGCGTGCGCGGTCTCACACGCTTTCATCCGCCGGTTTCTGGCGAATCATGCGATAGCCCACGCCGATGTGTGTTTGGATGTACTGCGGATGGCCGGGGTCCCTCTCCAGCTTTTTGCGCAGCGTGGCCATGAATACCCGCAGGGACGGGGTGTCCGAGGCGGTGGGGCTGCCCCATACCTCATTGAAGATGTAGTTGTGGGTCAGCACTTTGCCCGTGTTTTTTGCCAGCACGCACAGCAATTTGTACTCGATGGGTGTCAGGTGGATCTCCTCCCCGCCGCGGTACACACAGCCGGCGGCATAGTCGATCTTCAATTCCCCGTTCTCGTACGCGCTGGCCTCAGTGCTGGTTTTTTGGCTGTCGTAGCGCACACGGCGCAGGGCCACCCGCAGCCGGGCCAACAGTTCCTCCACGGAAAAGGGCTTGGTCAGGTAATCGTCGGCGCCGGCGTCCAGCGCGGCCACTTTGTCGCTGTCCTCGCTGCGGGCGGACACCACGATGATGGGCATATTGCTCCAGGCGCGGACTTTTTTGATGATGTCCACGCCGTCCATGTCCGGCAGGCCCAAGTCCAGCAGCATCACGTCCGGGCGGTAGGACAGCGCATCCATCACCGCCCCCGCGCCGGTTTTGGCGCGGTGGTACTGATAATTCTGCGTCTCCAGCGTCATGGCGATGAGGTTGCCCACCGCCAGATCGTCCTCCACCACCAAAATTTGCGGTTTATTCATGCGCATTTACCTCCGAAGCATGCAGCGTAAAACAAAAGGCGGCCCCGTGGGGCTGGTTGTCCGTCACCGAGATAACGCCGCCGTGGGCGGCCACGATGGCCTTGCACAGGGCCAGCCCCAGGCCCAGGCCCCGGCGGCCGTCGCCGCGGGTGTTGTCGGCCGTGTAAAACATATCGAACAGCTTTTCTTTTTCCTCATCCGGGATGCCCGGCCCGTCGTCGGCTATTTTTACCAGGACAAAGTCGCCCAGGGGCTTGGCGCTGAGGATGATGTGCGACCCCTCGGGCGTATATTTGACGGCGTTGTTCACAATGTTGATGACCACCTGGACGATGAGCCTGGCGTCCATGTCCGCCATCAGCAAATCGTCGGACAGTTCCGCGCGGATATGGTGCTGGTTTGCATTGCGGTCCAGATGCTGCATCGCCTCGTGGAACACGTCGTCCAGCAGCTCCGGTTCGATGTGGAGCTTCATGGCGCCGTTTTCCATGCGCGTGATGGACAGCAGGTTCTCCACCAGGTTGATCAGCCACATGGAATCGTCGTAAATGGACGTGTACAGCCGTTTGCGCGTCTCCTCGCCCAACGCGCCGCTGTTCTCCATCAAAATGCCCGCATTGCCCGAAATGCTGGTGAGGGGGGTGCGCAGGTCATGCGAGATGGTGCGCAGCAGATTGGCGCGCAGGGCCTCCTGGCGGGCGGTCTCTTCCACCTGCTGCTTGGCCCGCACCATATTGTATTTTTCCAGCGCCAGGCCGCATTCATCCAGGATGGCTACCATCAGGTTCTTTTCAAACGCGTCCGGGGCCTGGCCGTCCCCGATGGGCACGCCGGCTACCGCCAGCACGTGCCCGGACCCGCGCACGGCCATGTACAACCCCTTGGCGCTGGGCAGGGTGTTGGTGGTGGCGCCCGCGTGCTTATTGTTTTTCATCACCCATTCGGCCACGGCCTGCTCCGCCGGGGTAAGGCAGGCGGACAGGTCGCCGCCGGGCTGCGGGTACAGTTTGGCCGCCCGCAGCGTGCCGTCCTCCCCCACCGGGTAGATCAGCAGGCTGCTGTCCAGCAGCTTGCCCAGTTGGGTGGCGGTGACGGCCAGAATGGCTTCAGCGTCCTCCGCCTGCTGCAGCTGCTGGCTTGTCTGCAGCAGCACCTCGGTGCGGTAAGCCTTGCTGGCGCTTTGCACCGCCTGGCGCTTGATGCGCGTGGTGAGCGAGCTGCCCAGCAGCGCCACAATAAACATAACGCCGAAGGTGGCGATATAGCTGGGGTCGCTCATCAACGTAAAATAGGGATATGTGAAGAAGAAATTAAAGATCAGCACGGAGAGCAGCGACGCCAGCAGGCTGTAGCTGCGGCCCGCCGTGACCATGGAAATGCCCAGCACGCCCAGGATATAGACCATGATGACGTTGGCGGTGGTGAAGCCCAGGTGGATAAAGCCGTATCCCACGGCCGTGCACAGGGCCAGGACGGCCAGGGTCTTCAATGTGTCGGCGGCCGAGAACCGCTCCTGCGTCCGGCCCCGCCGGCGCCTGTGTTTGGCCATCGGGGGCTGGGCATGGTCGGAGACGATGTAGATATCCAGCTCGGGCGCCAAGGCGTTCAGCCGTTCCACCAGGGAACGGGGGCCCGGCCACGGGCCTTTCTGCGCCGGGCTGCGGCCCAGCACGATCTTGGTGATGCCGCTGACCCGCGCGTATTCGGCAATCTGGATGACCGGGTCGTCCCCGTACACGGTGGCGATACGGGCGCCCAATTCCTCGGCCAGGTGCAAATTGGCGCGCAGCTGGCGGCGCTCCTGCCCGGTTTGCCCAGCGAAGTCCGGCGTCTCCACAAACAGGGCGGTAAAGGCGCCGTGGAAGGCCTCGGCCATGCGGGCGGCGTTGCGGATGACCTCCGCGTTGGAGGGCGCGGCCGACAGGCAGATCAGGATATGTTCACCCGCCCGCAGCCGGGGCGAGGCGGTGGCACCGGGCGCGCGCTCCAGCCGGTCCGCCGTGCGGCGCAGGGCGATCTCGCGCAGGGCGGCCAGGTTTTTCTCGGTAAAAAAATGGCCCATGGCCTGGGCGGCCTGCTGCCGGCGGTAGATTTTGCCCGCCCGCAGCCGCTCCAGCAGATCGGCCGGTTCCAGATCCACCACCTCCACCTGGGCGGCGGAGTCGAACACATGATCCGGGATGCGCTCGGCGACAGTCACGCCGGTGATGGAAGCGACCACGTCGTTCAAGCTCTCCAAATGCTGCACGTTCACCGTGGTGTACACGTTGATGCCCGCCCGCAGCAGTTCCTGCACGTCCTGATAGCGTTTGACATGCCGGCAGCCCTGTGCGTTGGTATGGGCCAGTTCGTCCACCAGCAGCAACTGCGGGCGGCGTGCCAGGGCGGCGTCCAGATCAAATTCCCGCAGGGTGATGCCCTTATAGGCGACCTGTTTGGGCGGCAGCTGTTCCAGGCCCTCCAGCAGGGCCATGGTCTCGGGCCGGGTGTGGGGCTCGATATAGCCGGCCACCACATCGGCGCCCGCCTCTTTGGCGCGGCGGGCGGCCTCCAGCATGGCGTAGGTTTTGCCCACGCCGGCAGCGTAGCCGAAAAATATCTTCAGCTTGCCGGCCGGCTGGTTTTCCTCCTGCCGGATGCCGCGCAGCAGCTCTTCCGAATCCGGACGCGTCTCCTCCACGCCATACACCTCCCGGTTTTGATACCTTTAGTATATCACAGGCGCCGTCAGCGCGGTATTGTCATTTTCCTTTTGGCATTAAAATCGCATAAAGAAAGCCCCGTGTACACGGGGCTTCCCTGTCATTTTGTATCCACGGGGAACAGCAGTTTGAGGAACAGCTTTTCCGCCGGGCCGCCCTGGGAAAAATCGAACCGCCGTTCCCGCCCTTGGCCGTCCAGCAAGCAGAAACTGGCGCTGTCCCTGCGCACTTGAAAAGAGAGCTCTTCCAGCACCAAACGCAGGGCCAGCTCCCACTCCAGCAAGAACAGGGCCTCGCCGGTGTAGTAATTTTCCCACAGCCATTCGAACTCCCGCGGCTGCTGTCCATCCAGCAGGAAGGTGCGCCACAGGCGCGCCTTATGGGCGGCTGTCAGCGCGCATAAAAATTGCCGGGGCGTAGGGGGCTCCCAGGCAAAATAGGCAAACAAGCTGCCCTGTGTGGGCGCCAGCAGCCCGCAGGAGGAAAGAAGTTCCTCGTGTCTCTTGGACACCACACCGCAGCCGGCCGCCAAGGAATCGGCCGCAGCCAATTCCGCCAGCGCGGCCGCCGTGGCTGCGGCTGGGAATTGCGCCTGCAGCCCCAGGCCCTGCAGCTGGCCGAACCGCGCACCGGAGACGGAGCGCAGCGACACCACCCCTTCCCCGCCCTCAGCGACAAGGGATAATTCCACTGTCTCCCGCGCCTTTGTGGCGCCGAAAAAGCACAGGCCCATTTCCCTGGGTATCGAGGCCGCCAGCGGGGCTACATTGTCCGTGATGTCCTGCCAGAAATAATCCGCGTTTCGGTACAGCAGCGTCAGCGTGGCGCCGCCGGGCAGGTAGAGTACCGCGGGCTCCTGGTCAAACAGGGCGGTGAGGACATGCGTGATCTCCAAAAAGCGCGCGGGCGCCGGCGCGGTTTCGAGCGCAGGGCCCAGCGGCACCCGATCCCGGGCGATAAGTCGGGCGGGGTAAAGCATGGTTCATCCCTCCAGAATGCCGTCCAGCAGCAGGTTCACTTTCAGCACATTGACGCAAGGCTGCCCAAAGATGCCCAACCAGCGGCCGACGGTGCACTTTGCAATGGCCGAGCGCACCGCGTCCTCTGAGATGCCGCGCGCCTGAGCAATGCGATGCACCTGATATTCCGCGGCCTCTGGGCTGATGTCCGGATCCAGGCCGGAGCCGGACACTGTCACCAGGTCCACAGGGATGGAGATGCCCTCTTTGGTGGGGTCCGCTGCCAGCAGGTTGGCAATGCGCTCTTTGACCAGCGCGTCCTGTTCCTCGCCGGCAGGGGTTTTATTGGCGGCCCAGGCGTACATGGCGGGATCACCCTCTTCATCCGTAAAAGAACCCAGGTCCAAATTCATAGGGCGCCCCCACAAATGCTCGGGCCGGGTGAATTGCTGGGCCAGCAACTCAGAGCCATAGATTTTGCCGTCCACCTCGATAACGCTGCCGCTGGCCTGACGCGGGAACAGCAGCTGGCTGATGCCGGTGCACAGCAAGGTGTACAACAGGCCGCACAGAAGCGTCATCACCGCGACGAGCCCCAGCGCGCGCAAAGCAGTTTGTTTCATGATCGCAATGCCTCCTTAAATCAACAGAGAAGGACGATTGGCGCCTCCTCCACTTAAAACCAGCCGAGCAGGATGCCAAAGGGCCATATCGCCAACGCGGCGGCAGTAAAAACAGCAGCCAGGAGCGCGGCGCCCGCCGCTGCCATCACCAGGGCCAGCGTCAGAGCCGGATGCCGGTGGCAGCCGGCGGCCAGCAGGCGCTGAAGGGATAACAGCAGCGCGGGATGCGGGAAAAATTTTTGCATCTGCGTCAGCATAAGAATCACTTCTTTCTGTGTTACAGCACGCCCAGCAGCGGAGCGATGAGCAGGTCGATCAGTTTGATGGCGATAAAGGGGACGATGATGCCGCCCAGGCCGTAGACCAGCAGGTTATGACTCAGCAGCCTGCCCGCCGGCACCTCGCGGTATTTGACGCCCTTGAGGGCCAGGGGGATCAGTGCCACAATGATCAGCGCGTTGTAGATCAGCGCCGAGAGGATGGCGCTGGCGGGGTTGGCCAGGCGCATGATGTTCAGCGCGGCCAGGCCCGGGTACAGCGTCATAAAAATGGCGGGGATGATGGCAAAGTATTTTGCGATGTCGTTGGCGATGGAAAAGGTGGTCAGGCTGCCGCGGGTCATCAGCAGCTGTTTGCCGATGCGCACGATCTCGATCAATTTGGTGGGGCTGGAATCCAGATCCACCATATTGCCAGCCTCCTTGGCCGCCTGTGTGCCGGAGTTCATGGCCACGGCCACATCCGCCTGGGCCAGCGCAGGGGCGTCGTTGGTGCCGTCGCCGGTCATGGCCACCAGGTGACCTTCAGCCTGGTATTTTCTGATCATGGACAGCTTTGCCTCGGGCGTGGCCTCGGCCAGGAAGTCGTCCACACCGGCTTCGGCCGCGATGGCCGCGGCGGTGACGGGGTTGTCGCCGGTGATCATGATGGTTTTGATACCCATTTTGCGCAGGTCGGCGAACTTTTCCCTCACGCCGTCCTTGATGATATCCTTCAGCTGGACGACGCCCATCACCCTGTGGTCCTTGGCGACCACCAGCGGCGTGCCGCCCTGGCGGGCCACTTCATCCACCAGCTTTTCGCATTGAGCGCTGTACACGCTGCCGCCGGCCTCCACCCACCCGCGGATGGCCTCGGCCGCGCCCTTTCGCACCTGGCCGTCTTTGGAGTCCACGCCGCTCATGCGGGTTTGGGCCGTGAAGGGGATGAACGTCATATCCTTGTCACCCACCTCGCGGCCGCGCAGGCCGAATTTCTCCTTGGCCAACACCACGATGGAGCGGCCCTCGGGCGTCTCGTCCGCCAAAGAACTCAGCTGCGCGGCGTCGGCCAGTTCTGCCTCGGTGACGCCGTCCACCGGCAGGAACGCGGCGGCCTGGCGGTTGCCTAGGGTGATGGTGCCCGTCTTATCCAGCAGCAGCACGTCGGTATCGCCCGCGGCCTCGATGGCGCGGCCGCTCATGGCCAGCACATTGGCCTGGTTCAAACGGCTCATGCCGGCAATGCCGATGGCGGAGAGCAGCGCGCCGATGGTGGTGGGCGCGAGGCAGATCAGCAGAGCGACCAGTGACACCACGGACGTGGGGTTTTCCATCTGCGCCTGATGGGCCGAAAAGACGGAGTAAGAATACAGGGATGCGGTGACCAGCACGAAGATGATGCTCAGCGCCACCAGTAGGATCTGCAGGGCGATCTCGTTGGGTGTTTTCTTGCGGTTGGCGCCCTCCACCATGGCGATCATCTGGTCCAGGAAGCTGTGTCCGGCCTCCTGTGTCACCCGGACGACCAGCCAGTCGGACAGCACGGTGGTGCCGCCGGTAACGGCGCTGCGGTCGCCGCCGGCCTCGCGGATCACGGGGGCGGATTCGCCGGTAATGGCGCTCTCGTCCACACTGGCCGCCCCCTCGACGACCTCGCCGTCGGCGGGGATCTGCTCGCCCGCGTGCACGATATAGAACTCATCTTTTTTCAGGGCGGCCCCGGGCACCTCCACGGCTTTGTCATGGGCGGCGGGATCGGCCAATCGATGGGCCGTCACGTCGCGGCGCGACGCGCGCAGCGCGTCGGCCTGCGCCTTGCCGCGGCCCTCGGCAATGGCCGGTGGAAAGTTGGTGAATAGGAGTGTGAGCCATATAATGAGGGCGGCCGCCAGGCTGGAGGCCGGCGAGACCAAGCCCTCGTCCACCCCGGCCAGGGAGAGCACAAACAGGCCGGTGGTCAGGAGCGCAGAAAGATAGACCAGAAACATGACGGGATTTTTGATTTGGTCTTTCGGGGCCAGCTTTTTGAAGGCATCCTGCACGGCCCGGCCCATGATCGCCTTATCAGCGAAAGATGATTTATTTTTAGCCATTTTGAACACCTACCTTAACCCAACCCCAGCATCTGGGTAAATTCCGCAATGGGCCCCAACGAAAGCGCGGGGAAGAAACTTAGCGCACCGACGATGAGCACAATGAGGATCAGCAGAAAAACGAACATCGCATTGGAAGTGGACAGCGTCCCAGCGCCTTCAGCCACTTTTTTCTTCGCAGCCATGCTGCCAGCGATCACGATGGTGGCGGTCATGGGCACAAAACGCACGAAAAGCATCACCAGGCCCAGCGCGGTATTGAGGAACGGGGTGTTGTTGTTCATACCCGCGAAGGCCGAGCCGTTGTTGCCGCCCGCGGAAGAAAAATTGTACAGCACCTCGGACAGGCCGTGGGCCCCGGGATTGTTCAGCACCTCGGCCGTAGAGGGCAGCAGGCAGGCAATGCCCGACCCGATCAGGATCGCGACGGGCGTGGCCAGGCACAGCAGAACTGCCATACGCATTTCACGCGGCTCAATTTTCTTACCCAAGTACTCCGGCGTGCGTCCCACCATCAGGCCGGCGATGAACACCGTCAGAATGACGAAACCGATCATGCCGTACAGGCCGCAGCCCACGCCGCCGAATACCACCTCGCCCAGCATCATCAACAGCATGGGGATCATGCCGCCCAGCGGGGTGTAGGAATCATGCATAGAGTTCACCGAGCCGTTGGAGGCGCAGGTGGTCCACACCGCCCAAGTGGTGGAAGTCTCGGAGCCAAAGCGCAATTCCTTGCCCTCCATGTTGCCCAAGGCGGTGTCTACCACGCCGTTTTGCGCCAGCACCGGCGTGGCGGCATGCTCCTGGGCTGCCGTGATCCACAGCGCACCCACCAGCAGGATGAACATGGCCAGGAAAATGGCGACACCCTGTTTCA
>CAJMEU010000127.1 GCA_905212515.1 uncultured Oscillospiraceae bacterium | reverse complement strand
CCAAGCTGGACTGACTTTTGTGCCTGGGCGGCAACGGGACAAAAAAAAAGCCCAACCTGCTCAGCGAGGAAGGCATGAACATCATCGGCCTGCCCAAAACCATTGACAACGACATCTATGGCACGGACGTCACCTTCGGTTTCCACACGGCCGTAGACATCGCCACCGAGGTGATCGACCGCATTCACACCACGGCCACCAGCCACCGCCGGGTGATGGTCATTGAACTGATGGGCAATAAGGCCGGCTGGCTGACGCTGTATTCGGGCATCGCCGGCGGCGCGGATATCATCATCATCGCCGAACTGCCGTACAATATCGTGAATGTGGTCAAGGCCATCCAGCACCGTGCCGGCGAGGGCAAGGGGTTCCCCATCGTGGCGGTGGCCGAGGGTGCCATCGATACCAAGGAGGCGGCCATGAAAAAGAAGGAGCGGGCCGCCTACCGCGCTGAGAACGGCATCAAGACGGCCACCAACCGCATCGCGGCCCAAATTGAGGAAGCTACCGGATTTGAAACGCGCGTGTGCGTGCCCGGCCACATGCAGCGCGGCGGCAGCCCTTCGGCGTACGACCGCGTGCTGGCCACCCAGTTCGGCACACATGCAGCCAAGCTGGTGGAGGCCGACCATTATGGCGTGGCCGTGGCGATGAAGAACAACATCGTCACAGCCAATCCGTTGAAAGACATTGCCGGCAAAACGAAGCTGGTGCCGGATACCTGCGATATGCTCACCGTGGCCCGCCGCATGGGCATCAGCCTGGGCTGAACGCGGCGGAAAAGAAAAAGCATACCATAAACTGTGTTGGCGCAAGAACCCGTTGGTTTCGGCTGACGATTTTAAGTCTGGCGAACTCAAGCAGCCCGGCGATCCGTAAGGATCGCCGGGCTGCTTTGCACATCTTCCAGCTAAAACCGCCGGGCCAAAAGTGCAAAGCACTTCAGAAAGAAGCAATGGTTGATGCAGTGCAAGGAAAATTCGCGCGGGCTTCCTTTGTGGCTGTCAGGCAAATTTGACGAGGCGGTGCATAAAAATCCTCGGCCAGAAGCAATGCTTTCTCGGGTCAACACGCCGCAGGGGTGTCTTTAGGCATATTGTGGGTTGACATGATGCTATAAAAGATATAATGTTGAGTTGAATATAGGGAGGTGGGCGTGTGAAGCGATGGATCGCTGTGGTACTGATATTTTGCGTGATCGCGGGCCTGGCCGCCTGCGCGGCGAAAACACCGCCGCAGAGCGGGGGAGACGCCCTCACGGAAGAAGAAAAGCAGGCGGCGCTGGAGGAGGTTTACCACCAATTAACAAAGGTGCATCCCCGCCCCTATGCGCACACCCCCGAAAAAACGCTGCGGGAAAAGCGGGAAGAAGTGGCGGCGCGCCTGCCCAAACTGGACCGCTGGGGCACGGCGCTGGCCATTCAGGAGATGGCGGCGCTGCTGGGCGACGGGCATACCTCCGTATCCGCGGGCACGGCGGGGCACTATCTGCCTTTTTGGCTGCGTGAGGTGGAAGGCCAATATGTCCTGTGGGCTGCGGAGGACGAAGAACTGCGGGGCAAAGTGCTGGTGGCGATCAACGGTGTGGCGGCGGAAGAATTGGCGCAGCGGCTGCGGCCGGTCATCAGCTATGAAAACGAACCATGGATGCGGCAATGCGCGGGAGAAGACATGGGGATCATGGAGTATCTGCGTTATGCCGGTGCGGCCCAGAGGCTGGACGGCGCGCAGGTCGCCTGGCGGGATCCAGTCAACGGAGAGGAAGGCGAACAGTGGGTGGAAGCGCAGGCAGACATCAACGTCAACGCGGTGCCCATGGAAGCCCTGCGGCAACATGGCAGCGTGCCCACACTAATGCGGTGGGCCTCAGACGACCGGCGCTTCTACCACGTGGATGCTTTGGCCGATGGCACGGTGTACGTGCAATACAACGAATGCGCCGAACAGCCGGAGTATTCCGTGCAGCAGCTGGCCGAGGATACGGCGGCGGCCGTGGAAAGCGGAGGCCGCCTGGTCATAGATCTGCGTTACAACAGCGGCGGTGACAACCAGGCGTTTTATCCCATGCGCGTCCTGGTGAAGGTGCTGGTCGGGCAGGGGGCAGAAGTGTACGGCCTAATCGGAACAGGAACCTTTTCCTCGGCGGTGTGGAATGCCTATGACCTGCGCCAGGCGGGGGCCACTCTGGTGGGAGAGCCCACGGGAGGCTGTGTCTCCTCGCCGGGCAACTGCGCCGCATTGGCGCTGCCCGGCGGGCTGTCGCTGTGGATGGCGAAACAATACAGGACTTATTACGCCGCCATAGGGGACGCGGGGCAGGCGGACCCTTTGGACGGCAAACCGCTGCTGCCGGACGTGACCGTGCGGCAGACGCTGGCGGATTATATAGCCGGCCGCGACACGGTGCTGGAGGCCGTTTTATCGGGACTCGACTGAGAGGCGATTGACAAACCTGGAAGCTCCGGCTATAATCAACGCCGGGGCGCAGGGTAAAAGCGCCCGCAAAAGGAGCGAATAAAACAATGAAAAAGTGGAGTTCCCTGGCCTTGGCGGCCTGCATGACATTAAGCCTGGCGGCCTGCGCCGCCGCGTCATCAGGCGCGGCGCCGGCATCTTCGGGCGCGACCCTCAGCCGGCCCACGGAACGGGAAAAGCCTGAGAGCGCGCCGGCGGCCCTCAGCCGTATTTTGAAAGAGCAGCATCCCGATCCGTTCCCCGTGATCAGCGAGGAAGCATTTGACGAAAAGGTCGCCGTTTTGGACGAGGACTGGGCGAGGAGGCAGCTGCAGGAAGGCGATGCCTGGTGCGCGCTGCAGGAACTGGCCGCCTCCATCGGCGACGCGCACACCAGTGTGCAGCCGGCGCCTTCGATGACACAGATATATCTGCCCTTTATCTTTGGCAAATATGAGGACACCTGGTATATCTACCGCACAGGGGACAACTGCGCCCAGCTGCTGGGCAAAGAGCTCCTCTCCCTCAACGGCGTGCCCATGGCCCAGATAGCCCAGGAGACGGCCCGGATGGCCAGCTACCAGACCGAGGGCTGGCGTGATGTGCAGGTGGCGGGTATGGCCCGGGCCATGCGTGTGCTGCACTATTTGGGCGTGGCCGACGATACGCGCACCGTGGTTGTGGAGACGAAGGACCTGACCACCGGCCAGACTGAAACCTGGAATGTACCCACGGACAACGGCAGCTATACGGGTGATATCGCCCTGCCTGTCACCATGACCCGCGCTGCCAATTACGCAGCCACCCTGCTGGAGGACGGCAGCGTGTATATCCAGTACAATGTGTGCGCGGATATGGAGGGGCTGCCCGTGGCCGATTTTGCCGCCCAGCTGGAAGAGCAGGTGGGCGAAGCCGTCCCTGCCAAAATTTTTGTGGACCTGCGCCAGAACACCGGCGGCAATAGCGAGCTGATTCGTCCTCTGCTGGACGTGCTGGAAGGCTGGCAGAAAAAAGGCGGGACACTGTACTGCCTGATTGGCGGCCAGACCTTTTCTTCCGGCGCCATGGACGCGGGCTACCTGCGGGACATGGGCGCCGTGATGGTGGGCGAAAGTACGGGCGGCCTGGAAGGCGGCTTCGGCGAACTGGGCCAGGAGACACTGCCCAACGGCTGCACGCTTTACTATTCCACAAAGGATTTCGGCAGCCGCGGCCCGGTGGAGCCGGATGTGGAGGCGGCCCAGACCGTGGAAGACCTGCTGACGGGCCGTGATACGGTGCTGGCGGCCGCGTTGGCGCTGGAGCCGGACAAGGCAAATTGACAAAAGAGCAACAGCCCTGGCTATCGTTGGCCAGGGCTGTTGCTGGATGTGCTTGTTTACTTTTTCTTATAGGTCACTTCCAGGCCTGTGTCGGGGTGATATTTCCAAGACACCACCACTTTGTCATAAGTTTCGGTTTGCTTGCCGTCCATACTGGAGGTTGCCCCCATGTCTTTGATAAGAGATTCCGGCAATTTCAACGCAGCGTTGACCTCTTCAATGGCGGTATATGCTTCGGGAAAGGCAAGCCCGGCGCCATCCCGGTTCGTGGGATTTGTGTCAATACTTAAGTAACTGCCGTCGGCACCAATGCTGGCCCAAAGGGGATCGCAGTATTCATCATAAATTTTTTGAAATTTAGGGCCGGAATTAAGATTGACTGCTACGACCACCACGATAAGCACTGCCACGGTTGCGATTGCCCCAATTAGGATAGGGCCTCTCTTCTTGCGGGTATCGAGGACGGCTACTTGCTGACCGCAAGTTGGACAGAAAAGCTGTCCCTCAGACAAAACTGCCCCACATTGAGAGCATTTTATAACCGCTGTGCCGCATTTGGGGCATTGTTCGCCGCCATCTGATAAGAGTTCGCCGCATTTTCTACAAAACATTTTAAAAATCTCCCTCCTTTTCCTTGAGTATAGCAGAAAGCACTATAAAATGCAATTCTTCCAAAGAAAAATTGTACAATATCCCAAAAGATGGAAATGGGCTGTTCAGCGTGTCGTTTTGGCAAATTGACAAAGCGGGCAAAACAGGGTATCCTAGTCCCGTATGGGAAAACAGCAGGCGCCGTCCCATGGGACGGCGCTTTTTGGCAAAGGAGCGCCTATGGAAACAAAAGCAAAGCGTGAGCGTTACGGCTGGCTGGACGTGATGAAGCTGATCGCCATTTGGCTGATGTATATGACCCACTACGACGGCATGGGCCGTTACGGCCTGCTGGGGCTTTACTCGGTGCTGGGGATTTTGTTTTTCGCCTCGGGTTTCACCGCCTTTACCCGTGAGGGGCAGGCTTTGTGGCCCTTTATCAAAGAAAAATTTTTGCGCATCATGGTGCCGTATTTTGCCTTCGGTGTGCTGACACTGGCCGTGCGGGTGTTTTTGTTCGAATTGTCCCTGGGCGATATTATCGATTGGATGAAGCGCCTTGTCTGGGGTTCCCGCAATGTGTGCCCGCTGGCGGCCATGTGGTTTTTGCCATGCCTGTTTTTGATGGGCATTTACTACCACGTGCTGAAAAAGGTGCTGAAAAATCAGTGGCTGGTGCTGGGCGCTGCTGCGGCCGTCAGCCTGGCGGTGAAGCTGATCCACGAGGGGCCGGTACTGCCCTGGGGTATCGACATGGCGGGCCGCTTCCTGGTGTACTACGCCATCGGCGACTGTGCGGCCCACGTCTGGCGTGCCCGGCGGGATGCGGGGAAAAGCTTTTCCCCGCCGGCCAGGGCGGCCCTGGCGCTGGGGGCCGCGGCCAGCCTTTATATTTTGTATGTAAACTTCTATTTTGGCTTGGCGTATTTCCCCAGCCTGCTGGGCGTGGAAGAGGCGCCTTATCTGGCGCTGAGCTTGCTCACCTTCCTGTACCAGTGCAGCGCCATCGTGTGCGCGGCCTGCGCCGGTTTTGCGCTGCAGAAATTCGGCCTGCTGTGCAAAATGGGCCGCATGACGCTGGTGCTGTGCGGCACCGAGCAGATCGTGAAAGTGGCCGTGCCCCTGCTGCTGGCCGCGGTGGGCGTCACCATGCCCGATTCGGGCGCTCAGGTCGGCGGCGCGGCCATGGCCTTCCAGGCGGCGGTGATGATGCTGGTTGCTTACTTTGCCTTGGCGGTGCCCATTGAAAAACATTTCCCCTGGATGCTGGGGCAATTCTCCAGGAAGAAGCGAGCTGAAGAGGAGAACCACTGACGCGAAAAGCCGCGCCGGCATACTGCCGGTGCGGCTTTTTTGTCAGAAGGGCGGTTGCCCCCCTTGCGGCGGGAAAGTTTGGGGCAATTGCGGCAAATATTCCCGGGGGCAGGGCGGGGAGGCGAGGGGGCGCACCGCCAGCTGCATCAGCTTCAAGGGACTGTCATCCGCTGCCACCCGGTTCGAATGAAAAGCGCCGCATCGGCGACAGCGATGGATGATAGCCCACTCGCCGCCACTGCGCACCCAAATACTCACAGGGTCCATCACGCCTTCGCAGTGCGCGGCGCGGTCGCCGGGCAGATTATCCAGATGCACGCTGGACAGACAGTGCGGGCAGTGGTTGCGGTGCTGTCCGCCACATTCCTGGGGCAAAACGGTTTGGCCGCATACGCGGCAGGTAAAGGCAGCCTGGCGGCAGTTCTCCCGCCTGTGGGGATGAGTTCGGTCTGGTCGTTTCAAAGGGATCTCCTCCTAAAAGTTATCTTGATAACCAATGGGAGGAATGCGGAGATCAGTTCGCGCAAACCTCCCGGTTCGCGGCAATCTCCGATATGTGATGATAACGCAAAAGGCAAACTCCTCTTTTTTTATTTGGACTTGGTCCGTTTCCATTTTAACATGGGCCGGCGGCTTTGGCAAGGCGAACGGCGGCGTCCCTCACTTGACAACCGGCCCCAAACAGAGTATCATCAGGGTAGATTGAAATGCTGTGAACAAGAGGGCATTGCGCAGGGACGCTTCAAAAGCGAGCCGGGATGGTGGGAGCCGGCGGGGCGTGCGGATGCTGTCGCTTGGGAGCAGGGGCGGGGAATGTTCAGTAGCCGCCTCCGCACAGCCCGCGTTATGGGTGTCGAGTGGCTGCGCCAGCTGTAAAGCGCGCGGCAATTTGGGTGGTACCGCGGTTACAAAGCCGTCCCATGCAGCCTGCATGGGACGGCTTTTTTGTCCCATGCGCGAGGAAAAGGAGAGGGAACATGAAAGAACTGGAAAAAACGTACGACCCCGGCAGGGTGGAAGACCGTCTGTATCAGAAATGGCTGGACGGCAATTGTTTCCACACCCGGCGTGACCCGGACAAAAAGCCCTACACCATCGTGATGCCGCCGCCCAATATCACCGGGCAGCTGCACATGGGCCACGCCATGGACGAGACTTGGCAGGATATCCTGATCCGCTATAAGCGCATGCAGGGCTACGCCGCCTTGTGGGTGCCGGGCACCGACCACGCCTCCATCGCCACCGAGGCCAAGATCGTGGCCAAGATGAAAGAGGAAGGCCTGACCAAGGCCGATCTGGGCCGGGACAAATTTTTGGAGCGCGCCTGGGATTGGAAAAAACAGTACGGCGGCCGCATCGTGGAGCAGCTGAAAAAGCTGGGCTGCTCCTGCGACTGGAAGCGGGAGCGCTTCACCATGGACGAGGGCTGCTCCAAAGCCGTGCTGAAGGTGTTCAAAAAACTGTATGACGAGGACCTGATCTACCGCGGCGAGCGCATCATCAACTGGTGCCCCCACTGCAAGACCTCCATCAGCGACGCCGAAGTAGAGTATGAGGAGCAGGACGGCTTCTTCTGGCATTTGAAATATCCCATCGTGGGCACGGATGAGTATCTGGAACTGGCCACTACCCGCCCCGAGACCATGCTGGGGGACACGGCCGTGGCCGTGCACCCGGATGATGAGCGCTATACGCATCTTCACGGCAAAAGGGTCCTCGTGGCGCAGGTGGGGAAGGAAATCCCCATCGTGTGCGACGAGTATGTGGCCCGGGAGTTCGGCCCCGGCGTGGTGAAGATCACCCCCGCCCACGACCCCAACGACTTCGAGGTGGGTGTGCGCCACAACCTGCCCATCGTGAAGGTGCTGACGGACGACGCCCACATGACGGAGGACTGCGGCAAGTACGCGGGGATGGACCGCTACGAGGCCCGCAAGGCCATTGTGGCCGATTTGGAGGCCGGCGGCTACCTGGCGTCGGTGGAGCCCCACAGCCACAACGTGGGCACCTGTTACCGCTGCGGCACCACCGTGGAGCCCATGGTGTCCAAGCAGTGGTTCGTGCGCATGAAGCCCCTGGCCGGCCCGGCCATCGAGGCTGTGCGCAGCGGCGAGATCAGATTTGTGCCCGAGCGCTTTGACAAAAACTATTTCTTCTGGATGGAGAATACCCGCGACTGGTGCATCAGCCGCCAGCTGTGGTGGGGCCACCGTATCCCGGCCTATTACTGCGACGGCTGCGGCGAGGTCACCGTCTCGGCCGAGCACATCGACACCTGCCCCAAATGCGGCGGCCCGGTGCATCAGGACGAGGACACGCTGGACACATGGTTCTCCAGCGCCCTGTGGCCCTTCAGCACCCTGGGCTGGCCCGACGACACCGAGGACCTGCGCTATTTCTATCCCACCAACACCCTCGTCACCGGCTACGACATCAACACGTTCTGGGTAACCCGCATGAACTTCTCCGGCCTGACGTACACCGACAAGGCCCCCTTCGACACCGTGCTGATCCATGGCCTGGTGCGGGACGCGCAGGGACGCAAAATGTCCAAGTCCCTGGGCAACGGCATCGACCCGCTGGAGATCATCAGCGAGTACGGCGCGGACGCGCTGCGCCTGACGCTGGTGGTGGGCTCCACGCCGGGCAA
>CAJMEU010000126.1 GCA_905212515.1 uncultured Oscillospiraceae bacterium | reverse complement strand
TGCTGGGCTGCTGGCCCTCCGGCTTCTCGGCCTCGGCCTTCGACCAGTTGTAGAGACGGGTATCATGGAAATGAAGGACTTCTCCCCCCTGATGATGCAAGCCTTCCGTGGTACCGAAGCCACCATTGCGCAGGGATTTGGCGGGAAAGCGGACTACAGCAACCCGGATTTCCGCATGATGATTATGTCAGGCGCCGACGCGCCGCTTCGTGCAGCGGTGCTCTCCAGCGGCGGCAGCTTCCCGGCCGCTGCGGCACAGGGACTGCTGGCCGCCGCCAACGGCCAGACGGATGGGCCGGCGTGATCGGACAACCTTCCCCTTCGGCCAGGGCACGGCAGGGACAGTTGCGTGGGCTGTGGAAACTGCACAAACCTGCCCGCGGAAAATTTTGTACAACGCTGTGTGGCAACAGCTCTGCCAGCACATCTGTCCGCAACAACGAGCTGAGCAGAAAATAGACAACAAGCAAAAGCGGGAGCCGCCTGTGAAGTGCGGTTCCCGCTTTTGCCCGTGACGCGGCCATACTCCACACGGCCCGTGCCGAAATATTTTATTGCAGCCTGTGTGTGATGGTTGGGGTTGCTTTCAGGCTGACTCTGGCAAAGAAAAGCCTATGCAAAACCGGCCAAACATGAGCGCCTCAATCAGAGCGGGAGCGTGCCGTTGCAAGTGCAATACTGTGTGTCTTTTCAGCCTGGGCTTAGACGGCTTCCAGCCGGGTGCGGAACTCATCGTTCCAACTATAGATGTTGATGACCTGGCCCTCGGCGGAAGCGGTATTCGCGGTGGCATCCCCGGCGGCCTGGCTGCTGCCGCTACCGCCGCACCCGGCCAGCAGCGCAGCGATGGAAGCGACGGCCATCGCGCCGGCAAGTAAGGTTTCTTCATGGTTTTTCCTCCTTGTCTGGGGGCGCGGCCGCCGCGGCCAAACTGCTGCGGCTGTGCCCTGTGATCTTGCGGGGACAGGGCTTATGTTCTCCCTGTCGGACTGTGACTTTATTATAGGGGCTAACCCTGCCGCCAATATATTAGCAATTCAAAAAAATATCAAATTCTTGACCGAATTTTGGAGCTTCTGT
Organism: uncultured Oscillospiraceae bacterium; assembly: GCA_905212515.1. Taxonomy (GTDB): domain Bacteria; phylum Bacillota; class Clostridia; order Oscillospirales; family Ruminococcaceae; genus Ruthenibacterium. The sequence goes on along the minus strand of CAJMEU010000126.1, from coordinate 7,391 downwards.
GAAACTATGGTCATGATTCTGTCATTTTTGCACAACGTTTTGATTTTTGCGTGCCTGTTGGACCGGTATAATGGGAAAAACAAATAAAAGGAAAGGAGTGGCTGCGTTGTCTCACATGCCTTTTTTGGAGGAAAGCGGCAGCTTCGCCGTAAACCGGCCGGAGAATGTCAGCTATCTGTATTTCCCGCTGGCGTCGGATACCGGCATGAAAAGCGCCGTAACCCCCGGCCTGGGCGGCGATGCCAAGCTGGACCAGGAGACGTTTCTGCTGGAGCCGGTCAGCGCAGAAAATCTGCACGACAACCGCGCCAGCCGCAACTTCTGGCTGCGCTGCGGCGGCCAGGCCTGGTCCTGCACCGGCACTTCCGCCGGGCAGGAGGCCCAAAAATTCACCCCAGATCAGGAGGACAGCCGCCTGCAGGCCGGCTTGATGTGGCAGACGGTGGAGCGCACCTCCGGCCCGCTGGGGATCACCGCCCGCGTCACGCTGTTCTGCCCGCTTTCGGACAACCTGGAGGTCATGCTGGTGACGGTGCGCAACACCGGCGCCCGGACGCTGCAGGCCACCCCGTTTGCCGCTGTGCCCCTCTATGGCCGCAGCGCGGACAACATCCGCGACCACCGCAATGTGACCTCGATGCTGCACCGCATCCACTGTACCGCCCACGGCGTGGCCGTGCAGCCCACCATGTCCTTTGACGAGCGGGGCCACCGCCCCAACCGCACGCTGTACTATGTGTTGGGCGCAGGGCCCGGCGGCCAGCAGCCGGACGGGTTTTATCCCACGGTGGAATCCTTTTTGGGCGAGGGAGGGACTTACCTGCGCCCCCGCGCCGTGGTGGAAGGCCGCCCCGGCGTGCCGGCCGGCAGCACAGCGGCCGGCCGTGAGGCGATGGGGGCGTTCCGGTTCCCTGACCTGACGCTGGCACCGGGGGCTGAGGCCGCCTATGTGCTGCTGCTGGGCGTCGCCCGGACGCCGGAGGAACTGGGCAGGGCCTGGCAGCGCTACGGCAGCGAGGAAAAGGCCCGGGCGGCCCTGGCCGAAACCCGCGCCGCCTGGCAGCGGCGGGTCAACGTATCCTTCCACACCGGCGACGCCGACTTTGACCACCTGATGCGGTGGGTCTGTTTCCAGCCGTTTTTGCGGCGGCTGTTTGGCTGTTCCTTCCTGCCCCACCACGATTACGGCCGGGGCGGCCGGGGATGGCGGGATCTTTGGCAGGACTGCCTGTCCCTCTTGCTGATGGACCCCGGCGGTGTGGGCCGCATGATCGAACAGAACTTTGGCGGCGTGCGCGTCGACGGCACCAACGCCACCATCATCGGAGCGGGGGACGGCAATTTTATCGCCGACCGCAACGGCATTGCCCGGGTCTGGATGGACCATGCGCTCTGGCCGCAGATGACCACCCGCCTGTACATGGACCAGACCGGCGATGTGGAAATCCTCAACCGCCAGGCGCCCTATTTCAAGGATGCCCAGGCGCTGCGCGGCACCGCCCTTGACCCCGACTACCGGCCCGAACAGGGCGGCTGGCAGCGGGACGCGGCGGGGCAGGTGTACACCGGCACGCTGCTTGAGCATCTGCTCATTGAGCAACTGGCCGCCTTTTACGAGGTGGGCGACCACAATTTCTACCGCCTGCGGGGGGCCGACTGGAATGACGCACTGGACATGGCCGCGGAACATGGGGAGAGCGTGGCCTTTACCTGCGCCTATGCGGGCAACCTGCGGGAGCTGGCCGGCATGATCCGGTTGCTGGGCCGCCGCACCGGGGCGTGCACCGCCCCGGTGCTGGCGGAACTGGCGGTGCTGCTGGACGCTGATCCCGCCCTCTGGGATGACGCGGCCGCCAAGCGGCAGCTGCTGGCCCGGTACGCCGAACAATGCCGCCACACCGTCAGCGGGCAGCGCATCGAGCTGCCGTTGGACGCGCTGGCCGAAGCCCTCGACCGCCGGGCGGACTGGCTGACCGGCTGGCTGCGCAAGCATGCCTGGATCGACGGCCCGGCGGGCGAGGGCTGGTACAACAGCTATTATGACAACCACGGCCGGGCGGTGGAGGGTGTGTTCCCCACCGGGGTGCGGATGATGCTTACCGGCCAGGTGTTTGCCATCATGGGCGGCGTCGCCACCGATGAGCAGATCCGGCGCATCACGGCCAGCGCCGACCACTACCTCTACCGCCCCGAGATCGGCGGCTACCGGCTGAATACCGATTTCCATGAGCTCAAGTTCGACCTGGGGCGGATGTTCGGCTTCGCCTACGGTGAAAAAGAGAACGGCGCGGTGTTCAGCCACATGGCGGTGATGTATGCGAACGCCCTCTACCGCCGCGGCTTCGCGCACGAGGGCTGGAAGGCTCTGAAAGCCCTGGCGGACACCGCCCTTGACTTCGACACCAGCCGCATCTACCCGGGCATCCCGGAATACTTCCGCGCTGACGGGCGGGGCATGTACCACTACCTGACCGGCGCGGCCAGTTGGTACATGATGACAATGATCACCCAGGCGTTCGGCGTGCGCGGGCAAGCGGGCGATTTGCTGCTGGCCCCCGCTTTGCTGGCCGGGCAGTTCGACAGCGATGGCGCGGCCGAACTGTCGCTGACCTTTGCCGGCAAACCGCTGTGCGTGCGCTACGAAAACCCCGCCCGCCTCGACGCCGGGCAATACCGGGTGGCGGCTGCCAGCCTGGACGGTGCCGCCCTGCCGGTGGACGGCAGGGCATCGGTCCTGATCCCCCGTGTGACCATCGAAGCGCTGAACGCCGGCGCGCCCCACCGCATCACCGTGACCCTGCGCGCCGCGCAGTAAAAACTGAAAAGAGCGACAACCTGTGCAATACGGCCATTTTGACGACCGGGCCCGGGAGTACGTCATCACCCGCCCGGACACCCCCGCCCCTAGGTAAACTATCTCGGCTCGCCGGAATACGGGGCCATCATCTCAAACAATGCGGGCGGGTACAGCTTTGCGCGGTCGGGCGCCAACGGGCGCATCCTGCGCTATGTGTTCAACCAGTTCGACCAGCCGGGGCGCTATCTCTACCTGCGGGACGACGACAGCGGCGATTTCTGGTCCGCCTCCTGGTAGCCGGTGGGCAAGGACCTCGCGCACTACCGCAGCCGCTGCTGCCACGGCATGGGCTACACCCGCATGTTGGCCGCTCCCAGGTGCACTGGCTGACCGGCACAGCCTCCACCGTCATGGTGGGCTGCGTCGAGGGCATCCTGGGGCTGCGCCCTGACCTGGATGGGCTGCGCCTGGCACCGGCCATCCCCCGCGAATGGACGGGCTTTACAATGGACAAGGATTTCCGCGGCTGCCGGCTGCACATCCGGGTGGAGAATCCCCACCACCGCGAAAGCGGCTTTACCAGCCTGACTGTCAACGGCCGGGAGCTGCCCGACGCCTACATCCCGGCCGCGCTGCTGACCCGCGAAACCGAGGTTTGCCTGATTCTGTGACTCGCAGCAGGCGCCCGCGCTGGATTGGCCTGCGCCCCGTCCATTTTTAACGAACGCTTTTCTCCTTACAGCCACAGCGGGAGGCATATTTTCATGCCTCCCGCTGTGCGTTTTTCTATCGGTTGTGGGAACAGCGCCCGTCAGGGCTTATCCGGCCCGGCGGGCGGCTTGCCGCATCCGTCCTGCGTCGGGGCGTCGGGTTCCGACTCGATGTTCCACTCCACCATATAGTATTTGTCCCGGTATTTTTTGGGGGTCATGCCCACCGATTCCTTGAATTGCTGGATAAAATGGCTCTGGGAAGAAAAGGCCAGCCGGTTGGCAATGTCGATCATCGAGGCGTCGCTGAACCGCAGCAGGTTCTTGGCCATGTCGATCTTCCGATCCCGGATGTAGGCGCTGACCGAAACCCCGGTTTCCTTCTTGAACAGGCGGGACAGGTAACTGGCCGAAACGCCCAGGGCGTCGGCCAGGTCCTCGATGGTGATGCGCTCCTTGATGTGGGAATAGATATACTCCCTGCAGGCGTTGATATGTTTGGAATTGGCGTTGCTGTGCCGGTATTTGCGCATCCTTTCGGTGTAGTCCATCACCATCTCGTCGTGCAGGCGGCAGACCTCCGACTCGGTATGGATATCGTCCAGCTGCCGGATATAAAAATCGCTGAGCCGGAAAGCCTGCTCCAGCTCCATGCCGTATTGCCGGCACATCCGGGTGATCATCGCGGTGGTGACCACAAAGTGGTATTTCATGTTGGTCACCGGGTTGCGGGACAAAACGCCCACCCCCTCCTGATCTTCAAACCGGGCCTGCTCACAGTTGCGGCGCACTGTCTCCACATCGCCGTTGGCCACCGCCCGGTAAAACAAAAATTCCTCGGTCGGCTCCCGGTGGAAGTCCTCGTCGATGTCGTCGTTTGCCTCAATCATCAACCATTCATCCTTGTAGCTCATGGTTCTCCACCTCCCTGACTGGTTTTCCACGCTGGAGTGGCGCTACCTGCCATCTGTTAGCCATATTATAGCACAATCCGTGACTGGGGTGGAGAACCAAATGCGTCGATTGCGTAAGACAAGGAAAACCGCTTTGCCGCCCGCCACCCGTGCCTCCGGCACAAAGCCCTGGTCCAGCCAGTTAGACAGGTGGAATCGGCTGAGGGAATCATCCAGCGGCGCCTCGATGGACAGCCGCGGGCAGCAGACTTTGCAGAAAGCCAGCATGTGCCCGGAGGCACCTGCAAAATGGGGATCAGTATAGGCCCCCGCATGGTGGCGCGGGGTAACGGCGTGGAGGCCGCTGTCTTCGCGCCGCCTTTTCGTTTGCTAGCGGCAGGATAGGGCGTCCGGAGCGTAGAGCTGCAAAACGAACCAGGCCCCGGGGCGGCCGTTGGCTTCCATCAGAAAGCACTGCCCGGCGGTGATCCAGCCGACGAGGGACTGTGTCGGGGCTTCGAGTTGGATGAGCTCTGAAACTTCTTACAAAATACGTTGGAACAAGCAGTTGGTGGCCCCGGCTGTTTTATTGCTTTTGGTTCACAATTTTTCAGGTCACATGAAAAGGAAAAGGCAACGCAACCAACAGGTCGCACCGCCTTTTTGTTACAGCGCATGTTCTTGTTCCCGTCTGCGGGCAGGCTGCAACATAGATTTGCATTTTTGCTTCGCCAGTTGGCGGGCTGCGTATTCTTCCACCGAATCGTTGGTCAGGCGCATTTGCGCCCGTTTGGCGTCCATCCACCGCAGCGGCGAATATTTCTCGCCAAACACCTGCTCCAGCTTTTCGTTGGCGGCTGCTTCCTGTCCGGGCCGGATGGACTGCCGGGCCTCGTACAGTTCCACCGGGTCAAGGCCGGCGGTCTTCGATTTTGCCTCGGCGTACTCATGCAGCGCGGTTTCCAGTTCGACGGAATATTTCTGCTCCTGCTCGTCCAATTTTTCCAGGTTGGATTCCAGTACGGCGATGTCTTTGCGGAAGGTTTCAGCCCCGGCGTCCTCGGCATAGTCAAACTGCTGCAACAGCAACGCCTTTTCAGAGCGCAGTTCCTCCAAATCTTCAGTCAACGCCGCAATCTTAGCGGCCAGTTCTTTGTGCTTGAACACCTGCCATGCGGGCAGAGACTTTTTCTCGGCTTTCACAGTTTTGCGCTCCCTGCTTTTCTCCTTGATCTGCTGCGCCAAATTTGGCGGCACTTTTCCTCCGCAGCCAGTTCTTCCTCGGTGGGTTCGGGCATGGGCACTTCAAATTTCCCGATAAAGTTCAGATAAATCAGAATTTCCTGCACCCGTTCCCCGGTGCTTCTGTCCGGGGCATGGACCAGAATTTTCTCCACAAATTCATGGATCATGGGGGCGGTCAGCTCGGTGAAATCCGTATATTTCTGCGCCAGCGCCAGAAAGTGGCTGGCACGGTCCGTGTCCTCAAGGAACTGATCCAGCTGTGCCTGCTCGGAGGAAAGCAGCTGTTCCAGCTCCGCCTGTTCTTTTTCATATTCCGCACACAGCAGCTCAAACCGTTTTTCTTCCAGTTTGCCCATGGCATAGGTTTCATACAGTTTTTTAATCAGCACATGATGTTCAGTTTCATGTTGGTGGACAGTGACCAGACGCTGCGCCTGTGCAAGCACTGCCAGAAGGTGTTCCTGGGCAGCCGGTCCAACGCCGCCTTTTGCAGCCCACGGTGCAAGAACCAGTACAATGTCTACAAGAGCCGGGGAAAGAACCGGACGGATGGAGGTGACGAGGAATGAGCGAGGAACAGGGGCTGACCCCGTATGAAACCAGAGAAATCCTCTTTTACAAGACCGAAAACGGAGAAGTGCGGGTGGAAATCCTGCTCTTTCAGGAAAACCTCTGGCTGACACAGGCAAAAATGGCAGAGCTGTTCGAGGTACAGAAAGCGGCCATTTCCAAGCATCTGAAAAATATCTTTGAATCCGGCGAACTGAGCGAGGATTCAGTTGTTTCCAAAATGGAAACAACTGCGGCGGACGGGAAACGGTATCAGACCAACTATTACAATCTGGATGCCATTATCGCTGTGGGGTATCGTGTGAACTCCAAAAAGGCGACCATGTTCCGCATTTGGGCAAACAGAGTGTTGAAAGAGTTCATCATCAAAGGTTATGTGATGGATGACGCACGGCTGCGGGAGCCGGAGAACTTTTTCGGCAAGGATTATTTCGAGGAACAGCTGGAGCGTATCCGGGACATCCGGGCCAGCGAGAGAAGATTTTACCAGAAAATCACGGACATCTATTCCCAGTGCAGTGCCGACTACGATGTGGAAAGCCCTATTACAAAGGAGTTTTTCGCCACGGTGCAGAATAAGCTCCACTATGCGGTCACCCATCATACCGCCGCCGAGATCGTATATGGCCGTGCCGACAGCACTAAGCCCAACATGGGGCTTACCACATGGAAAAACGCCCCCAAAGGCCGTATCCGCAAATCGGATGTCACCGTCGCCAAAAACTATCTGAACGAAACGGAAATGCGAAACCTGAACGAGATCGTCACCATGTACCTTGACTATGCGGAACGGCAGGCCCGCCGGGGAAATGTCATGTATATGGCCGATTGGGTCAAGCGGCTTGACGCATTTTTACAGTTCAACGAGGAAGATATTCTGCATGATAAAGGCAAGGTGACCGCCGCCATCGCCAAAGCCTTTGCTGAGAAAGAGTTTGAAAAGTTCCGGGTTTTGCAGGACAGGACCTATCAGAGCGACTTTGACCGGCTGGTTGCGGAAACTTCGGATGATCTGACAGAATAACCATATACACAGAAAGCCCACGCCTCCGGTTCTCTTTCCGGCTGCGTGGGCTTTTTCGGCCATCGCTTATTTCTTGTTTTGCAGCTGTTCATGGGCCTCCTGCTGGACAATCAGCCCCGCCGAAAAGCCATACTTGAAATGGCTCTCACTTT
>CAJMEU010000125.1 GCA_905212515.1 uncultured Oscillospiraceae bacterium | reverse complement strand
CCCCCCCAATTTCCGCACATTATAGCACCCCCCCCCCCCCCCGGGCGCCCGGGGCAAAAAACACGGCGCCCGGTTTGGCCGGGCCCCCTGCCCATACTTAAAACAGCGCGATCACCACGGCGTCATACCATAGCGGGCGCAGATACCGGCAAACTCTTTGCTGCGGGAGAAGCCTTCCATTACCTGTTCACGGCTCCATTCGCCGCGGTTCAGCAGACCCACCCACATGTCAAAACCGCTTTGGTCATATTCGCGGTCCATATACACGCGGTACAGCATTTTCACATAGTCGGCGTTGCTTGTTTTCCGGTTGGTATATTGTCGGCTGAAGATGCACCCCCAGGCCACACGCTCCGCAGTCCTTCTACCGTCGCTCAACACGTTGATCCAGGTCTGGATGCCGTCATCAGGGGCGCGGCCCAAGCACTTATCGTACAAACGGGTGGCGAAAGCCGTAATATTGGCCACGTCCGGGGCTTTGCGCAGAGTGACGCTGCTGGCCCAAGCCAGCTGCAGCGGCTCGGAAATATAACCATAGTAAAATTCAGCAGTGAGGTTACCCGCAGTGTTCACGACCTGGAACGCAGGGGTGCCGTCCTGCAGCCGGCCCGCATCGATGTCCCACTGGGCGGAACCCCAGGAAATGTTATAAGCGGAAGGGTCCTGCGGCACATTCAGGATACTGCCCGCAGTAAAAATACCATTGGCGGGCACACTGAAGGGGCTGGCGGCAGTATTGGCATAGGGCATCGCCGCGCCTTTGGGCAGCACTTCCACATGCATGGCAGCCTGACCGCCGCCGTTGAATTGCAGATAAATGATGCATTTGCCGGTGCCGGACAGGTTGCCGTAGCCGTCCTCGCCATAGAGCCATACACCGCCCTGATCCTCTTCATAGGACAGTTCTACGCCATCTGTACGGTCCGTGTAGTAAGCACCCGACACTGTAACATTCACCGTATCGTCTGCATTGATGGACGGGGCCACCACGGGCAGGAAGATCTGCGCGCCCTGTACCATGTACAAGGTTTTCAAACCGGGGCCATAGCCGAACTGCAGTTTTGCACCGGGCTGATAATTGACAAGATTCACATTTTCGTCCACACTGCCGGAAAGGACCGTGTGATTTTCCGCCATCGGCTCTGCATCCTCAGGCAAGGGGGCCTCCTCCGGGGCGTTATCCTTGGGGCTTTCGACGGAGGCAGATTGGTTCGGCACGGTTTGCGCCGGCGTATTTTCCGCCACCGCGGAGGCCTCTTCCGGGGCCAGTTCCACCATGTCGGCAAAGGCCGGCAGGCCCAGCGCGCACACCACGCACAGCGCCAACAAAAGCGAGACAAACTTCTTCAAACCATTCACTCCTTTTTTCTTTTTACAAAACCGGCACGCGGCCGGAGATGTACCTTTCACTGCCGCCCACTGCAGGGGCAAGCCCCGCTTCACAAAATTATCACAACCTCATTCTACTACGGGGCCGGCGCGAAAACAATTGTATTTTATAAATTTCATGTCAAAAATCAGTAAAAATTTACGCTGCAGAACAAAAAACCTCTGCGCCGATGATCGGCGCAGAGGGTGCCATGCCCGCTTATTTTGTTTTTTGCCCGCCGATAAAGATATGCTGGGGCTGTAAGCCGCTGTCCAGCACCAGCACGTCGGCCCGTTTGCCGGCGGTGATGCTGCCCACTTCCCCAAACAGGCCCGCGGCCTTGCTGGGGTTGATGGTGGCCGCCTTGAGGGCGCTTTCCAACGGCACGCCGAAGCTTACGGCCCGGCGGAAGCACTCGGCCAGGCAAGTGGCGCTGCCGGCGATGGTGCCGTCCTCCAGCGTGGCCTTGCCGTCCGTCATATACACGGTCTGGCCGCCCAGGCTGTACACGCCGTTGGGCATGCCGGCCGCGCGCATCGAGTCGCTGATGAGGCACACGCGGTCGTCACCGAACCACTTGAACACGCTGCGCACCACGGCCGGATGCAGATGGATGCCGTCGCTGATCATCTCCACATGGGCCGCGTCGTCGCTGGCCGCGCCCACAACGCCCGGGTCCCGGTGGTTGAAGGGGGGCATGGCGTTGAACAGGTGCGTCACATGGGAGGCGCCGGCCGCGAAGGCCGCTTTGGCCTGGTCATAGGTAGCGCAGGTGTGGGCGATGGACACCACGCACTTCTGGCTGGCGTGCTGGATAAAGGGGATGGCGTTTTCTACCTCGGGGGCCATGTCCACCAGCTTCACCTGGCCGTCCACCAGCTCATACAGGCGGTCGAACATGGCGGTATCCGGCTCCATCACATATTTTTCCGCCTGGGCGCCCTTTTTGGCTTTGTTGATGAAGGGCCCTTCCATATTGATGCCGCGCAGCACGGCGCCGCAGCCCTCTTTGCCGATATAGGGCTTGGCCACGCTGAAGATGTCCGTCAGGATGGGCTCGTCGAAGGCCATGGTGGTGCCGCAGAAGGACGTGACGCCCATGCTGCCCAGGTAGCCGCACATGGTCTCGATATGCTCGGCGCCGGCGTCGCAGAAATCAGAGCCCTTGCTGCCGTGGATGTGGATGTCCACAAAGCCGGGCGTGACATACTGGCCGCTTACGTCCAGCTCCTCGCCGCCGCTGAGGGCGCCGGCGGGGGCCACTTTTACAATGCGGTCCCCCGCGAGCTCCACGTCGGCGCGCACGAATTTGGCATCCTCGGTAAATACGAACCCGTTTTTCAAGATCATAGGATCAACCTCCTTTTTATTCCGGTCTCATCCGGGGAAAAAGCGCCCAAAGGCGCGGTTTTCTACCCTTATTATAACGCAAAACAGCCGGTGGGAAAGAGGTTTTTCCCAAAAGAGCCGATTATGCCAAAATCGTACATTTTTAGCCACAAAAAGCCCGGCGGTCCTGGGGGATCGCCGGGTTTGCGCGGGCAGATAGATCGGAGGGCCGGGGCGCCTGGGAGGGTCAGCGCCGGGTATTTTCCCCGCTGCCGCCGCAGGGGCTGCAGCCGCAGAAATCGATGGTGTTGGTGAACACCCGCACCAGGAAGGTGCGCTTGGCGCAGTGGGGCAGCCCGGGGATGGAATCGGGCACCACAAACCGCATGCCGCGCACGCGCACGGGGGCGCAGAAGCCGCCGGTGCTGCTTCTCTGCGGGGGGATGACCAGGGTCTTGAAGCCGCAGTCATACACGTTGCCGCAGGCGTCCACCTCGCTGACGAGGATGCCCACGGCCACCCGTTTGCCCGGGCACAGGCCTTTCAGCGTCATGCTCAGGTTCAGGATGCGGCCGCTGGTCTCCAGGGAGGTACAACCCAGATCGGCGCACACGCACTCCTCACAGCCGGAGGCCGTCACCGCCACAGGGTCCGGGCAGGGGATGTCGATCACCGGGCATTCCGGCTCCGGGCCCGGGCCACCGCCGGTGATGTGCAGGACGGGGTTGGGGAAGTGCACGCTCTCGCCGGCTGCGTCGGTGAGGGTGATGCTTTGATCCACCAGCACGTCGCCCGTCAGGCCGCCCACGGCCTGGATCTCAAAGGTGAGGGTGGCGGTCTCCTCGCTGCAGGGGGCCAGTTTGGCGATGTTCCACATCAGGGAACCCGTGCCCGTGGCCTGGGCGATGCCCTGGCTGGGCTGGCCGACGGAGAGGATGGTGAAGTTGTCGTTCACCACTTCGTCCACGGCGATCATGGTGGCGCCGGGCGCGGCCACGCTGCCGGCCACGTTGCGGAAGATCTCCTCCAACTGTTCCACGCTGGGGGCGATGGCCACATGGGCGGCGGTGGGCTCGCTGGCGATGCGGTTCAGCAGCTCTTCGTCCAGGCCCGTGCTGCCCGCCAGTCCGATGCAGTAAATCTCCACACCGGCCAGCTTCATGTTGTCGGCGATGGCCACGGGGTCGGGGCCCAGGTTGGCGGCGCCGTCGCTGAACAGCACCAGGACCTTGCGGTTGTCCTGGTCGCCGGTGCCGAACAGCGCGTTGGCCTGCCCCAGCCCGCTGGCGATGTTGGAGTTGCCCGCGGCCTGCAGTGCCTCAATGGCGGTGTTCAGGGCCTGGATATGGGTGGTAAAGGGCTGGTCGATGGTGGCGGAAGCGGCGAAGCTGACCAGCCCGGCCGTGCTGCCGCCCTCGATGTCGCCGCCGGCGGGCGCGCCGGTGTTCTCGGCCAGGATGCGCACAAACTGCTGGGCGCCTGCTTTCAGGTGCTGCAGCGGCTCGCCGGCCATGCTGCCCGAGCGGTCCAGCACCAGGGCCACATTGACGGGGTCAGACAGAGAGGAGGGCATGGCGGTGATGCTGAGCGTGACCTGCGCGGTACCGCCCTTCTCGATGGAGGTGGGGCTCACCGTTTTGTTCACAGAGGTGATAGGCATGAGAAAAGATCCTTTCTTGGGGCCAGATTTGCGCGCGGCCGCGCCGGCCCTGTCCCATGCTATGCCGCCCCGAGGGCGCGCGTTCTGTGCCCTGCGCGGCCCCGCGGGGCCCTTTTCCCCGATTTACAGCAAAGCCCCGGCGGCCGGCACGCTTTTTTTGCATAAACGGCCGTGTCGTGGTACAATAAGAAAAAATCCGCCTGAGGGGGAAACACGATGAAAAACGACCTGGACGACCTGCTGAACCAAGTGTTCGGCAAACGGGGCCTGCGCCCGGCAGGCGCCGGCGGCGCGCCCCAAAAGAAGGACGGCGCGCCCTTGCCCGAACTGCACGCGGACCCCGTCGTCTCCGGGGAGAGGGCCGGCGCCCAAAAGGCGACCCGGCCAGCCCCCGCCGGCGCGCGGAAAGCGCCCGCGCCCAAAAAAGCCGCCGCGCCCGCCGCCAAAGTGCCCGAGGGGCCCGCGGCCCAGGCGCCTGACAGCGCGCCCAGCCCCTCGGCGGCCGACGCCATCCGCTCCATCCAGCAGAACGTACTGGCCATGAACGACGCGCTGGATGCCCGCATCGCCAGCCAGCGGGAGGAGATCGCCAAGCTGAACGAAAACGCCCTGGAGGACATCAAGCGCATCGGCGAGGAGCTGAACACCCCGCAGGTGAAGGCCCTGGCCCGTCCCGATGACGATGGCCCCCTGCCCGAGACGCCCCGTGCCGGCGCCGAGGGCTTTGCCGGCCTGGACGGCGCTTTGTGCCAGGACGTGCTGGGCCAGGAGGCATACTGCCGCGCTTTGGCCATCGCCCTGAAGCGCCCCTATGTGATGGGCCACGAGGGCGAGAAGGCCCGCGGCGCTTTCCTGGTGACGGGCCCCGAGGACACGGGCCGTCACCGCAGCCTGCAGAGCGCGGCCGCCTTTTTGGCGCAGGCCAACGTGTTCTCTTCCCCGGAGGTGCAGTGGGTGGACCTGGGCCTGTACCCCAGCCCGGCCGAGGAAAAACTGTTTTTGCAGGATCTGTACCGCGCCTTTGCCGCGCCCGGCGACATGGTGGTGTTTGAAAACTACGAGCGCTGCCACGCGGGCTTTTTGGCCGCCGTCTCCGACTTGGTGCGCGAGGGCAGCCACGCTTTGCCCGGCCGCTATGTGGAGCAGAACGGCCGGCTGATCGATGCCACGGGCGCCCTGGTGAAGGACGCGGTGAGCGCGCTGACGCCCCGGGGCAAGTACCTGGTGCTGCTGACGGACAAGAGCCCGGCCAAGCTGGCCGACCGCTTCGGCGGGCCGTTCCTCTCCGCCCTGAGCGACGTATGCGAGACAAAGCCTTTTACCAGCGAGGCGCGCCGCGCCCTGGCGGAAAAGGAATTCACCGCTTTGGCCGCGCGGGCCAAAGGCCAGCTGGGCTTTGCCCTGGCGGCCGACGAGGCGGCCCTGGCCCTGCTGGCCGCCCAGGGCGGCAAGGCCGAAAGGGGCTGCACGGCCCTGCTGCGCGCCTTGGCCAATGTGTACGAGGGCCTGGCCCAGTACAAGCTGACCCACGACGCCCAAAGCACCGGCGCCTCCCCCTTGCCTTGCGCCCTGAGCGCGCAGGAGGATGCCTTTACCCTGGCCGTGGACGGCGGGGCCCCCATCGCCTTGGCCGCCCTGCTGCCCGAGGGCTACCACGGCGACGCCGAGGCCGTGCGGGAAGAGCTGGCGGACATCGTGGGCCTTGATGAGATCAAGCAGTACATCCTCAGCCTGGAGGAAAACTACGCCGTGCAGAAGCGCCGCAAGGCCGCCGGGCTGCAGACGGCCAGCGTTTCCATGCACATGATCTTCACCGGCAACCCCGGCACGGGCAAAACCACCATCGCCCGGCTGGTGGGCAAGTACCTGAAAGCCATCGGCGTGTTGAGCGGCGGCCAGCTGGTGGAGGTGACCCGCGCCGACCTGGTGGGCCGTTATGTGGGCCACACCGCACCGCAGACCACGGCCGTCATCCGCTCGGCCCTGGGGGGCGTGCTGTTCATCGACGAGGCCTACAGCCTGTACCGCGGCAAGGACGACAGCTTCGGCCTGGAGGCCATCGACACCCTGGTGAAGGGCATGGAGGATCACCGGGACGACCTGCTTGTCATCCTGGCCGGTTACACCAAGGAGATGGGCGAATTTTTGACGGCCAACAGCGGCCTGAAAAGCCGCTTTCCCAACGTGATCGAGTTCCCGGACTACACAGGCGCCGAGCTGCTGGCCATCGCCAGGATCCAGGCCAAAAGCAAGGGCTATGTGCTGGACCAGCGGTGCGACGCCTCGCTGCTGACCTATTTCAACGCCGTGCAGATGGCCCGTGCCCGGGACGCCGGCAACGGCCGCCTGGCCCGCAACAAGATCGAGGAGGCCATTCTGGCCCAGAGCCGCCGGGTGGCCAAGGATGAACAGGCGGACCTGTCCACCCTGCTGCCCGAGGACCTCGACCTGACGGACGTAAACGGCTGAGGCCCTCCCCACTTCAATCAAAAGCGCCCCCTGAAACCCGTTCACCGGGCGCTATTAAGATTAACCACATCATTTTGATCAGGTTCTCCACCCCCGTGACCCAAAACTAGTCCGCGTCCTTCGGGCGGAAAAAGCCCTGATGTTCGCCGGCCATCAGCCACAGGAAATAGGTGTTGTACCCCGGCGCGCCCACGGTGGTGTGGTAGCCCTTGGGGAACTCCACCAGATCGTCCTGCTTGACGGTGTAGGTCTCGTCGATCTCGCCGTCCTTGGTGTACATGCGCTGGATGGCAAAGCCCTGCTCGGGCTGGAAGAGGAAATAGTAGATCTCCTCCAGCACCCCCTCGCGGGGCATATCGTCCACGTCGTGCTTGTGGGGCGGGAAGCCGGCCCAGTTGCCCGGCGTGACGAACGCCTCGCCGATGGTAAGGCGCTTTGCGTTGCAGCGGCCGTCGATGATGAAATGGGTGTCCCGCTCCCAGGGCTTTACGCCCAGCACCGAGGCGTTCACCTGTTCAGGCCCCAGCAGCTGGGGCTGGGTGTCCTCGTCCAGCGGGGTGCCGCACACGGCGATCTTCACATGCTCTTTGGCGCTGATCGTCACCTCGGTGTGACGGGGCAGGTACACGCTGTGGGCCTTGCCTTCAAACACGCTGCGCCGGCCGCCCACATCCCGCCACAGGGTGTCGCCAAAGGCGAAGGTAGCGCGGCCGCCCAGCAGGATGAAAGCCGTCTCGTTCCCGCCCGTGTTCAGGGTGCACTGTTCGCCGGCCCACAGCTCCACCATGCCGAATTCCAGCATTTTCAGCGAGCTCTCGCCGATCTTGCAGATGGGGGTATAACCGCTTTGGGGCACATAAGTTTTTTTATAATCCATCCCGTTCATCCTTTCCATACGTAAAGTCATAGCAGTTCTTCCACGCGGCGCCACAGGGCGTGCCAGTCGCCCACGGCGCCGTAGTCCGCATAGTCGAAAATGGGGGCCTTGGCATCGCTGTTCAGGGCGAACACCGTGTCCGCGCCGCTCATGCCCGCCAGGTGCTGCACCGCGCCGCTGATGCCCACGGCGATGTACAGCTTGGGCCGCACCACCACGCCTGTCTGCCCCACCTGACAGCAGTAAGGCGCCCAGCCGGCGTTCACGGCCGCGCGGGTGGCGGCCAGCCCTGCGCCGATGCGCCCGGCCAGTTTGGCCAGGCGTGCA
Source organism: uncultured Oscillospiraceae bacterium (assembly GCA_905212515.1). Taxonomy (GTDB): domain Bacteria; phylum Bacillota; class Clostridia; order Oscillospirales; family Ruminococcaceae; genus Ruthenibacterium. Next base: position 462 of record CAJMEU010000125.1, on the reverse strand, counting down.
AAGCCCTCTTTTCCGCCCACGCCCATGCCGCCGGCCACAACGATGTCCGCCGCGGCCAGGGCGCAGCCCGGCCCCCTTGCAGCGGCGCCCAGCAGGGCCACGCGGCCGGGGTCCGGCGGGGCCAGGCGCTCGCAGGGAATGTCCCGCACCGCACCGCCGGGGGAGGGCGGGCAGATGCCCGGGCGCACCGTGGCCATCTGGGGCCTGGCGGCGCAGGTGATGCGGGCCAGCACGTTGCTGCCGAAAGCCGGGCGCACCTGCGTCAGCGTGCCGTCCGGCGCCATCTCCAGCGCCGTGCAGTCCGCCGTCAGGCCCGTGTTCAGCAGGGCGGCCGCCATGGGCATCACCGCCCGGCCCCGCACGGTGGCACAGCACAGCACGGCCAAAAAATCGTTGTTTGCGCAATAGCGGGCCAGGGCTTTGGCCAGGGCCAGGTCATCCGCGCCCATATGGGGCAGCAGG
>CAJMEU010000124.1 GCA_905212515.1 uncultured Oscillospiraceae bacterium | reverse complement strand
GTGCCCAGGCCCTGGAAGGCGTAGGGCGAGGTGCGGGGCTTGTAGGCGCCGCCGCGCAGCATGGACGCGCCCGCGGCCTTCACCGCTTTGGCCACCTCCACGGTCTCCTGCTCGCCCTCCACGCTGCAGGGGCCGCCGATGACCGCGATCTTCTCTTTGCCGCCCACCTTCACGCCGGAGACGTCGATGACGGAATCCGCCCCGTGGAAGAGGCGGTTGGCCTTTTTGTACGGCTCGCTGACGCGCTGGACGTTGTCCACATAAGGGTTGGCCAAAATCTGCTTTTCGTCCAGGATGGTGGTGTCGCCCACCAGGCCGAACACGTTGTAATCCGTGCCGCGGATGAGCGTGACTTCCAGGCCCTTGGATTCGAATTCTTTGACGATGCGGTCGAGTTCCCCCGCGGGCGAGCCCCGTTTGGTGCTGATGATCATGTGTTTACTTTTCCCCCTCTATGTGCTTTTTCAGCGCGGCCAGCGCGTTGGCGTAGCCGGCTTTCCCCTGGCCGATGAAATGGTATTGGCAGGCCATCCCCGCGTAGCTGACCTGGCGGAAATCCTCCCGTTTGGTCACGTCCGAGATGTGCACCTCGGCCGCGGGCAGGGCCACGGCCTTGAGGGCGTCCAGGATAGCCACGGAGGTGTGGGTGTAGGCCGCCGGGTTGATGACGATGCCGTCGAACCGGCCCAGGGCCTTTTGGATGGCCGTGACCAGCTCGCCCTCGCTGTTGGACTGGAAGCACTCCACCTCCACGCCCAGGGCACGGGCCTCGGCCGCGATATAGTCCAGCAGGCCCGCGTAGGTGAGCGTGCCGTAGATGTCCGGCTCGCGGATGCCCAGCATGTTGATGTTAGGCCCGTTCAGAACGTAAAACTTCATAAAACGCCTCCTGGATGGCTTTGGCCACCGCGTAAAATTCGCCGGTGTTCTCCACCCGCGCGTGGCAGGCGGCCTGGTACAGGGGCAGGCGCGCCGCGTATTGGGCCGCCAGCGCCTCCCGCGTTTGGGACAGGGGCCTTCCTCCACCGGGCACAAGGTCCGCCAGGGGGCGGTCCACAAACACCACCACGCCGTTTTGGCGCAGGGCGGCCACGTTTTCCGGCCGCAGCACCACGCCGCCGCCCGTGGACAGCACCTGGCCGCCCTCCTTGGCAAAATCGGCGGTGACCTGGCTTTCCAGATCCCGGAAGGGTTTTTCGTCGCCGGGGCGCAGGATGTCCCCGATGGGCCTGCCGGCCCGCTGTTCCAGCTGCTCGTCCAGGTCTACATAGGGTTTGCCCAGGGATTTGGCGCAGGCCTTGCCCAGGCTGGATTTGCCGCAGCTGGGCATGCCCACCAGCACGAGATTGGCCCGGTCGGCCTTTACTTCCCGGTAGATGTCCTCGATGCGGGCGTCCGGGATGGGGCTTTGGGTGAAGCGCTCGGCCGCGTATTTGGCCTGGGCCACCAGCATGGGCAGCCCATTGGAGCAGGGCACGCCCAGGGCTTCGGCCCGCTGCAGCAGGGCCGTGTGCAGGGGGTTGTAGATCACGTCCAGCACGCCGGCCAGGCGCGGGTAGCGCCCGGGGTCCGCCAGGCACGCCGTGGTGTCCGGGTACATGCCCGCGGGGCTGGCGTTGACGATGAGGTCTACATCCGCGCGGCCGGCGGCCTGTTCATAGGTGAGGGCGCCGTTTTTGCCCGTGCGGGAGGCGAACAGCACCTGTTTCGCGCCCGCGTCCCGGGCCACCGCGGCCACGGTGCCGCTGGTGCCGCCGGTGCCCAGCACCAAAACGACCCTGTCCCGGAAGGAGATGCCCCGCCGCCGGGCCGTGTAGGCAAAGCCGTCGTAATCGGTATTATAGCCCACCAGCCGGCCGCCCCGGTTCACCACCGTGTTCACCGCGCCGATGGCGGCGGCGGACGGGTCCACCTCGTCGCAGGCTTCCAGGGCCAGCTTTTTGTAGGGGATGGTGACGTTGACGCCCCGGAAATCCCGCCGGGCGAAGAACGCGCGGGCGTCCGCCTCGTCGGGCAGTTCCACCAGCTGATAATCGTAATCCGCCAGGCGGCTGTGGATCAGGGGGGAGAAGCTGTGGCCCAGCTTCGCGCCGATCAGCCCGCAGTCCATACGTCCGCCTCCGTCCAATTGGGGCCCCAGCGCCGGGCCAGCAGGTCCGCCAGGCCCAGGGCCACCAGGGCGTCCTGCACGGCCCGGGCGCGGTGGGCGATGCAGGGGTCGTGCCGGCCGTGGATGGCCAGGCCCGCGTTCTCGCGGGTGGAGAGGGCCCCCGTGTCCTGCTGTTTGTTAATGCTGGGGGTGGGCTTTACCGCCGTGCGCAGCACCACGGGCATGCCGTTGGTGATGCCGCCGTTGATGCCGCCGTTGTGGTTCGTGGCGGTGACGATGCGCCCGCCCCGCATCCGCAGCGGGTCGTTGGCCGCGCTGCCGCGCATCTGCGCCATGGCGAACCCGTCGCCGAACTCCACGCCCTTGACGGCCGGAATGCTGAACAGCAGATGGGAGAGCACGCTTTCCACACTGTCGAAAAAGGGGTCGCCCACACCGGCGGGCAGGCCCGCCACCACCGTCTCCAGCACGCCGCCCACGCTGTCGCCCTCCCCGGCGGCCGCGCGGATGGCCGCCTGCATGGCCCCGGCGCTGGCTTCGTCCAACGCGGGGAAGGGGGCTGTTTTCAAACCGTCCAGTTGGGCGACCAGGGCGGCCGCGTCGGCAAACTGGAACGCGCCCGCGTCGGCCGCACCGCCGCAACAGGCCAGGCGCGTGCCCAGGCGCACGCCCACGTGGGCCAGCATGCCTTCACAGATGGCGCCGGCGGCCACCAGCGGGGCCGTCAGCCGGCCGCTGAAATGGCCGCCGCCGTGGGGGTCGGCAAAGCCCTGGTAGCGCACCAGGCCCGTGTAATCGGCGTGGCCGGGGCGGGGCAGGGCGGCGGTGTCGTCGTAATCGCCGCTGCGCACATTGGTATTTTGGATGACCAGCGTCAGGGCCGTGCCCGTGGCGCGGCCCCTGTAAACACCGGAGAGGAATTCCACCTTGTCCGCCTCCCGGCGGGCGGTGGAGAGGTCCCCTTTGGCCCGGCGGCGGTCCATGGCGGCGGCGACGGCCGCCTCGTCGATGGGCGTGCCGGGCGCGATGCCCTCCAGCACCGCGCCGATGGCGGGGCCATGGCTCTCGCCGAACAACGTCAGGCGCACGGCGGCGCCGCAGGTATCGCTCATAGTCCTCTCCCCTTTTGTTCTTTTGGCCGCGGAACGGTGCGGCTTTCAGCGGATGCCGCTGCCCACCAGGGCGCGCACGTCCGCCAGCGGCGCTTTTTCCAGGTAATAGCTGCCCAATTCGCCCACGCGCACCAGCGTCACCTTGCCGCCGGCGCCCAGCTTTTTGTCGTGGGCCAGGAAGGCGCCCACCTTTTCGCCGTCGTAGCGGATGCTGGCGGGCAGGCCCAGCTTTTTGTACAGGGCGATCGTGCGCTTGCGCAGGGCTTTGTCGTCGATCATGGGCAGCATGCCCAGGGCCACGCATTCGCCGTGCAGAAGGTCCATGCCGCTGGCGCTTTCGATGGCGTGGCCCAGGGTGTGGCCGAAATTGAGGCAGGCGCGCACGTTTTTGTCGCGCTCGTCCTGCTCCACCACGTTTTTCTTCACCACCAGGGCGCGGCACAAAATTTCCTCGATGTCCCGCTCCACGTCACCCTCCTCGAACAGCTCGAACAGGGCTTCGTCGGCGATGAGGCCGGCCTTCACCGCCTCGGCCAGGCCGTTCACGTAATGGCGGCGGGGCAGGGTGGCCAGGGTGTCCGGGTCGACGGCCACCAGCTCGGGCTGATGGAAAGCGCCCACCACGTTTTTGGCCCCGGCCAGGTCGATGGCCGTTTTGCCGCCGATGGAGGAATCGATCTGGGACAGGGTGGTGGTGGGGCAGTTGATGAAGTCGATGCCCCGCATGTACACGGCGGCCGCGAAGCCGGCCAGATCCCCCACCACGCCGCCGCCCACGGCCACCACCACGTCGCCGCGGGTGAAACCGTGGGAAAGCAGGGCGGTGGTGACGCGCTCGAGCCCTGTAAAGGATTTAGTGCCCTCGCCCTGGGGCAGCACCAGCTTATAGCCCCGGGTGCACTGGGCCAGCACCGCGTCCGGCCAGGCGGCGGGCACGCCGTCGTCCGTGACGACCAGCACCCTGCGGTTCATCAGGTTGGCCAGTTGGCCCAGGCGGCCCAGCGCCCCGCGGCTGAGGATGATATCATAGCTGCGCGGCCCCAGCCGCATCGTCAATTTCATCGAATGGTCTTCCCCTTCTTTTGTTCGGACTTGTCTGTTCATAAGCCGCCTCCCCCGCGGGTGTAGGCGCCCAGCAGCCGCACGGTGCGGCACACCTGGGAAAGCTGCGCCAGCAGCGCGCGGGAGACCTCGTCGTCGGCGTCCCCCACCAATTCCACGTAAAAATAATATTCCCAGGGCGTGCCGGGCATGGGCCGGCTTTTGATGGACTCCAGGTTAAAGCCCGCCTCGCCGATGCGGCGGATCACCCGGGCCAGCGCGCCGGCCTTGTGGTCCACCGTGAACAGCAGGCTGAAGCGGTCGCCCCCGGTGGGGCGCCGGCGGCTGACCACGATGAAGCGGGTGGCGTTGTCCGCGCTGGTGTTGATGCCCTGGGCCAGCACGGCCAGGCCGTACAGGCCCGCGGTGTCGGCGCTGGCCACGGCGGCCACGGCAGGGTCGTGCAATTGGGCCACGTACTTGGCGGCCTCGGCCGTGTTGGAATAGGCCTGGGTTTTCACGCCCAGGCTCTCTAAAAAGCGGGCGGACTGGCGCAGCGCCTGCTCGTGGGAGAGCACCAGCTTCACCCCGCCCAGCGGCGCGCCGGGCAGGCCCACCAGGTCCTGCCGGATGGGCAGATCGTACACGGCGTTCACGTACAAATCCTGATGGGCAAAGCACAAATCCAGCACGGCGGACACGTCCCCAGCCCTGCTGTTCTCAAACGGCAGCACGCCGAAGGCGGCGTCGCCGGCGGACACGGCCGCGAACACCTCGTCCCAGGTGGGGCGGGCCAGCGCCCGCGCGTGGGGAAACAGCCGCTTCAGGGCGATGTGGCTGAAGGCCCCTTCCACGCCCTGGTAGGCCACGGCGTCCTGCCCCAGCAACCGGCGCTGCATGGCCTTGGAAAGGCCCATCAGGTGGCGCACGAAATCCTCATAAAGCCCGGCATATTCCCCTTTGGGCAGCAGGGCCAGGTTCTTTTGCACCACGGCCTCCTCCCGGCCGGCGTCCAGCACCTCCATGCCGTGGGCGCGCTTGTAGGCGGCCACGGCGCGCACGGCGTCCATCCGCCGGCAGAAAAGGCCGGCCATCTCGGCGTCCACCGCGTCGATCTCGGCGCGGGCCGCCTGTAATTCGTCCATATCCGTTCCCCCTCGCGGCGTGCAGTTTCATGGATATAAGTATAACACAGTTGCCCGGGAAATGGGAGTGGTGAAAACGAGAGTTTTTCCCGCATTCTTTGTAATTTTTTTCGCAATATGTTATAATGAGACGATTCTATTATGACACGCGCTTGTGAGGCTGCCTATGGATGAAAAGCAAACCGAACAAAAACAGAACAGCGAAAAGAAGGAGCCCGCCCCCCGCAAGGGCCTGACGGGCATTTTGGACCGCAAGGCCATTGAAAAGTTCGTGGTGAACATGCAGCGCGCCGCCAACGACGCCGCGGTGATCGAGATCCGCAAAAGCAGCGGCGGCAAGCTGCCCGCCCGGGCGCTTGTGAACGCCCTGGGCCAGCTTTTGTACCGCGTGGGCACGCAGACGGAGTATTTCTTTTTGTGCCTGGCCCGCCTTTGCCTGCGTTTGCTGCGGGGCGCGCGCCGGGCCGCCGTGGGTATTTTCAAGGCCCTGGCCACGCCCTGCGTGCGTTTTGCCGCCAGCATGTGGCGGGACCTGACGGCCCCCTGGCGCCGCTTTGCCAGCGGCCTGCGCAACATGCGCGCGGCCGTGGCCGAGGAGCGCGAGCGCGGCGGCCAGGCCCACCGCGTGCGCATGACGTACCTGAAAAGCGGCGTGAAGGCCTATCACCACCTGGTGACGGGCGCCCTGGCCTGGCTGCTGCCCTTGGGCGCGGCGGGCCTGCTGGTGTTCACGGTGCACAGCGTGACGGCCAACGGCTTTTCCCTGCGGGTGGAGTACGAGGGCCAGGTGCTGGGCTTTGTGGAGAGCGAGACCGTGTGGGACAACGCGGTGAACATTGTGAAGGACCGCATCGTGGCCGCCGGTGACGAGGACAGCTGGGACCCCCAGCCCCAGTTCACCATCCGCCCGGTGAACGTGGCCGCCCGCAGCACGGCCGGCAAGCTGGCCGACGACCTGATCACCTCCTCCGGCGACAAGATCCAGAACGCCACGGGCGTGACGGTAAACGGCGAGCTGCTGGGCGTGACGAGCGACGGCAAAGCCCTGCAGGAGGCGTTGGACGCCGTGCTGGCCCCCTATCTGCAGCCGGAGAACACCAACCACCAGGTGGCTTTCGCCCAGCGGATAGATCTGGTGCCGGGCGTGTATTTCACCGAGTCGGTGGAGAGCACGGAAGCGCTGATGGAGACGCTGCACGCCAACCCCGCCAATCTGCAGGTGCAGACGGTGGACCTGGAGGAATACGAGGAAGAGATCCCCATCGAAGAGCAGGAGCAGGAGAGCGACCAGTATTATACCGGCGTGCGCCGCGTCGTCCAGCGGGGGCAGGCAGGCCGCCAGCACGTGCTGGCCTTTGTCACGCGCATCGACGGCGTGGAGGTGGCCCGTGTGCCCGCCGAGGTGACGGTGCTGGAGGAAATGGTGCCCAAGATCACCGCCGTGGGCACCCGCGAGCGGGTGAGCAACTTCGTCGGCGGCAACAGCGGCCAGGTGGGCAGCGGCGCCTGGAGTTTCCCCGTGCCCGGCTACACCGGCTATTCCACCTATCCCGGCCACCGCGGGTACGATTTCCAGGCCCCCGCCGGCTCGCCTATCTACGCCTGTGAGACGGGCGTTGTAGTGAACGCCGGCTGGCACTACAGCTGGGGCAATTATGTACTGATCGACCATCAAAACGGCCTGTACAGCCTATATGCCCACTGCTCGGCGCTTTACGTCGCCGCCGGGCAGGGGGTGTCCCGCGGCCAGCAGATCGCCGCCGTGGGCCGCACGGGCAACGCCTCGGGCAACCATCTGCACCTGGAGGTGTGGACGGACCCGTCCGGCGCCCGCTGGTGTTTGGCCAACCCCCTGAGCTATGTGACCCCGCCGTGATGACCCTGTGAACGAAGCGCCCGGCCCCCGCCAATGGGGACGCCGGGCGCTGTTTTCAATGCCGTGAGGAGGCCCGCCATGGGTGTTTTGCTGCTGCTGCCCTTTTTTCTGACGCGGTTCGGCCTGTTGGCCTGCCGGGGCCGGAAGGCCGTGCGCCGCGCCGCTTATTTCGCGCCCCTACAGGACCGCGGGGAAAAGGCGGCCTACTGGCTTTATCAAATTTCCAATGGGGCGATCCTGGTGTATTTGCTTTTTCTGCCCATCCGGCAAGCGCCCGGCTGGCTGTTTGCCCCAGGGCTGGCCGTGTACCTGGCGGGCCTTGCTTTGCTGGCGGCCTCTGTGGTGGATTTCGCAGCCCCCGCAGAGAACGGCCTCAATAAAAACGGGCTTTACCGGCTGTCCCGCAACCCGATGTATGTGGCCTATTTCCTGTTTTTCACCGGCTGCGCGCTGCTGACGCAGTCGCCGCTGCTGTTTGCCTTCGTGCTGGTGTTCCAGGTCGCGGCGCATTGGATCGTTCTTTCCGAGGAGCGCTGGTGCATCCGGCAATTCGGCGAAGCGTACCGGCAATATATGAAAACCGTTCGGCGTTATCTGTGAGGGGGGCCGGGGAGGATAAAAAATAGCCTGCAAGGCTATTTTTTCGGCCATGCGGCCAGTCCTCTGGCCACGGCCATAAAGATCAGGTTTCTTATTGCACGGCAATAAAAAATTTTCCCGGAGGGGGCGCGTGATGGATTTAAAACACCGGGCAAACCAGTTAAAGACGGATATCCCGGCGATCTTTTTATGCCTGAAAAGCAGGGAGACTCCTCTTCCCGCGAAAATTTTCGCGGCCCTCACCGTGGCTTATGCCCTTTCGCCCATCGACCTGATCCCCGATTTTATCCCGCTGCTGGGCTATTTGGACGATTTGATCATCCTGCCCGCATTGGCCGCCCTTACCCTCCGGTTGATCCCCAAAGAGATCCTGGCGCGCTGCCGCAGGCAGGCCGAGGGCATGTGGGCGGACGGCTGGCCCAAACGGTGGTATTACGCGGTGCCCATCGTGCTTGTCTGGCTTTTGGCCCTGTGGATGGCTGCCAAGGCGATCATTTTTTAAACGTGAAATTCTGCCGTCTGCCGGCGAAACTTTTACAGACAAAACGCGGGGGGGCGGGGGGCACCCCCGACCCCCCCCGGGGGGTTTTTTTTTTGGGTGTGGGTGTGTGTGGGTTGGGTGGGGGGGTTAATTGTTTTTTTTTTGTTT
>CAJMEU010000123.1 GCA_905212515.1 uncultured Oscillospiraceae bacterium | reverse complement strand
CCCGCCTCGCCGCCGGCCCCGCCGCCGCCCCCCCCCCGCCCCCCCCCCCCCCTCCCCCCCCTCCGCCCCCCGCCCCCCCCCCCCCCCCCCGCCCCATCCCCCCCCCCCCCCCCCCCCCCGGCTCTTTATTTTGTTTCCTGAAACGGCCTATCCTCTCCGTCTCAGCTTATGGCCCGTTTTTTCCATCTGCCAGAGGCCAGGTAGAATGCGCCGATCAGCGCCGGCGTATAGCCCGCCAAGGCATCGCCCAGCCAAAAGCCCACATACCCCATGCCCAACGCCTTCCCCAGCAGAGCCGCCAGGCCCAAGCGCATGACAATACCGTCCAGAATGGCCGTGAGGAAATTCAGCTTGTAATTGCCGCTTCCGTCGATCAGGGCGTTCATGGGACCCCGCAGGGCCGTGGCCCCAAATGTCACAAAAGCGACGGGCAGATACTGCCGCGCGATATCCAGCACCGCCTGCTCGTTTGTGAACAGGCCAAACACCTGCTGCGGCCAGCACAGCAGAACCGCGCTCATCACAGCGGCACTGCCTACGGTGACACACGCCACCGTGGCCAAAACGCGCGGCACCCGCTCAAACTTCTGCGCGCCGATGTTCTGCCCGATCATGGCGGAGCCGGTGGTGTTCGCCACGTTGGAGATCAGGTTGCTGACGCTGTTGACCTTGTTTGCGATGCCCGACATCGCCGACACGCTGACGCCATAGGTGTTGAGCCAGGCATTCACCGAGAGCTTGGAAAACTGGACCGCGGCGCTTTTGATCGCCATGGGAAATCCCAGCTTGCAAAGGGCCGCCAGCATCGCCTTGTCGCCCCAGGTGACGCCCTCCCCTTCGTGCCAAATGTCCAAGGATCTTCTTTTTTTCAACAGGAACAGCGCGCTCAGCGCAAAGCTGGCGCCCTGGCTGATCACCGTGGCCAAAGCCGCCCCGGCACAGCCCCAGGAAAGCACAAATACGAACAACAGGTCCAAGATGATATTCAGCACGACCGCGAAGGAAATAAAGAGGAAGGGATGGATCGCGTCCCCCAGGCCCCGCAATACCGCACTGACGGCGTTGTATCCATAGATGAAGGCAAGCCCCAGCGCGCAAACGGTGGTGTACGCCAGCGCCCCTTCATAGGCCTCCTGGGGGGTGTTCATCACACGCAACAGCCCTTCCCGCAGTGCAAGGCACACCCCGCTGAGGACCACGGAGCCTGCCATGAGGGCTGTAAAAAGAGTGGCAATGAACCTGCCGATCTTATCCCTTTTGCCCGCGCCCACATACTGGGCGATGATGATCTGGCCGGCGTTGGAAAAGCCCATGGCGAGAAAGGTCAAAAAATGGGCGATGTCCCCGCCCACGGAAACGGCCGACAGGCCCGTCTGCCCCAGGGCCCTGCCCACGACGACCATATCCGCCATGTTGTAAACGATCTGAAACAAACTGGAAAAAAGCAGCGGCGCCGCAAAAACGGCAAACTGCCTGGGGATATTGCCCCGTGTAAAATCCTGTAGTTCTTTTTCCATTGCCCCGGCACACCTTTTCTTTCGGCAAACAGGCACACTGCGGATATCAGTGTGCCTGTTTGTTTATTGCTTTTGCTTCGCCAGTTCGAATAATTCCAATGTATTTTCCACGATCAGCCCGTCCGCGCTGCCGGGCCGGACTGGCATAAAGGCCTGAAAAACTTTTTTGCCCTTGGAGGTTTTATCGAGGATATAGCCCGCCTGCTCCAGGCTGGTATGGGTCACCACAAACGCCTTCTTGTAAGGGGCGGCCGCCAGCATGTCGCGGCCGATCTCCGCGTACAGTTCGCCCGCGGCGCAGATCATAGCAATATCCCCCAGCAGCAACAGCCGCATTTCCAGCTTTACCGGGCTGCCCTCCACCATCTCCGGCGTCTGGGGCAGCGAGGGCACATCCCCCGGCTTCCGGGGCCCGTTGCCCCCCATGCGAACCATGGCAAACCCTTTTGCCTCCACCGCCCGCTTTTGGCCGGGCAGCAATATGTCCCTGCGCACCACCGCCAAGGGCATGGCCGCAGAGCAGGCGGAGATCCCGTCCAGACACTTGACACAGTCCGCCCCATGCCAGCGGCCCATATACTCCATCATCATGTAGCCCACCCCATCGGGAAAGGGCACGGAGGTGGAGTAACCGTCCGGGTATTCATACTGCAGGCCATGGCTGAACAGGGGGTTTTGGTTGCCCGCTGCGCCGGAGGTCCACAGGGCAACGGCGCCGTCCCCATAATGCTCCTCCACAAAGCGGCAGGCAATGCCGCTGACGTTGCCGGAGGTTTTTGCCCTGCCGTCCGCGTCCTTCATCATGTGCACACAGGTGTTGTGCATCCCGTAGTTCAGAACCGCTGCGATCAGCCTGCCCTCATCATCCACCAGTTTCACGGCGCGGATCGTCTTGTCGCTGTAGCCCTCCAGATTTCTGCCCTCCAGCCAGAAGCCGAAGGGGCTGTGCACATCGCGGTTCACATTCACATAGCTTGCGCCCTCGCCATAGCCGTACCGGACGGGCCGCAGGGCGGCCACAGCATCCCCGGCGGCCCGCAGAGCGGCCTTTGTCTCCACTTCCCAGTACCATTCATGAAAGCGGATCTCGTCCGGGCTGATGTTTTTGAGCGCGGTGTGATTGTCTTTGGGGGCAGAATGATTGTGGGTGGCGCTGATAAAAATGTACTGGGCCGGAATACCCGTCGCCTGGGCCAGCTTTTCCAGAAGCCCCGGCGCGGCCGGATAATTGGCCAGTTCAAAACTCATCAGCAGTATCCGCTGCGCGCCGTTTTGCAGCACCAATGCCCGGCAGTACAAATCGTCGTAAATCCCGCTTTGCAGCAAAGGCGCCACGCCCCAGTCTGCAAAACTGCTGGGGATGGGATACATGTCGGGGGTGGGGTTCAGGCAGGCCTTCCCCGCGCCGGCCATCAGCTCGCTCATCGTATCGTCTCCTTCTGATCGTCCGCTTCGCCTTTTGCGGGGCGGTAGACGCCATTTTCGCAATAGGCGATGGTACCAAAGCCCTTGACGAACTTGTACATCCGCCGGGCCGGCCTGCCGTTCTGGAGCGTCTCCTCGGCGGAATCGCAGTTTTTTGGATCATCCAGGATCGCGTCCAGCGCCTCCAGGATATCGAGCAGCAGGTGGCTTTCCAGATGCACCATAAAGTGGCCGGGGTAGAGATACCGGATCTCGCCGATGCGCCCCACCAGCCGGGCAAGGCAGTCGCGGTAGGTCTCGACATTGCGGTATTGGTTGTAGAACATGCCCGGCCGGGGGCCGCCGCCGCAGCCGATCACATCGCTGCACACGTCGTCGCCTGCGAACAGATAGCCGTGTTTTTTGTCCAGGTACATGGCGTGCCCCGCCGCATGCCCGGCCGTCCAGATGAGCTCTACATCGCAGCCCTGTCCCAAGTGGAACACATAGCCGTCGGGCACGCCGACCAATTCGTAAGGTTTGTATGCGGGCAGGTCTTTTTTGTCGAATTCCAGCCAGATGTTATGGCCCTGTTCGTCGAAAAGGTAATCGAACATGCCGGGTTTGACCCGGCTTTTGATGTTCTCCACCTCGTACTGGTGGCAATACACGCGGCTGAAGCGGCAGTTGCCAAAGGAATGGTCGGGCCCCAAATGAGTGTTGACGACGATCAGGTCCTTGCCGCCGGTGAGCATATCCACCAGGGCTTTCTGATCGCCCAGGCCGCAGCCGGTATCGATGAGCATGGCCTTTTCCGGCCCGATGAGCAGATACATCCACACATCGCCCATGCCGTCGTTGTTCTGGTTGAACAAGCCGTACAGATCCTCCTGCAGCCGGTACACCTCTACATAGGGATTCACGTCATAAACTTTGCACGTTTTGTCGCCCTCGCGCAGCATCTTCATATAGGCCCAGCTGATCGTGTTCTGCGCAGGGCCCCACCGCAGGCGTTTGGCTTTCGACCTGCCTTTGATCGGGTACATTCGCCGCTCCATGATCCTCACCTCATTCCTCGTACGTATAGCCGATGACCGAAAAGCCCTTGATATATTTGAAACAGCGGGTGTGGACCTCGCCGCGCATCTTGCCGTATTTCACGGTTTTGTAGTCGCAGCGTTCGGGATGGGCGACGATGGCCTCCACCGCCTCCAGCACGTCCCGGATGATATGGGTTTCGAGGTCGTTCATAAAGTGCTGGGGAACTATGTCGTCTTACTCGCCCAAACGGTCCACCAACAGTTTTACGATATCCCGATAATAGGACATAAGTGAACATTCACTGGGCGGCCCGTGGGCGCGGGGCGCGCCCACGGCGCCGCAGCCGGACACGTCCGAGCAGATGTTGTCGCCCGGGAACAGGATGCGGTTCTTTTTGTCCAGATATGCCGCGTGGCCGGCCGCGTGGCCGCCGGTGTGGATCAGCTCCACTTCATGGCCGCCGCCCAGGTCCCAGATATAACCGTCGGGCACACCGATGATCTGATAAGGCTTGTAGACCGGAAGGTCCGCCCGGTCGAATTCCAGCCAGATATTTTCGCCCCAGGCGTCAAACAGATAATCCCACATGTGTGCGTGCTGGTTTTCCAGATAAGGCACCAAATACTCGTGGCAGTATACTTTGTCAAACCGGCAGTTGCCGTAGGCGTGGTCAAAATGGTCGTGGGTATTGACCACGATCAGCTCCCTGCCGCCGGCCAGCTCCTCCACCAGGCCCTTGAGATCCCCCAGGCCAAAGGCGGTGTCGATCAGCATGGCTTTCTCCGGGCCAACGATCAGGTACATCCACACATCGCCCATGCCGTCGCAGTTCTCGGTAAACAGGCCGTACAGCCCCTCCCGGAACTGATATACCTCCACATAGGGCTCTATGGGATAGATTTTGCGGGTGGCGTTATTCTCCCGCAGTTCTTTCATAAACGCCCAGCTGATGGTGTTCTGGGGCACGTCAAACTTGATGCGCTTGGAGTGGAGCTGGGAGCGGATGGGATACATTTCGTTTTTCATTCTGTTTCCTCTCGTTTTGTTCCGGGCGCAGCCGCGCGCTCAGCCCCGGAACTCCTGTTCGATGTGTTGGATGCGCCTGCGGAAGATGAGGATGCCCGTCAAACCGATGAACATGGGCACCGTCATAGCCAGCCACATGGCGGGCGTATAGCCGAGGAGCTGCGCCACGCCGCCGCAGATGGACGGCCCTAGCAGCATGGCGATGTCCATGCCGATATAATTGGTGCTGGAGGCGCTGCCCCGGCGGTCCGGCGTGACGGATTTCATACACAGGGATTGCAGCATGGGCTGTACCGCGCCGTAGCCGAAGGCATTTACCAGTGCGGCCGCCAACAGCATCGCTGTGCTGTTGGCAAAGCCGATCATGGCCAGCGAGGCCACTGTCAGCAAAACTGCCGGGACGGCCACCTTCACAAATCCCAGTTTCTCGGTGAGCCGGCCCACGATCGGGCGCGTCACCAGCAGCGTCAGCGCATAGACGGTGAAGAAGAAGCTTCCTCCGGCAATGCCGCGTTCCTCGGAATATACCAGCAAGAACGCGTTGATGGAGGTAAACCCGGTGTGGATAAAGAACATGACCGCGGCGGGCACCAGGGCCTCCTTGGCGATCATATTATCCAAATTCAGCCTGAAGGGGATACGCTCCCTGGGCGCCAGTTTCACCTGCGTGGCCACCGCGATGGCCAGCAGCATCACGCCAAAGGTGATGAAATAGGTAATATTGTAGCCGAACCGGTCCCGCATGAACACACCCACCGTGGGCCCGATGGATTGGGCGATGACCTGTGCGCAGGCATAGTACCCCATGCCGGTGGTGAATTTATCCCGCGGCAATGTGGCGGCCACGATGGTCAGGCAGCAGGAGTGGCCGAACGCCTGCCCCACACCCTGGCACAGGCGGAAAAATTTCAGCACCGTGATCGCGCCCACACCTGTGGCGGACGCGATGGGCTGCGCCAGGCCGAAGCCCAGATAGGCCAGCGCCATGAACCCCATGGCCATGGCCAGCAGTTTTTTGCGGTTGAAGGAATTCATCGCCGGGCCGGAAATAAAGCGGAATGCCAGCGCCGTGACCGCGAACATGCTCATCAGCTGGCCGATCTGATCCGCCGGCGCGCCGATGGCGTTGGCGTACAGTGACAGCAAAGAGTTGCTCATCTGCTGGCCCATGTTCAGCGCCATATTGGCAAAAAAGATGCTGAGGAACATCCCGTTCCAGATGGTCTTTGGAGGCTCCCAGCTTTGGGCTTTCATCTCAAGTGTACTCATAAACTGAACCGTTCCGGCCTGTCAGGACTGATCCAAAATCTCGTCAAACAGCGCCTTTTCCCCTTCCACGATCAATTCGTCGGCACTGCCCGGCGCCACGCCGCCATAGGCCATGGGCAGCAGCACGTCCTTTGAAGTTTTGTCGAAAATGTAATGGCATTTGGGGCCGTAGTGGTGGGTGACGATGACCGTTTGCTTCATGGGCGAGGCTGCCTTCATATCCCGGCCGATCTGGGCAAAAATCTCGGCATTGGCGAAAAGCAGGGCGATATTGCCCAACTTCAGCAGATGCAGATGCATCGTCTTGGGCTTGCCGGGCTTCATCTCGGGCACCCGCCCTGGCGCTGGCAGCTGTCCAATGGGATATTTTTCGTAATCCCTTGGCCCGTTGCCGCCGTTGCGCACATCGGAAAAACTTTTGGGCGGCCATTCCTCCACGCATTCTAAGGTCGACATCTGCACATCCCGCACCAGATGGGCCACGGGCATCCGCTTGGTGTAAGCGGTGATAGCGTCCAGGCCCCGGCAGCAATCGACGCCGTGCTGACGCCCCACGTACTCCATCTGCATGTAGCCCGTACCGTCGGGATACTGCATCTGCGTGGTGTAGCCGTCCGGATATTCATACTGCAGCCCGTGGCTCATCACTGGGTTCAGGTTGCCCGCCGCGCCGGAGGTCCACATGGCCACGGCGCCGTTGCCGAAATGCTCTTCCACAAAACGGCAGGCAATTCCGGTGAAGTTGCCGGAGGTCTTGGCCTTATGATCCGCATCCTTGAGCATATAGATGTTGGTGGCATGGGTCGGGTGGTTCAGCAGGGCGGCAATCAGCTTATCCTCCTCGTCCACAAATTTGATGATGGACAAGGTTTTGTCACAGTAGCCGGCCGGGTTGCGCGCCTCCACCCAATAGTTGCCGTAGCTGAGCAGGTTGCGGTTGACATTGATATCGCTGATGGATTCCCCGTAGCCGTACCGGGCGGGACGCATGGACGCAGCCGCCTGTTTGCAGGCAGTGATGCCCGCGTTGTACACCAGCTTTTCGTATCGCTCGATCCATTGCGCCAGCGCCTTCTCGTCCGGGGCGGGCTTGCGGTAGCGGGGAGCGGAGTGGTTGTGCGTGCCCATGATGAAAACAAGGTCCTGGCAAAAGCCGGTGGCTTGGGCGATGTCCGCCGGGTAATCGGGGAATTCCGGCGCGCCGGCTAGCTCGAACGTAAGCAGCAGCAACTTTGCCCTGCCGTTGTCAATGGCGATGGCGCGGCAATTCATCTCATCGTACGCCGCCTCCTGGCTCATAGGCTCCAGGCCGAAATCAGTGATCTTGTTGGGAATGGGGTACATGTCCGGCGTGGGATTGATGCTGACCTTCGCCGCGCCCACAAATAAATCGTTCATATCGGGCTCCTTTCTGCGTTTCAGGGGATGGATGTTGCTTTTCCTTTATTCTAACATCCGCCGGGTGGCGCAAAAATCACCCTGGTTAAAGAATATGTGCGAAAAAACAAGGAAGTGGAGAGACTCCACTTCCTTGCGTGCCTATATATATTATCGCTGCCCCGACGGAGGGGTCAGGGGGCATTCTTTTTGCGGTTGTGAAACGTCATGGACACGATGAGGATGATGCCGGTGATGATATACTGGATATAAATGTTCATTCCCACTTTCACCAGGCCGTTTTCCACCACCGCCACCACCATGGTGCCCATCAGCAGCATAAGCACCCTCTGCTTGGCGGCAAACGTGAGGATACCGCCCACATAAGCCGCCACGATGGCGGTGATCTCCATGCCCACACCGATCTCGCTGCCACAGTAGCCGCGCCGCGAGGTGAGCACCATGGCCGCCACGGCGTAAAAAAAGCCGGCCAAGCAGTAGGAGAGGCACTTCACCCGTTTGACCCTAATACCCGCGCGCGCTGCGGCCGGCTCATCCAGGCCGATGGCCCGCAGGTGCTTGCCCAGAAAGGAGCCGCGCAGCACCAGACACAGCAGCAGGAAAGCCGCGGCCGCCAGCCACATATCCAGACGAAGGCCCCAAAAGTGTGTGCGGGTGATCTGGCGGA
This sequence comes from uncultured Oscillospiraceae bacterium, assembly GCA_905212515.1. Classification (GTDB taxonomy): domain Bacteria; phylum Bacillota; class Clostridia; order Oscillospirales; family Ruminococcaceae; genus Ruthenibacterium. Next base: position 336 of record CAJMEU010000123.1, on the reverse strand, counting down.
TCCCGCTTGCCATATTGGACGACATGCGCCCTTGGGAAAGCACAAAGGAACACCCGCGGAAAATGATCTGGGTGGCGATCGTGGCCGCGAAGGGTACGATCTCCAGGTAACCCACCAGAATGCCGTTCAGCAGCCCGCAGCCCACCCCTACCAGCACGATCCCGGCGATGCCGGCCCAGCTTGGCAAGCCCTGGGCCGTCAGACGGCCGCTCAACACGGACAGCAGGGAGATCTGATAGCCGATGGAAAGAACAATAATTCCTCCCAGCATCACCAATCTCAGGAAAAACACCGAGAACATAAGCCCCGTATAGCACAGCACGAAGCTATCAAAAT
>CAJMEU010000122.1 GCA_905212515.1 uncultured Oscillospiraceae bacterium | reverse complement strand
TGCCCGACGACTATAAATGCCCCGTCTGCGGCCAGCCCGCCAGCGTATTCGTGCCCGTGTGACCGCCGGCGGCGCCCGCAACGGGCAGACGGCGGCAAGGCTTCCTGCCCTGCCGCCGTTTTTTGTTCAGGAGGCATTCCATGGAAAAGCTAAAAGCCCAATGGACGCACGAAGGTTATACTTTACGCTCTTTCGAAGAAGGACAGGCGGAAAAGTACTACCGGGATTGTTTTGTGAAAGAGGATCCCGAGGTGGACCGTCTGACCGGCTCCTCCGGGACGTTCAGCCGCGACCATGTGGTGCAGTATTACGACCGGGTCGTCCACGACCCGGACCGCTACGATTTTATGCTCATTGACCCGCAGGGGGATTTCATCGGGGAAAGTGTGATCAATGAGATCGACTGGAACACGCGGTCGGCAAATTTCCGGATCGTGATCTTCAGTGCCCAGCACCGCTCCCGAGGCCTCGGCAGCTGGGCGGTGGAGCGCACCAGGGATTTCGCCTTTGCGCAGCTGAAACTGCACCGTCTGGAATTGGACGTGTTCTCCTTCAACCCCCGCGCGCAGAAAGCTTATGCAAAGGCTGGGTTCCGGGTGGAAGGGGTGCGGAAAGACGCCGTCCTGGACGGCGGCCGCTATGCGGACGATATCCTCATGGCCATTTTAGAAGATGAATGGAAAAGCCTCAAGGCCGCCGACGCGGAAACCGCCCCGTAAATCCCCGGCCCCAAACAGAAAAAAGCCCCGGAGGCGGCACTGGCCGCCCCGGGGCTTCTGCATTTCTGATTTTATCCCGGCCCTCAGGCCAGCTTCACCTTGCTCTGGGGGAAGTTCTTCTCGGCAGCGGTGAAGTCCGCGCCGTCCGCCAGCGCCTGCCAGGCGGCGGCGGCGTCTTCCTCAAAGCGGCTGTCCAGCAGGCTGCCGGCCATACTGTCGCGGTTTTCCGCGAAATCGTCGTCATCGGTGTAATTTTTAATGATCTCGTACACCGTGGGCGTATCGGAGGACAGCACCTTCCCCTTGTCGCCCACCTTGCCCGTGGCCGCGGCATAGCTGAGGGTGCCCTCCTCGCCGGTCGTCTCTTTGTTCTGGAAATTGGTGGTGAAATAGGTGGACAGGCTGGTGTCGGCCCACGCGCGGCCCGTTGTTTCAAAGGCCTTTTTCAAATACTTTTCCGCCAGGTCGTCGTCCAGCGCCGCGCCCTTTTCCAGTTCCGCCAGCAGCTCGTCGGCATAGCCCTGGATAACGGCCAGGTCCTCATCGCCCACTTTTTCGTAATCGGCGTTGGTGGTGGGCAGCGTCAGGGCGCGCACGCGGTTGTAATGCTCGTCCACGTAGGCTTTCACGTCCGCGTCGGGCACGTCTTTCCTGTTCTCCTCCACGTACTGGTCCAGCAGCTTCTGATATTTCATCTCCGCCGTGTAATAGGCTTTGAAGCTGGCCTCGCCGATGCCGTTCTCGCTGAACAGGTCGCCGCTGTAGCTGTACGCCATGGCCACCATGCTGTCGATGCTGGCCAGCTCCTCCTCGGTGAAGGACAGGCCCTGCTCGTCAAACTGCTGCGTGGCCCACACAGACCGGGCAACGCCGGCCCGCGTCTCGGCCTTCACCCAGTCCTGGGCGCTCAGCTGCTGGCCGTCCCGCTCCAGGGTGGCGTCGCGGTCCTTCAGGCTTTTGTCCTGGGCTTTCAGCTGGTTGTCGGCGCTGGTGGCCGCCTGCATCTGATAGGCCAGGTACAGTCCGGCGGGAATGTCGGTCCCGTTCACCGTCACCGCCACGTCCGGCGTGGAGATGTGGCAGCCCGCCAGGCTGAGGGCCAGGGCGCCGGCAGCGGCCAGCGCGATCACTTTTTTCAACTTCAAGGTTTTTCCCTCCAAAAAATGGGCGTCACAGGCCCTTCGTTTACAATCACTTTGTCAGTATACCGCTTTCCGGGCGCGGGCGCAAGGGTTTTCACACTTTTTTAACCCTCTTCGTGCCCGCCGGCGTCCAGCCGGTCCAGGGCCATGCGCATCACGTCCACGGGCTTTTCCCCGGCCTCGATCTTCACCGACAGGTACGGTTTCGCCGAGGCGTTCACCAATACCCGGCGGCCCAGGGCCTTCAGCACCGGGCCCAGATGGGCCATGTCCAAATGGTCCGAGTAAAGCAGCAGCGTCTCGCCCCGCTGGGTGATCTCGTACACGCCCAGGGCCGCGGCGGCCACACGGGTCAGGCTGATGTCCACCAGGCCCATCACGCTGGGCGGCACGTCGCCATAGCGGTCGATCAGCTCATCCAGCACATCCGAGGCGTCGTCCTTGTTCTCAATGGCCGCGATGCGCTTGTATGCCTCGATGCGCCCGGCCGCGTCGGGGATATAATCCTCGGGGATATAGGCGTCCACGGTGATGTCGATCAGGCAGTCGGCCTTGTCGGCGGCCACGGCCTCGCCCTTCTCCTCGGCGATGGCCTGGTTCAGCAGCTTTACGTAGGTCTCGTAGCCCACGGCCTCCATGTGGCCGTGCTGGCTTTGGCCCAAAAGGTTGCCCGCGCCGCGGATCTGCAGATCCCGCATGGCGATGCGGAAACCCGAACCGAAGGAGGTGAATTCCCGGATGGCGGACAGGCGCTTTGCCGCCACATCCGTCAGCACCCGGTCCCGCCGGAAGGTGAAGTAGGCGTAGGCCTTGCGGCCCGAGCGCCCCACCCGCCCGCGGATCTGGTACAGCTGGGCCAGGCCCATATAGTCCGCGTCCTCGATGATCAGGGTGTTGCAGTTGCGCACGTCCACCCCTGTCTCGATCAGGGTGGTGCACACCAAAATGTCCACCTCGCCGTCCAGCAGCTGCTGCCAGGTGCGGGACAGCGCGGCCTCGTCCATGCGTCCGTGGGCCGTGGCGATGCGCGCGCCGGGCAGCAATTCGGCCAGGCGGCGGGCCGTGGCCTCGATGCTGTCGATGCGGTTGTGGATATAGTAGGCCTGGCCGCCGCGGTCCAGCTCGCGCCGCAGCGCCTCGGCCACGATGCCCTCGTCGTATTCCAGCACATAGGTCTCCACCGGGCGGCGCTCAAAGGGCGGCTCCTCAATGGTGGACATGTCGCGCAGGCCGCTCATGGCCATGTTCAGCGTGCGGGGGATGGGCGTGGCCGACAGGGTCAGCATATCCACGCCGATAAACGTCTCTTTCAGCTTTTCCTTGTGCTTGACGCCGAAGCGCTGCTCCTCGTCCACGATGACCAGCCCCAGGTCCTTGAACCGCACGTCCTTCTGCAGCAGGCTGTGGGTGCCCACCACCAGGTCCACCGTGCCCTCGGCCAAGCCCTTCAGGGTGTCTTTTTTCTGCTTCGCCGTGGCGAAGCGGGACAAGAGGCCGATCTTCACCGGGAATGCCTCCATGCGGGACAGGGCCGTCTGGTAGTGCTGCCAGGCCAGGATGGTGGTGGGCACCAGGATGGCACACTGCTTGCCGCCCATGATGCACTTGAAGGCCGCCCGCAGCGCCACCTCCGTTTTGCCCACGCCCACGTCGCCGCACAAAAGCCGGTCCATGGGATGGGGCTTTTCCATGTCGCGCTTGATCTCCGCCGTGCAGGTCAGCTGGTCCTCGGTCTCGTCGTACTCAAAGCGCGTCTCGAAGTCCCGCTGCCAGTCGCCGTCCTGGGGGAAGGCATAGCCCCCGGCCTGCTGGCGGCGGGCGTACAGGGCGATCAGCTCCTTGGCCATCTCCTTGGTGGCGGCGCGCACGCGGCTTTTGGTCTTGTTCCAGCCGTCGCCGCCCAGGCGGGACAGCTTCACCCGCTCGCCGTCGCCGGGCGCGGTGTAACGGCTGATCACGTCCAGCTGGGTCACGGGCACATACAGCGTATCGCCCTTTTCGTAGTTGATCTTCAGGTAGTCCTTTACCACGCCCTGCAAATCCAGCCGCTGGATGCCCGCGTACACGCCGATGCCGTGGCTCTGGTGCACCACGTAGTCGCCGGGGGCGATGTCCGTCAGGCTGGACAGGCCCTTTTTCTTCGTCTTGGCCTTTTTGGCCGGCGCGGCCGCGCCGGCCCGCCGTCCCGTGAACAGGGCAAAGCGGGCGAAGGGGTAATCGGCGCCGGCGTTTACGTGGCCCTCCAGCACGGCCACGTGCCCCTCGGGCACGGGGTCGGGCGCCTTGCGGTAGGCCGCGGCCGAAAGCCCCGCCCCCGCCAGATCCCGCGCCACGGCCTCGGCCGCGCGGCGGGTGCCGGCCAGCACGGCCACGGCATATTTCTGCTCCATCAGGGGGCGGATGTCCTCGCACAGACCGCTCACTTCCCCCGCCCAGGGCGGCAGGCTGTGGCTGGGCATGTTCACGGTGTCCGTCAGCGCCACGTCGGGCATGGTGCGGGCAAAATTTTCGCAGAAAACGCCCGTGCCGTGCCCGGCCGCGTGCCACAGGGCCGCGGGCTCCTCATAGAACTTGTCCAGGCCCGCGCACAGCGCCCCGGCCTCGAACAGGCCTTTCAGCTCCTCGCCGAAGCGGAACTGCAGCGCCCGCGCGGCTTCCCGCACGGCGCTGGGCTCGCTGAAAAACAGGATGGGCGCGTCCAGGTAATCCAGGATGGTGGCCGGTTTTTCGTAGCGCAGGGCCAGGTATTTGTCCATGGCCGAGGGCATCACCCCCGCGTCCAGCTGGGCAAGGTCGCTCTCGCACACGCGCTCAAAGGCCGTCTTGCGGCCGCCCTTCAGCCGGCCCGCGGCCTCCCGCAGGCGGGCGATGGTATCGGCGATATCGCCGAACAAAACCTCCCGCGCCGGCGAGAGATAGATCTTCTTCACGCTGTCCTCCCGGCGCTGTGTGCCCAAATCGAAGGTGTGGATGGTGTCCACGGTGTCGCCCCAGAATTCCAGGCGGCAGGGTTTTGCCATGTCCGGGGCGTACAGGTCCACGATGCCGCCGCGCACCGAGAACTGGCCCGGCCCCTCCACCTGGGCCCGCCGGTGGTAGCCGGCGGAGTACAGGCGCTCGGTCAGGTGGCGGATGGGCAGCTCCTGCCCGGGCTTGATGGTCATGGTGTTGCCGCAGAACTCGGCCCGGGGCATGGTGTACTGCAGCACGGCCTCGGCGCCCGCACAGGCGGCGCGGGTGCGCCCGCCCACCAAATTGCCCAGCACGGCCAGGCGGCGGTACTCATATTCGTGGTTCTGGCCCTCCACGGGGCGCAACACGAAGTCCCGGGCCGGGTACGCCTCGGCCGCCGCGCCGAAGGCGCACAGGTCCTCGGCAAAGCGGGTGGCGTCGGCCTCGCCGGCGCACACCACCAGGGCCGGGCGGCCCGTGTCCTCGCACAGGGCGGCCAGCACCTGGGCCCGCGCCGTGGGCGGCAGGCCGAACAGCGCCACGGCGGCGCGGGGGCCGGCCACATCGGCCAGCAGCTTTTTATATTCGGCGGTCTGCCGCAGGTTGCTCGTCAAATTCATGGCTCCATCCACTTCATAGCAAAAATAGGTCAAAAAAACGCCTTAAAAAACAGCAAAAAACACTGAAAAAACACTGAAAAACAGCAAAAAAGCGCTTGAAAAACACTGAAAAAAACGGTCAAAAATCAGGCCAAAACATAAAATACGCCCACGGCGGCCACCGCCGCTACGGCCGTCAGCATCAGCGCGCTGAGGGCCAGGGGCAGCTCGCGGTACAGCCGGCCGTCCGCGTCGGTGGTGGCTTTCAGATGGCGCGCGCCCAGCACCCCGGCCCAAACGCCCAGCGCCAGGGCAGCCACGGGCGCCGCGGGCGCCAGCACCAGCAGCACCAGCGTGAACAGCCAAAAGCCCAGCGTCTCCTCGGCCGCGCCGGTGGAAAAAAGGGCCAGGGCGGCAAGCAGCAGCACCGCCCACGCCGGGCACAGGGTGCTCAGCAGCAGGGGCAGGCGGAAGGTGGGCGCCAGATAGCGCGCCTCTTTGCACAAAAGGCCCCATTTCACCGCCTGCCACAGCAGCAGGGCCGCCGCCGTGGCCGCCAGCGGGGCCAGCCACCAGGCCTGTTCCAGGCTTGCCAGCGCGCAGGCCCCGTAGCCCGCGGCCGTCAGCGCCAATGCGGCCAGGCATGCGATACCGGCCCGTTTTTTCACCTTGTCCAAATTCATGCCTGCCCCCCGTTGTAACGGCTCTGCGCCAGCGCAAACTTGCCGTCCACGATCAGCTCCGCGGCCTTCACCACGTCGTCGTAACGGCCCTCGACGGCCTTTTTCTCCCCATCCGTCAGGCGGCTGAGCACCCAATCGGCCAAATCGTATTCCGGACGGGGCTTGGCGCCCACGCCGATCTTCACCCGGGGGAAGCCCTCGCCCAAAAAGGTGATGATGCTTTTCAGCCCATTGTGGCCGCCGGCGCTGCCTTTTTCCCGCAGGCGCAGCACGCCGGGCGCCAGGCTGATATCGTCGAACAGCACCAGCACATGGGCCGCGTCCGCCTTGTAAAAGGCGGCCGCCTTCTGCACGGCCACGCCCGAGGCGTTCATGAAGGTCTGCGGTTTCATCAGCAGCACTTTGTGCCCGGCCACGGTGCCTGTGCCCGTCAGGGCGTCGAACTTCGCTTTGTTCACCCCGATGCCCCAGGCCGCCGCCGCGTGGTCCAGGGCGGCAAAGCCGGCGTTGTGGCGGGTGTCCTCATATTTCCGGCCCGGGTTGCCCAGGCCCACAATGATATATTCTACACTGGATGGTTTGCCGAACAGCATGGTTTTTGTCCGCTCCCGTTTTTATTTTTTCCCTACACAAGCCGGCGTTGCGACGCCGGCTCAAGACAACAGCAGGGTTTTATGCGCGGTGATGATGGTATAGCTGTGGGCGTTCACCGTTATTTCACAGCCATCCAGACGGATATACCAGTTCTTTCCTATCCTGGCAACGGACGCACGCTCGTTCAAAATCTTGGTTTTGCACCATCCCACAACATCGTCCGTTGCCAGGGAAAGGTTTCTTTTGATCCGGTCCACGCCCATTTTTGTCGTGTGCAGTTGATCGATATTTTGGATCAGCTCGTTCAATTTTCATCCCCGCCAGTTTATTTGTGGAAGAGGTTTTTGCCTTTATCCCTGTTTTTTCTTCTGTTTCTCAATGAATTTGGCCAGTTTTTCTTTGGCCCAGCCCAGTTTGTTCACCTGCCGCGCCCGGGCGATGCCCAGCGCGCCGGCGGGCACGTCCTCGGTGATGGTGCTGCCGGCCGCCGTGTAGGCGCCGTCGCCCAGGGTGACGGGCGCCACCAGGTTCGAGTTGCAGCCGATGAACACGTAATCCCCAATGGTGTTGCGGTGCTTTTCCTCGCCGTCGTAATTGACGGTGACCACGCCGCAGCCGAAATTGCAGTATTTGCCCACGTCCGAATCGCCCACATAGGTCAGGTGGGACACCGACGTGCCCTCGCCCACGGTGGAGTTTTTCACCTCCACAAAATCGCCGATGTGCACCTTTGGGCCGATGCGGCTGCCCGGCCGGATGTGCACGAAGGGCCCGATGGACGCGCCGTCGCCGATGGCGCTGTCGTACCCCTGGCTGGCGTTGAAGCGCACGCCTTCGCCCACGGTCACGTTCTCCAGCAGGCTGCCGGGCCCGATGACGCTGCCCGCGCCCACCGTGGTGGTCCCCCGCAGGATGGTGCCCGGCAGGATCACCGCGCCGGGCGCGATGCGCACTGTGTCCTCGATGAGGATGCCGTCGAAACTTTCGAACAAAACGCCCCCTTCCAGGTGGCGGCGCAAAGCGGCTTCATAGGCCCTGCGCTTTTCCTCATAGGCGGCGGTAAACTGGTTTTCCATGGCGGATCACACTCCCTCTTTTTTGGGGGCCAAGGGGCCGGCGGGCCGGCAAAAGCGGGCTTTCGGCGGCACACCAACACTACCCCATTCTCTTCTATTTTACGGCTTTTCCCATGATTTGCAACCCATGTACGGCAAAAAGAAAAAAATTGTTCCAAAAAGCCATAAAATTGATCAAATAAGGCTGGCAATAGATGTAATACTTTGTTATAATGATGAATACGAGAGAGCAAAACCGTTTGCCCTCTATTCTGGTGTGCCCTTTACACCGGAGCCACAGTTAAATATGGAGGTAGAGAAATTTGAGCAAGAAGTATCTGTATTTCTTCAGCGAGGGCCACGAAGCCTTCGGCGGAGACCAGACCGCTATGAAGAACACCCTGGGCGGCAAAGGCTCCGGCCTGGCCGAGATGACCAACGCGGGCATGCCCGTGCCCCAGGGCTTCACCATTTCCACCGAGGCCTGCACCCAGTATTATAACGATGGCCGCCAGATCAACGAGGAGATCACCGCCGATATCTTCGAGCATATGAAAGGCCTGGAGGAGATCACCGGCAAAAAGTTCGGCGACGTGTCGAACCCCCTGCTGGTCTCTGTGCGCTCGGGCGCCCGCCAGTCCATGCCCGGCATGATGGACACCATCCTCAACCTGGGCCTGAACGACGTGTCGGTGGAGGGCCTGGCCCAGCACACCGGCAACCCCCGCTTTGCTTATGACTGCTACCGCCGTTTCATCCAGATGTACTCCGACGTGGTGATGGAAGTGGGCAAAAGCTTCTTTGAGGAGCGCATCGACGAGATGAAGGCCGCCAAGGGCGTGACCCAGGACGTGGACCTCACCGCCGACGTCCTGATAGAGCTGGTGCACCAGTTCTTGGCCCTTTACCTGGTAGAGCAGGGCGCCGAG
>CAJMEU010000121.1 GCA_905212515.1 uncultured Oscillospiraceae bacterium | reverse complement strand
CGTTGGCGCTGCTGGCCGTCTATGGTGCGCTGCAGCGCGCGCAGATCCTGGTGCAGCTGCACACGCAAAGCCGCCGGCCGCGTGCGCGCGGCCAATAACTGCGGGGCGCCGGCCAGCCGATCATATCTATTATAACATAAATTGAATTTGTTTTGCATCTGTTTGCGGACATCGTCATATCTTCTGCACAGCGCCGCATATTCCGCCGCCATGTCGGGCATCACCAATTCCGCCGCCGCGCTGGGGGTGGGCGCGCGCAGGTCGGCCACAAAGTCCAGGATGGAGAAATCGATCTCATGCCCAATGGCGGAAACAATAGGCGTTTTACAGGCATAGGCCGCCCGGGCGATGCGCTCGTCGTTGAACCCCCACAGATCCTCGCGGGAACCGCCGCCGCGGGACACGATGATCACATCCACCCGTCCGCTGGCGTCCAGCGTGCGGATGGCGCGCACGATGTCCGGCGCGGCCTCCTGCCCCTGCACGTTCACCGGACACAGCAGCAGATGGGCCATGGGGCATCTGCGGCGCGTCACATTGAAGATATCCTGGATGGCCGCGCCCGTCTTGCTGGTGACGAGGCCCACACACCGGGGCATGGCGGGCAGCATCAGCTTGTGCTGTGGGTCAAACAGGCCCTCGGCGGCCAGTTTTTCCTTAAGCTGTTCAAACGCCATCTGCATGGCGCCGATGCCGTCGGGGAACATATCCTCCACATACACCTGGAAGGCGCCGCTGCGCTCATACAGCGAGATGCGGCAGCGCACCACCACCCGCATGCCGTCCTGCGGGGAAAAGCGCAGGTTCTGCGCGTCCGAGCGGAACATCACCGCGTTCACCGCGCACTGTTCGTCCTTGAGGGAAAAATACAGATGCCCGGTTTTGAAGTGGTTTTTAAAATTGGAGATCTCGCCTCGCAGCGCGATGTCTGTCAATACAGGGTCGCGCTCCAAAAGGGTTTTGACATAACGGTTCAGTGCCGTTACCGTGATCACATTGTTGGCCATGCATTTACCTCTTTGGCCGCGATGACCGCCACGCCGATGGCGTTGTCGCTGGAAAACCTGCCCGGCACAAAATATACGCCGGACAGCTGCTGCTGTACGATCTCGCGGATGATGGGGCTGCTCATCACACCACCCGCACACACCACGGGCAGCCCCGGATATTGTTTGCGGGCGGCCCCGGCCATGCCCAGCACCGTATAGGCCACGGCAGACAAGCAATATTTTGCCACATAAGCCGGCGCAGCCCCCTGTTCCAGCAAATGGATACACTGATTCTCCAGCCCGGACAGGCTGCAATCCGTGCCCCGCACACTTACTTTGGGCCGGATAGGCCCTTCCCATGCAGCGGCCAGCTCAGAAAGTTCTTCCCCTGCCGGGAAGGAAAACCCCAGGCGCACACCCGTGCGGTCCACCGCCTGGCCGGCGTACAGGTCGGTGGTGGCGCCCACGCGCTCTTTGATCGTGCAGCCCTGGCAGCGCAGCAGTTCCGTGGTGCCGCCGGAAATGTGGAACACCAGCGTCTCGCCCTGCCACAATTTTTCTTCTCCCGTGGCGTACAGCGCCGCCGCCACATGGCCCTGCTGATGGCTTGTCCGCACCAGCGGCACGCCTTTTGCCAGGCAGATGGCCTTGGCGATGCCCTCGCCCACCAGAAAGCAGGGCATGTACGACCCCTCCACCGGCCGCGGCCTCACCGACACGCCCGCTGCGCCGATATCTGTCAATGGCACTTGACGCGCCAGATCTTCCAGCATCTCGGGCAGCGCGGCCGTGTGGTGGAACACCGCATCGGATTGGCGCAGCCCCCGCTCGCCCTCGCGCACAGGCAAAAAACGCTTACTAGCACAAACAACCTCTTTTGTCTCGGTGCGCAGCACCGCCAAAGAGGTTGCGTAGTTGCTGGTATCCACGCCGAGCACAAGCATCAGGCCTGCTCCTCCGCGCTGCTTTCACCCGCTGGTGCGTCCTGGCGCACGATGGCGCCCAGCACGCCGTTGATGAACTGGTAATCATCATCACCGGCATACTTTTTGGCCAGCTCCACCGCCTCGTTGATGACCACGCTGTCCATATCCTGGCCGCTGTAGCGCATTTCGGCCACCGCCAGGCGCAGGATGGCCGCGCTCACCCTGGGCAGGCGCGCCAGCGTCCAATTTTTCAGCTTGGAGGCGATCAGCTGGTCGATCTCCTCCCTATGGGCCGTCATATTGCAAAGCAAGGCCTCGCCGTATTCGTCCACCGCGTATTCGCCGCACTCGCGGGAATCGGCGATGATCTCCTCCAGCTCTTCCGGGCGGAAGGAGGCCTCGAAGGCAGCAATAAAGGCATTTTCACGAGCAGTTCTTCTTTTCATGGTCCATCCTCACAAAGCACAGCCCCCCTGCAAGAGCGCGGGAGGGCTCGCCTGATTGTTTTATTCTTCTTGTTGGGTATCCATGCTGGGCACGGACACACCGGTGACAATGATATTGACTTTGGAAACAGTAATGCAGGTCATGTTCTGCACAGCGCTTTTCACATTGTCCTGCACTTTTTGACTGAGCTGCGGGATCTTGCAGCCATATTTTGCCTGCAGGCTGACCGTGATCTCGGCCACATCGTCGGCCAACTCCACCACAATGGGCTGCTGCAGGCGCGTCCTGGGCAGCATGCCCTTCAAGGCGCCGCTGCCGAGAGAGACGGCGTTTACCCCGTCCACCTCCAGCGTGGCCAATTTTGCGATCTTAGCGATCACATCCGTCGAAATCTGCAGGCTGCCGCCCACAGAAGGATTTGTAACTTCCATGATGAAACCTACTTGCCCTGTGGCAAAAATAGGAGCAATTTAGTGTTATTGTACCACAAACAAGGCGTTTCTACAATACTTATTTTACCTCTACCACACTGATATTCTGGGCGCTGGTGTCCAGTTTGCCCAGGATGATGTCGCGCAGCTGGGCCACTTCGTTCTTATTCAGACCCTCCATACCGGTCTTGACGGCCAGGCTCACTTTATCGCCGTCGATAAAGGCGACGCAGTCGGCGAACCCTTTGGCTTTCACCATGTTTTCGATATCACCCTCGGCGGCGATATTGTTGATCATCTCCGTCAGGCGCGCAGTGGCGGCGTCTTTTTCCTCCTTGGAGAGATCCACCTCTTTCAGGCTCTTCTGCAGCTTATCCAAGGCCTCGTCCCGCGTTTTGCTGCGGTTCAGGCGCGCTTGCTCGAAGTAGCTGTCGCTGCTGGAAGCGTCGGCACTTACCAATTGGGCGTCGCCGTAATTCTTATCCGGCAGGGCTTCTGTCACCGGCTGGGCTTCCTCTCCCACCAGTGCGTCCACCGGTACGGCGCCGTCGGCTGAGGCGGATACATTCGTCGCCGTGGGTTGCATGGAATAAGGCGTATCGGTTTTGGCGTATTCCCAATTCAGGTACACCGCCACGCCCAGGGCCACCATCAAGGTCAGTAAGGTCAGTTGCCGCTTGCTCTTCGCGCTTTTCATATCGTTTCCTCCGTCTTATATCATTTTTGCAACGCAGATCCGGTTGGTGGGAATGTCCAGCACAGTCGCCACCAGATCGGTGATGCGTTTGATCACAAGAATATCATCGCCGCCCTCGCACAGCACGGCAACGCCTTTTACATCCGGCTCCAGCCGCGTTTCCACCAGGGCCTGTTTGCCTCCGTCGCCGTCGTACAGGATATGTTCGCTTTTCTGCTCGGTCCTGCGCTGGGTGCCGCTGTCCGCCGTCTGTTCTTGGGTCTGGCGCTCTTCATTTTGTGCGTATACCGTCTCCCCGGTGTTTTCCAGCGTCACCATCACGTTCACCTTGCCAGCCCCGGCCACATCCGCCAGCAGCTTTGCCAGGCGCGTTTCCAGCGCCTGCTCGCTGTCTGAAGCCGAGTACGCCGCCGTGGGTGCGGCGGCTTTAGTTTGACTGTGGGTGATCAGATCGGACAGGCCGATCAGCAGAATGCCCGCCAGGCCCAATGCAAACAGCAAATTTTTCTTTTCCAGCAGTTTGCCCCAGTTCCATATCTTTTTCCGCTCCATCTTGCTATCCTTCCTCACCCGCTTGCCCGGCCACCGAAACAGGCACCTCTGCGCCCAACTCCTGCCGCACGATGCCCCGCGCGGTATTTGCCTCCACATCGCCGGTCACAGCCACTCTTTGCACTTGCACCTGCCCATCGAAGGCAGACAGTTCCACCTCCACTTGGCAGAGGAAGCCCTCGCGGGCAAACGCCTCGTCCAATGTTTGGGACAGGGCCGCGCCGGCCTGGCTGACGGCCAGGCCCTGCGTGTCGACGGGCGCCGCGGGCGCCAGCGCTTCCTGCGGCAGAAAATCAGACGCGGAAACGCTCCACTGTTTCAGGGGGGCCAAAGCGGTTATTAAAATATATAAGCTCAGTACCAATTTTATGACAGGCTCTTTTGTTCTGGCCCCTGTCAAATGCTGAAGGATGCCCGCGGCCACACAGGCAAGGCACACGGATAAGGTCCACGTGCGCAGCGCGTCCATCACTATCCCCCGCTTCCAAATAAGATCATCAGGATGGTGGCGCTGGTCACCACAAAGGAAAAGAAAAAGGCCATCGAGGCGTACAGCCCCACACAATCGGCCAGGCCGCCGAACAGCCTGGCGCTTTTGCCCGCCCCGGTGGCCGTGGCCACCATGCCGCCGGCGGCGCACACGGCGCCGTACAAAAAGCACTGGATCAGCACGGGCGCGAACAGCGCCACCACCACCGCCACCACCGCGAAACCGGCGGTGCCCTTCAGCAGCTTCATGCCGGCCAGCACGCCGCCCATGGCGTCGGACACCGCCCGCCCCACCACGGGGATGCTGCTGCCCAATAGGAATTTGCCCGTCTTCAGCGCCAGCGTGTCGGCGCTTTGGGTAAAGGTGCCCTGTAAAGTCATCAGCGCGGTGAACACCGTGGCGCTGAAGCCCAGCAGCCACTTGCTCCACTTGCGCAGCACGGCCGCCAGGCCGGACAAATCCAGCCCGCCGCCCACGCAGGCCGTGGCGTCCATGGCCAGGAACACCTTGGACAGCGGGAACATCACCTGGCACAGCACATTGGCCACAAAGGTGGCCACGGTGAAAAACAGGCCGCTGTACAGCGCCGCGCCGCCGGGCTGGCCGCAGGCCGTCAGCGCCGAGGCGAACACGGGGATGAAGGATGCAAGATAGGTCCGGCTGGATTCGATGGCGCTGCGCAGCACTTCCAACAGGTCCAGCAGCGTGCTTCCGCACAGGCTGAATACCGCCAGCGTCACCACCGTGTCCAGCACGGCCGCCAATTCCTCGCCCGGCTTCTGGGCGCTGAGGCTCTGGGCTAAGGCGGCCAGAAGCAGAATGCCACACAGCTTGGCGAACAGGCGCAGCGGCGCTTTCAGCTGGCCTTGTACCGCCCGGATGGCAGCGCCCAGATAGTCGGGCAAAGTCATCTCCTTGAATTCCTCGGCGGTGATGGGTGCCTCGTCCAGCACTTCTCCCCAGCCCGCCGGCAGCTCGGCTTCTTGGGTCATGTCCGCTTCCTGTGCCCACACAGGTGTACACAGCAGCCATAAAGTAAGCAAAACGCAGCAAATTTTCTTTTTCATGCAAGCAGCCCCGTCAACGTCTCCGTCAATTTTGCGAACAGCGGCAGGGCCGCCAGCAGCACTGCCGCCCGGCCCGCCAATTCAACCCGGCCCGCCAGGGCAGGTTGTCCCGATTCAGTGCATAAGTCGCGCACACTCTGGGTAAGCAGCGTGATGGCCACCGCCTTGCCCACGCAGGCAAGGTCACCGGCCGTGCCGCCTTGGGCCAAGGTTTGCAGAAAGCCCAGCAGCGGGCCGAGGGCCTGGGCCGTGTACCATAAAATCACCACACAGCAGGCCAGGGCGGCCAAAATCGCGTAGGCGGGCGCATATTGCCGCAGCAGGCTGATAAGGATCATGGCCACCACGCACAGCGCGGTCAGTTTCACCAAATCTTCCATGGCGGTTACAGGGCGAACAATTCTTTGATGGTGTCGAACAGCACACTGATCTGGGTGATGATCATCATCAGCACCACGATCAGCCCGGCCAAGGTGGTCATCATGGCCTGTTCCTCCCGCCCGGAGCGGATCAGCAGCTGGTTCAGCACAGCCACGATGATGCCGATGGCCGCGATTTTGAACACAAAATCAATGTTCATTTTACCGTCTCCCCTTGGGCTGATTTTAAATCAGCAGCAGTGCTGCCGCCGCGCCGGCGGAAAGGCCCAATGTGTAATAAAGTTTCCTGTCTTTCTGCGCCTGCTCGGCCGCTTCGTGGGCTGCGCGCTCCAGGTGCTGGCTGGCATAAGCTATCGCCTGGCGCGCCTGGGGGGCATCCACCTGCCCCACGCGCTGGACGGCCGCGGCGAACTGCTCCCACTCCCGCGCCGGTACGGCGCCGTGCTCTGCCCGGGCCTCCTCCAGCGCCCGGCCGATGTCCGCCGGCAGCTGGGGGCCGTCGCACAGCGTCTCGAAGTGCAGTGCCAGCCCTGCACTCTGTTGGGCCTGGGCCAACAGATGGGCGGTGGGCTGGGGGCTGTATTGCAGCGCCGCGTCCACTTCACCTAAGAACACCGCCATGGCGGCCACGTCTTTTGCGCGCCGGGCTGTGGCCTCGGCTCTTTTCCCCCCGGCCGCCGCGCCGGCCAGGATCAGCAGCGCGCAGCCCAGCAATTTACAGAACAGCATCTGTGCCGAGCACCTCCCGCACCATTCCCGGCTGCGCCCGGCCTGCCAGGAACGCTATGTGGGTAAAGGCCCCGGTGGCCAGCAATTCCCGGTATTGGGGGCGCCGGCGCAGCCCCGGCGCGTCTGCCGCGTGGAGCGTCGCTACCAGGCCGGTGCCCGCGTTGGCTGCCGCCAGCACGGCGCGGGCGTCCTCCACGGCGCCGATCTCGTCGCACACAATGACGTCCGGCGCCAGGCCGCGCAGGGCTTGCAGCATCGCGATATGCTTGGGATAACCGGACAGCACGTCCCAATTCAGGGGAAGCGCCCGCGCCCCCGGGGCCAGCTCGCACCGCTCGTCCACCACCGCCACCCGGCGGCCCGCCTCCGATAAGGCCTTGGCCGCACTGCGCAGCACGGTAGTTTTTCCGCTGCCCGGCTCCCCGGCGACGATCAGCCCCACCTGGGGGGCGCACAACACCTGTCGCAGCGCCTCGGGCAGCGGCACGTCGATCTGCCGCGCGATGCGGATGTTGATGGAGGTGATGTCCTTCACCCCCATCGTGCCGTCCAGCCGCCAGAAAGCGGTGCCGCACACGCCGGCCCGGTGGCCCCCCGCCATGGGCACATAGCCCTCGTCCACCGCGTGCTGCACCGTGTGCACCGAATAGCCGCACACCGCGCCGAACAAGGGGTCCATCTCCGAGGACGGCACCTGCACGCTGGCCGCGGAGGGCTTTGTCTGCAAGCAGCCGTTTTCCAGCAAGTAATAAGTGCCCCGCGCGCTGGACAGCGCCACCGGCCGCCCCGCACGCAGGCGTATTTCGGTAATGCCCTCGGCCGCGGCCGCCGGCACGCGGCACAGCACCTGCGACAAGGGCCGCGGCAGCTGCATCGCCGCCTCATAAAAGCCTTCCATCGGCTTTCCCTCCAATCCTGTTTGTCCTACTTATATGAAAGCGGGACAGGCAATAGAACGGGCAGGAGCTTTAGAAAAATTGCGCTTGTGTTAAATTTTTTATTCTGTTATGTTGGTTTTACCGCGGGAATATCTTGCATCAGTGAACAGGGGGAACATCGGTTTTCAGCACCGTGGCAGCGCTCCTGGCTTTGTTATCCTCCTTGCCTTCCTCGGGGAAGGCCGCGTCGTCTGCCTTGGCGGCGATGTTCCCCCTGTTCACTGATGCTTGCGAAAGGACGATTTTATGCATCATACAAATTGGCAGGGCCGCCCTTATGAAGCGGGTGTTGCCTTTGGAAAAAATCTTTGCGGGGCGCGGGTGGGATTGCCGCACCTTTGGCAGCTGTGTGAAGAAAAATATGCGCTAGGGCGGGCGTCCATGCGACTGTGCCAAACCCTTTGGCCCGCCTTGCCCGAGGAGGTGGAGGACATTGCCGAGGGCGCGCAGATTGCCGCGGCTGACGTGGCGGCCTTCCTGTTTTCCATTTATTGCTTCCCCGTGGCCCCGCGCTGCTCGTGCTTTGCGTTGCGGGACGGCGGCAGCGTGCTGCTGGCGCGCAACAGCGATTTCCTCACATCCCTAGGCCCTACTTATGACAGCCCTATCTATAAGCTCGAACGCGTGCTCCCCTTCCTGGGCATCACCACTTCCTTCACGCAGATCGAGGACGGTGTGAACCGCTGCGGTCTGGCGGCGGGGCTGACGATGGTGTACCCCAAAGAGGTACGGCCCGGGCTGAACGCCGGGCTGCTGGTGCGTTACGTGCTGGAGCACTGTCAAACGGTGGAGGAAGCGCTGGCGGCGCTGGCCGAACTTCCCGTCAGCTCCGCCCAAACCATCGTGCTGGCCGACGCCAGCGGCGACCTGGCCGCCGTGGAGTGCAACTGCCGCGCCATGCATGTCGAGCGGCCGCAGGGCGCGCGCGCCTTTGCCGCGCGTGTCAACTTATTCACTTCGGATGCGCTGCGCCCCTTTGACCGTCCCGATCTGCCCAACTTGCAAGCGGCGCGCCGCTGGGACACCTAGAGCAGCGTGCTGCCCACGGCGCCCTGCACAGTGGAGTACGCACAGGAGCTAATCGCCGGCAGC
>CAJMEU010000120.1 GCA_905212515.1 uncultured Oscillospiraceae bacterium | reverse complement strand
CATGACGAAATTCGCTCTCACCGGGAACAGGGTGGTGATGGTTTAGGTGAACTGGGACAGCACCTCGCCCGTGGCGGGGATGGCCTTGAGCACGTCGGCGATGACGATGGAGCCGACGTTGTTGAGCATCGTCAGGCAGGCGATGCACAGGATGGGGATGACGATATCCACTTTTTTCTTGGGACCGTACAGCATGATAGCTCCTCCTTATGTTGTTTTTTTCTTCCCTGCTTCGCCGGGATACTGTTCGATGAACGAGAGCACCTGTTCCATGCTTTTCACCCCGGTGGACGAGCCGATGCTCTGCACCGTGATGGCCGCCGTGGCCGAGGCAAAGCGCGCGCA
Organism: uncultured Oscillospiraceae bacterium; assembly: GCA_905212515.1. Taxonomy (GTDB): domain Bacteria; phylum Bacillota; class Clostridia; order Oscillospirales; family Ruminococcaceae; genus Ruthenibacterium. The sequence goes on along the minus strand of CAJMEU010000120.1, from coordinate 8,815 downwards.
CGCGGCAAAGGGCAGCCCCCGGCACAAGGCCGAGATGAAGCCCGCCGCAAAGTTGTCGCCGGCACCGGTGGTGTCCACGGGCTTCACATAGAACGGGGGCACCCGGCGGCACTCGCCGCCGCCCTTGATGAGGCAGCCCCGGCCGCCCAGCTTCACGATCACGTGCCCCACGCCCAGGCCCAGGAAGTAATCGGCCATGTCCTCGGGCACGTCCCGGCCCGAAAAGGCCGCGGCCTCGTCCTTGTTGGCGAAGAGGTAATCCAGCTGCTTCAGCGCCCGGCCGAACTGCTCCATCGCCGCGCCTTCAATCAGTTTCATGTCGGCGCAGGTCAGGGCGCCGCCGGCCTTGGCCGCGGCGAAGATGGCCTCCAGGTCCTGATCGCTCAGTTTGGGAAAGCAGAACAGGCTGCCGAAGGACACCACCTTGGCCGCGCGCACCGCGTCCAGGTCCACCGTGCCCAGGCAGAACGCCTTGTTGGAGGACATCGCCGTGCTGGGCACGGAGTGGCGGTCGTCCCCGTCGTCGATCATGGTCACGCAGATGGCGCTGGCCACATCGTCCAGCACGCGCACGCGGGACATGTCCACCCCCGCCGCCTTGGCCTGGGTGAGGATGCATTCGCCGGCCGCGTCCCGGCCCACACTGCCCATGTAAGCCACGCTGTGGCCCAGGCGGGCCAGGGTCTGCGCCTGGTTGATGGCGTCGCCGCCCACGCAGATGGACACGCTGTCCGCCTGGGTGCAGCTCTGGGTGAAAAAGGTTTCCTTCAAATGCCCGCGCACGGACACGTCGACGCTGGAAAGGCCCATGCACACCACCTCGATGGGTTTCATTGCCTGTGCCCCCCTCTCAAAATTTGATCACGGCCTTCGTGATCTCTTGTTTATTGTGGAACGCCTGGTACATGGCCTGGGGGCCTTCCTCAAAGTCGAAGATATTGGTGGCGATGGCCTTCACGTCGATCTGCCCGGCGGCGATGGCCGCGATGGCCTTGGGGTAATCGTTGCAGTAGCGGTGCACCATCACCACCGTGGGCTCCTTCATAATCATGTACTTGGCCGGGAAGCAATAGCTGGCGCCGCTGGGCTGGGAGCCGATGCAAGCGATGGTGCCGCCGGGGCGCAGCATCTGGGGGCACAGCTCCACGGTGGCGGGGCTGCCCACGGCCTCGAACACCACATGGGCGCCGCCGCCCAACAGCTGAGTCACCTTGGCCACCGGGTCCTCGTTTTTCGAGTTGATCACCGCCGTGGCGCCCAGTTCCAAGGCCTTGGCCAGGCGGTTGTCGAAAATGTCGGCCAGGATCACCTTGGCCGCGCCGCGCGCCTTGCACGCCAGCAGCAGCGCAAGGCCCACGCACCCCGCGCCGATGATTACCACGTTGTCCCCCAAGCCCACGCCGGCCCGGGCCGCGCCGTGCAGGCCCACGGCCAGGGGCTCCAGCAGGCAGCCCTCCAGCGTGGTCACCTCGTCCGGCAGCTTGTAGGCCATGTTGGCCGGGTACTCAAAATAGCGGCGGAACGCGCCGCGGTTCGGCGGCGAGGACATAAAGGACAGGGACGGGCAGATGTTGTAGCGGCCGCTGCGGCAGAACTCGCACTCGCCGCAGGGCACGCCCGGCTCCACGGCCACCTTGTCGCCCACCTGCAAGTGCTTCACGTTTTCGCCCACGGCCACCACCTCGCCGGCGGATTCGTGCCCCAGCAGGATGGGCAGCTGCCATTGGCGCAGCTTGGGCACTTTGTCCGGGTCCGCGTAATAGTGGAGGTCCGACCCGCAGATGCCCACATATTCGGTCTTGATCAACACCTGGTCGGGCGTAATCCGGGGCATCTCGATCTCGCGGATCTCCATGCTCTGTTTTCCCAGAAGGAGCAAGCCTTCGTTTTTCATGGTATCGTTCTCCTATCTTCCTTCAGTTACAGGCTATCGGGCCCTTTTGGGGGGGCGCCGGGCCGGGCCCCCGGGCCCCCGGGCGCGGCCGGGCGGGCGCCTTACGGCACCAGCACCACCTTGGCGCCCTCGCCGCGCCGCAGGATCTCAAAGCCCTCACGCCAGTTTTCCAGCGGCACCTCGGCGGTCAGATAGCTTTGCAGGTCCAGGATGCCCGCCTTGGCCAGGGACAGCAGGTTTTTCCAGGACTCGGTGTTGTAGCCCTTGTGGCCCTGGTAGTTGACGGATTTGAAGTTCAGTACGTTCAAGCCGTAGTTGTAGGGGCGGTCGTCCATGCCCACGCGCACGAAGCGGCCCTCGTTGCGGATGATCTGCATGGCCAGGTTGGTCAGCTGGGGCGGCCCGGCGATCTCCGCCACCACGGGCACGCCGTCCTCGCCCACGATCTGGGCGATCCTGGCGGGGATGTCCTCGTCCTCGTCGGTGCAGAAGAAGTGGGTGGCGCCGTACTTTTCCGCCACCTTGAAGCGGTAGGCCTTGTCCTTGGTGGTGCCGATGGCGATGATGTTGGCCGCGCCGCTGATCTTGGCGATCTGGATGGCCATCAGCCCCAGGGAACCGGTGCCGATGATGGCCACGTTCTCGCCCGGGCGCAGGGCCGCCTCCTGGACGATGGCCTTATAGGAGTTGGCCGCCGGTTCCATGGCCGCCGCCTGGCCGAAGGTCATGTTATCGGGGATTTTCATGATGCAGTTGGGGAACATTTTCAAAATTTTGCCAGGCACTTTGACGTATTTGGCAAAGGCGCCGTCCATATGCACGCCGATGCACTTGCGCTGGGGGCAGTTCACGAAATTGCCGCGGGCACAGGTGGGGCAGCGGCCGCAGGCATCGCCCGTGTTGTCGGACACGATGCGGTCGCCCACCTTCCAGTATTTATCCACGTTTTTGCCCAATTGGGCGATCACACCGGCGAACTCGTGCCCCGTGATGACCGGCAGGTGCATTTTGTACCAGCCGCCGTGCTCGGGGCCCATGTACCGCTTGTAGTCGCCGCCGCAGATGCCGCAGCCCTTCACCTCCACCAGAATGTCGTCGTCGCCGATCTCCGGCACGGGCACGTCCCGCATTTCGAAGGTGCCGTGGTCGTCCAGCAAAACCAGTGCTCTCATCATGTCGCTCATGGTAATCACAAACCTTTCTCTCTTTGATGTTATTCGGATATGCGGTGTGCGCGGGGCGCGGCGGCCCTTCTTCCCCGCCTTTCCGCGTGCCCCCTCCCGGGAAGGACGGTGCGAAAAAAGGCAAGGGGGAACCAGGCCTGTCACCTCCCGCTGCACGCTTGGGTAACAAGTTATTGTGTCTCTCTGTCGGTTGATATGGTCAGCCCTTGCGCGCGGCTTTGCGGATGGTCACCACCGAAGTGACGGCGACGAACATCAGCGCGCCCAGGACGAAATCTTTTGTATACACCCGCACGTTCATCATGATCATGCCGTTGTTGATCACCGCCAGCAGCAGCGCGCCGATGACCGTGCCGGGAATGTTGAACACGCCGATCTTGAACACCATGGCCCCCAGCATCAGCACGATCATGGCGTACAGCATCATGCTGGAGCCCAGGGTGGCCAAAGCGCCGTTGATCATCGAGCCCTGCACAATGCCGGCCAGCCCGCACAAGGTGCTGCACAGCACAAAACCCTTGATCTTCTGCACGTTGGCGTTGATGCCGATGTACTTGCACGCCTCGGGGTTGGAGCCCACGGCGTACAGATATTTGCCCGAGCGGGTGTGCTCGGTGAACAGCACCATCAGCGCGCCCACCGCCACCAGCACCACCAGCGGCATGGGGATGATGCCCCACAGGTAGCCCTGGCCGATGAAGGTGAAGATGGGGGTGGTCACCTCGGCCACACCCAGCAAATCGGTGCCGTCCGTCAGCATTTTGGCCACGCCCGTGAATACGAAGGAAGTGCCCATGGTGGCGATGAAAGCCGGCATGCGGCCCTTGATGTGCAGGAAGGCATTCAAAAGGCCGATGAGGGCCAGGCAGCCCAGGGTCATGAGGATGGCCGCGAAATAGTTCACGTGCAGCTTGGTCAGGAACACCACCATCAGCACGGCGCCCATGGTCAGGTGGGTGCCCGCACCGTAGTCCATCTCGCCGGAGGACATGATGCACGTCACGCCGATGCCGGCGATGGACGTCAGGCACGCCGAGCTGAGGATGTTCAGCAGATTGCGCAGGGTGAAAAAGTTTTTCTGGATGATGCCCATGATCAGGGTGATGCCCACGGTGTGCAGGATCAGCCCGTATTTGTGGAACAGATAGGCCCCCTGGCTTTTGGCCTGCCGGGCAATTTTCTCCATCTTCTCGCCTCCTCTCGCCGCTAACGGGTAAAGTTCACTTTGGGCAGGCCCTCCTCGCGGATCATGGCGATGATGGCGATGGCCGCCGTGAGGAACACGCCCTGCACGATATCTTTGTAGAAATATTCGCCGCCCGCGGTGACCACGCCGTTCTGGATGACCACCGTGAGGATGGACGCTACCACGGCGCCGGGAATGTTGTACTTGCCCACGGTGTAGAACGCCGCGCTGAGCACGGTGGCCGCGATGGCCGGCGTTTGCAGCTCGGTGCCCATGTTGAGCTGCACGTCGCTGAACAGGGACGTGAGCACGATGCCCGCCAAAGCCGCGTAGGCCGCGCCGATGACGAAGCCCCATATCTTGATGCGGTCCACGCGGATGCCCACCTGGCGGCTGGCCGTGGCGTTGGCGCCCACGGCGAACAGGTAGCGGCCTATCTTGCTGTGCTCAAGGAAGATGTGGCTGCCCGCGGCCACCGCGATGAACAGCACCAGGGGCAGCGGGATGACGTTGAACAGCATGGTCTGGCCCAGGAAGGTGTAAGAACCGGTCCATTTTTCGGAATAGAAGGTGACGTTGCCGGTCATCAGCTTGATGAAGCCGTTGAGGAACATCTGCAGCACGAAGGTGGCCAGGAAGGCCGGCACCTCGAAGCGGGTGACGATCCACCCGGCGGCAAGGCCGGTGACCATGATCAGCGCCGTGGTGGCCAAAATGGCCGGCACGTACATGACCGGGGGCAGCACCGTCATCATCTTGCCGATCAGCGTGGCCGCCAGCGTCACCTGGCTGCCGATGGCAAAGTTGATCTCGCCCGAGATCATGATCATTACCCCGCCGACAGCCATCAGGCCGATGATGCTGGCCGTGCGCAGGATATCCAGAATGTTTTTCGCCGTGAAAAAGCGCGGGTCCAGCAGGGAGAAGAACAGCACGATCAGCGCCAGCAACAGCAGCAGCGAATAGCGCGCCGCCTCTTTCCCCAAACTGCCCAGGCGGCCGCGGGCCGCAGGCGCGCAAGCTTGGTTACGCATAGGCTCTCCCCCTTACGGCTGTGTCCAGGATTCGCTCCTTGTCGAACTGCGCCCGCTCGAAACGGGCCGCCACCTGGCCGCCGGCGAACACGTACAAGCGCCCGCAAATAGCCAGCAGCTCCTCCAATTCGGACGAGATAAACAGAATCCCCAGTTCCTTTTCCTCCGCCAGGCGCAGCAGCATCTGGTAGATCTCGTTTTTGGCGCCCAGGTCCATGCCGGTGGTGGGTTCGTCGATCATCAGCAGCCGGATGCCCTCGATTTCCACCGAGCGGCCCAGTACCACCTTCTGGATATTGCCGCCGGACAGCTCCACGATGGGCTGGTTCACGTCGGAGTATTTCACCTTGTTTTTCTCCAGCACGCCGCGGGCGAAACTTTTGGCCTGGCCCATGTGCAGCAGCCCCAGGCGCGGGCTGGCGAAGCGCTGGCGCAGAAACAGGTTGCAGATGTTGTCCTGTAAAGAAAAGGTTTTAAAAATGGCGTTCTGCCGGATTTCAGGCGTGAGGATCATGCCCCGGGCGATCATCTGCTCCGGGCTGCATTTGGCGATCTTGCGGCCGGCGAAGCGATAGCTGCCGCCCTCGATGCGCCGCAAACCGTACAGCGCCTCCGCGCACTCGGTGCGGCCCGAGCCCACCAGGCCATAGCAGCCCACGATCTCGCCCGGGCGCACCTCCAACCCCAGATGGTGCTCGGTGCCGTCGTAGCACAGGGCATCCACCTCCAGAATGGGCGCGCGGCCGCTTACGTCCCGCGCCGGCGGGCCGATGGGTTTCAGCTTGGCGCTGCGCAGCATGGCGCGGATGCACGCCTCCCGGCTGATGTCCGCCGCGGCGCTGGTCAGCACCAGGCGGCCGTCGGTGAAGATGGCGATGGTGTCGGAGATGGAGAACACCTCCTCGATCTTGTGCGAGATGAAGATCACCGACATGTCCATGGCCTCGCGGATGCGGCGGATAAAGGCGAAGAACGGCTCGATCTCCCCCTTGCCCAGGGAGGCGGTGGGTTCGTCCAAAATCAGCAGCTTTGGCCGGCGGTACACCGCCCGCAAAATTTCCACCATCTGCTGTTCGCCCGCGCCCAGCTTGTGCACGGGCACGTCCAGCGGGACCGACAGGCCCATCTGCTCTTTCAGGCGCCGCGCCTCGGCCGCGATCTGCTTTTCGTCGATCAGGGCTTTTTCCAAGGGTTCCGTGCCCAGGCAGATGTTCTGGGCGCCGGTCAGCATGCCCACCAGGTTGCGCTCCTGATACACCATGCTGACCCCTGCGGCGATGGACTGGGCCGTGTTTTGAAAGCGCACGGGCCCGCCCTCCAGCAGAATGGCGCCCGCGTCGGGCTGGTAGAGGCCGGTCAGCATTTTGCAGAAGGTGCTTTTGCCCGCGCCGTTCTCGCCGATGATGGACAGGATCTCTCCCCTGCGCACGGACAGGCTGATGGCGTCGTTGGCCACCACCTTGGCAAAGCGCTTGGTCAGCCCTTCGGTCTGTAAAATAAAGGGTGCCTCCATCTGTCTCTTCCCCTTTCCCCCCGCCGGCGCGCGTCAGTTGTCGCCGATATACTCGGTGATCTTGTAAATGCCGGGCCCATCGTCCCAGTTGTACCGTGCGCCTATGTCATCGGGGTCGGAATATTCGACCAGCGAATGGATATTAGTGCCCACGGCCGGGCAGTTCTCGCGGGTGATCACCAGCCCCGTGGAGTACACCGTCTCGCCCGCGCGGCTGATGAGGCAGCCCTCGTCACCAGGGGCAAGGCCCCGCACCTGGATGGCGTCGATGATCTCAAAGCAGTTGTGGGTGTACAGCTCGAACGCCTGGGCGTAGGTATACGTAAAAGGCGTATTATTGCGGATGTAGGCAAAGGCGCGGGTGCCGCCGTCCATGCCCACGCAGAAAGTTTTGCTGCCGTCGGGGTCGCCGGCCTGGCGCACGGCCTCGGCCGCGTTGATGCCGATGGTATCGCCGCTGGTCATGATACAGTCCAGCTCGTCGCCAAACTGCTGCAGCCACGTCTGGGCGATCTCATAGGAGGATTGCGCCGCCGACAATCCCGCCTGCACCCAGTCCTGAGAGGCCAGGATCTTTAGGTTGGGATAGGCGCCGCCGTCGATGAAGCCCCGCATGGTCTCCATGCGCTCACGGCCGATCTGCGTGGTCTGGCTTTCCACCAGGCCGATGCCCAAATTCCAGCCGTAATCCTCGCACACCTTGTACAACAGCTCCATGGCGCCCACGCCGTTGGGCATGGTGCAGTTGCTGATGCAGCCGTTCACGATCTGCACGTCATTGCAGTACACGCCCACACCCTGGCGGCGCGCGTCCTCGATCATGTCCTGCTTGGCGGGCATGGATTCGGTGGAACCGATGATAACGGCGTCCACACCCTGGTTCATCAGGTTCTGGAAGGAATCGCGGAAGTTGGTGTCGTATTCAAAAATAATGGGGATCAGTTCCCAACCTCGGTGTGCTGCCTCGATCTCCGCCTGCTGGATGGAGCGGATGGTAGCCTCCGAGTTCTTCGAGCGCACCAGGTACCCCACCTTCAGCCCGCTGTCCACCACGCGGGGGTGAGGAAAGTCGTCAAACGATTCCAGGCCGCTGGTGTAGGCGGCCGCAGCGGCCGCGCCCGATTCAGCCGGGGCGGTACTTTCGGCCGCGCCCTCCGGCGGCACCTGGCTGCAGGAAGCAAACAGGGACAGGGCGGTCAGCGCCGCCAGGGCAAGGGTCAATAAACGGTTCGTTCGTTTCAACATGCTTTCCTCCTTTGTTTTGTTTTCGCCCCGCCGCGTCAGGCCCAGGGCCGGGTGCGGAACACTTCCACCTGATGGCGCACGGTGTTCATCATGCTGTCCATCACCGCGGAAGAGATATCATAATAAGTAAAGGGCTTTTTCGTCTTGCGGGCTTTGGCCTGTTTGGCGGCCTCCACGTCCCCGGCAGCCGTCACCATCATACCGGTGACGAAGTTGATCTTATTGATGCCGTGGTCCACCGCTTTGGTAAACTCTTCATCCGGCAGGCCGCTGCCGCCGTGCATCACCAGGGGCAGGCCGCCCACGCGGGCGCGGATCTCATCCAGCCGGGGGATGTCCAGGCGGGGCGTGCCCTGGTAGATGCCATGCACAGTGCCGATGGACACGGCCAGGGCATCGATGCCCGTGCGGGCCGCAAACTCCTCGGCGTCCTCGGGTTTTGTGTAATATTCGCTTTTGGCAACGCCCTCGTCGGTGGTGCCCTCGTTGCCGCCCACGTGGCCAATCTCGGCCTCCACGGTCACGCCGCAGGCGTGGGCCGCCTTTACGATCTCTGTGGTGGCGGCGATGTTGTCCTCGTTGGACAGCTTCGAGCCATCGAACATCACGCTGGGGATACCGTAGTGGATGCACTCCATACAGTCCTTAAAATCCCGGCCGTGGTCCAGGATGATGGTGGCGGGGATATCCACACTGCGGATCATCTCCTTCAGCAGGCGGAAGTACAGCGCCACGTCCGTGCCGATCATCTTGAGGTAC
>CAJMEU010000119.1 GCA_905212515.1 uncultured Oscillospiraceae bacterium | reverse complement strand
ACGACTTCCCCAGCCCAAAAGACCGGACCCCCAACCTGTGCGCCCTTTTTGTGGAAGACCCGTGGCGCGCCCTGGGCATCGCCCGTGCCCTGCTGCAAGCGGTCCGGCGGGACATGGCCGCCGCGGGGGTGGCCCCCCTCTATCTGGTGACGGACCACACCTCGTTTTACGAGCGCTGCGGCTGGCGCTTTGTAACGCTGGCCGCGGACGAAAACACCGGCGAAGCCATCCGCGTGTATAAATCGCCCGAGGACAAGACTGGCACATAAAAAAGCGGGAGCTGCAAAGCTCCCGCTTTTTGTCGGCCCAAGATGCCGGACGGCGGACATGCGTCAATGGTTTTTGCCATAGGCGCTGGGCATCCAGGGATATTGTCGCTCGGTTTCCAAACTGTATTGCTCCAGATCTCGCAGTTGGCCGGCCACATGGGGAAGGTCCAGACGCTTTACCAGCTCTTTGATAAGCGCCTGTCCCTGGTCGGCCATTTGCTGGCGGGCAGCGGCGTCGGGTATGGCGGTAGTCGGGGCATGGTCGCTGTTCTTGCCGAAGCAATAGCCCACGGCCCCGCTTTGATAGGCGAGATTAAAAATATCATTGAATGGGGCACAGCTCTGCTGGGCGGAAGTATCAAACGCCGTACATAAGGGCACATCCTCCAGCCGGCCCAACATCTGATAAGCGCCCACGAACAAAGAGTCCATCAGCCGCATAAAGCCCTTGGGGCTGTTGTTCATTTGATCCGTTTGAAATAGATCCCTGGCATTGTTGAACAGCTGCATGGTCATGTCCATGTAGAGGATGGGCACGCCGGTCTCGTCGAAGAAATCGCGCACCATGGGGCTGCAGGTCATGTGGGCGGGGCCGTGCATGCTGATGTAGATCTGGCGCTTGAAGCCCTGGCGCAGCAGGCTGCGGGCGATGGCGCCCAGATAGTCGATGCCCTGGCGCACGCTGACCTGGGTGGTGCCCCGGCCCGAGGCCGTGGCGCCGGCGTAGAAGTAAGGCAGGCCCGTCAGCAGCAGGCCGTCGCCGGCCTCGGCCATTTTCAGGCCCACGGCCTCGCTGATGACGGTCTCGCAGTCCAGCGGCAGGCCGCCGTGCATCTCCACCGTGCCCACGGGCACAATGATCAAATCGTTGTGCTCCAAATATTCCTGTACTTCACGATTGAGCATTTTGGGCAGGATACGGGTGCGCAGTTCCATGGTTGGCTCCTCCTCGCTTTGTAGTTTCATACTTTTTTCCCGGCATGATAAGCGGCGATTTTTTCGCGCACATCCGGCGTGATGTTCCACACAAATTTGAATGCGGCCCAGCTGCCCAGGGCAAAAATCGCGGGCAAAAGCACACACAGGACTTTGATGCCGGTGATGACCGGGGCTGCCTGTACGCCGCCGGCGCTGGCTACCGCCGCGTTGTACCCCAGCCAGCCCAGCATCAGTACGGCGGCGGAATTACCGATGGTTTGGCCGATGCGGCGGCTCAGGTTGAAGGTGCCGTAAATGGAACCCTCCGTGCGCTTGCCCAGAAGATATTCGTTGTAATCAATGGCCTCGCCCACCAGGCCCCACTGCATATAAATAGAAACGCTGGAAAAAGCGGAGGCGATGCTTGTCCACACCATGTGGACAAGAGCAGGCACGGTGAACAGCATGTGGGCGGCGAACAGCACTACGTTGGAAAGGCAGCCGATCAGCAGGCAATAGCGGATCATGTTCTCCAGGCCCAGTTTTTTGGCGGCCTTGGGCGCCGCCACCAGCGTGACGAACATCAGCGGCATAGACAGCGCGGACGCTATGCTCATCATGCCGATATTGCCCAGCACATCGGCGTACATGTAAGAACCCAGGGTCTGCGATACATATTGGCTGGTGCAGACGAAAATGCCGTGGAGGCACAGCGCCACAAAGGCCCGGTTCTTTTTGAACACCTGCAGGATATCGGTAAATTTGATGTTGTCGGCCTCCGCCGGTGTTTTATCAACGATATTGCGCTCTTGTGTCCACAGGTAGTGCAGAAAACAGAACACGGCGCCAACCAAAGCGCAGATCGTCGCCCCCAAACTGTAGCCGATGGCGTTGCTGTCGCCGAAGATCTGCAAAAGGATGGGAAAGATCATCATGGGGATCATATTGCCCAGGGTCCCGCCGAACCCGCGGGCAGAGGACAAGGCCGCACGCTCCTCGTCCGTGTCAGCCATGGCGGAGAGCAGGGCGCCCATGGGGATGTTGAACATGGTGTAGCATCCTTCGTAAAGGATCTTACACACAAACAGGACGCAGACCATGGCCGTGCCCTCAAAGAAGGTGGGCACCGTCCAAAAAATAATGGAGGTGACGGCCAGCATGGGGGTGGCACGCAGCAGCCATGGGCGGAACTTGCCTTTGGGGTTGCGGTACTTGGCAAACATCTTGTCCATCAGCGCGCCCATCATGGGATCGTTGACGGCGTCCCACACGTTCCAGACGACCAAAAGGACGGCCAAAACCAGGGTGTCGACCTTCAGCACGTTGGTGTAATAACGGGTGACCATGGACCCCATCAGCGCAAAGGTCATACAGCCGCCCATGTCGCCGAAGGCATAGCCGACCAAATGCTTTTTGCTCAGGCCGGCCGCAGTTTTTTGGGCCATTATAATCTCTCCTTTATTGATGATTTTGCTTAAACGGTGGCTTGCAAAGGCTTCTGAGATTATACTACTTTATCTGATTGTTAAATTTAATTGATAAAACGGCAGGTTTTATTGTAAATCCGGCAGAGATTTGATAAGATGAATGTCAGGAAGGCCGCCAAAGGGGGACAAGTATATGAAAAGAAGCGAGGCCGCCAAATTGATCGGGGCGGAACTTTCCCGCGATGAGGCCAGGCAGAAACTTTACGCGCAGGGGCTGGGAAATTTTTATCAGGAAATGGAGATGGACTCCCCCTTGGCGGACAGCCATCAGGACATCAGCCGTACCGCCGATCATGTGGAGCAGCACAGCCACCTGTTTTTTGAATTGATCTGCTGCACGCAGGGGAGCTTAAATTATCTGTTGGGCACAAAGACGTTCCAGGTCCAGGCGGGGGATATCATCCTCATCCCGCCGGGCGTCATCCACTGCCCTCTTTTGCCCGATCCGGTGAAGGTCCCCTATGGACGCTATGTAATTTGGGCCAGCACGGCCCTTGTGGATTTTTTTCGCCAAACTGATCCGGGCCTGCCCGATTTTGCCCATGCGGTCGTGCTGTGCACCAAGGATACAAAGTGGGAATATTTATGCCGGTTTTTTTATGCAGGGGTCCAGGAGGCGGAAACGCAGGCCCCCGGCTGGCAGACGGGCCTGGCGGGGAATACCGTGCAGCTGATGTCGCACCTGGGCAGGGCCCTGTGCGACACGGACACCGTGCGCTCAAGGCCCAAAACCAACTTTCAGGAAAAAGTGCTGGATTATATCCAAAATAACTTGGCCCATAAGCTGTCTGTCGGCGAAACCGCCCGCTATTTCCATATCAGTGAGAGCACACTCACCCATCTGTTCCACCGCGAAATGGGCATCAGCTTTTACCGGTGCGTCACGCAGCGGCGTCTGGTAGAGGCCAAACGCCTGATCGGCGAAGGCCGTACGATGGAGCAGGTGAGCCTGGCCGTCGGCTTCCCGGAGTATTCCGCCTTTTACCGTGCCTTCAAATCGGAATACGGCATTTCGCCGCAGCAATATCGCGGGATGGTGCGGCCGCGCTGAGCGGTCACCCGCCGGCAAAAACGCCGGGCAGCCCTTTGGGGCCGCCCGGCGTTTTTGGGTGAGGAACCTCAATAGGTGCCGCCGTCCAGGGCCAGCACCGGCTGGCCGCTGTCGTCCAGGGCCAGCAGCGCGTTGGCCTCCCGCGCGCCCCAGGGCGTGCCCTGCTGCAGGATCGGGCTGGACACCACCATCATCACGTCCATGGCGATCAAATCGCCGGTGCGGTCCAGCAGGTCGTAGCGGGCGTAGCCGTCGGCCTCGTTCACCACCAGGTTTTTATAATTTTGCATCGAATCCCTCGCCTCCCAAAGTAAAGTGCAGCGTCGGACGGCAGTACTCGGCGCTCAGCAGCCGCCGGTTCAGGTCCGCACAGGTCCCCTCCAGGCGGCGCAAGTCGGCCGCGTCCCACACCGGGCCGCCGGCCGTCAGCGTGCGGGGCGCGTAATCCGCCGGTCCCACCTCCCCGCAAACGGCCGCCACCGCGTTTTCCACCGCGTTGTAGGCGCTTACCGTCAGCACGTCCTCTTCGCCGTATTGGCCCAGGGGGCTGTCGTCCATGGGCGCGCAGATCCGGTTTGCCCACGCCCGCAGATAGTCGGCGTTGCCCCGGATGCGCCCGTCGTCCGCGGCCAGGTACGCGTCCTGGGTCCGCCAGTTTGTCTTTGGTGTCTGCCAGCTCATAGGCCGCCTCCTTTCGCGGCCCCGGCGCCCGGAAGGCGCTTGGCCGTCAGTTTGGTGCGCAGCGCCCCACTGTAGGTGGTCTCGCACCGCAAAATGCGCGCGGGCCCGGCGCCGAAGGCCCCGGTCAGGCCGAACACGTCCAGCGGGTCGGCCTCGGGGCAGCCGCGCGTCTCAAAGGAATAGGTGCTGCGCAGCCCCAGGTGGGAAAGGGCCCAGCGCGCCGTTTCCAGGGCCATGGCCGGGCTGGTCAGCAGCGGATTGTCGAACTCCGCCGCCGCGCCGTCCCCCTCGCCGGGCACGGACGCCCAGCTTTTGTCCCAGGCCAGAGCGTGGCCCGTCACCGTCAAGCGGGCCTCGCCCGTGCCGGTCAGCGTGAGGTCGGCCGCCTGGGCGTACAGGCGGGCCTCGGCCAGGGCGATGCCCGCGCCGCTCACCGCCGCCTGCTGGCCCATGCTGGCGGCGTAGGTGATGTGCACCCGCGCCTCGCCCTCCACGGGGATCACCGCGGCGTACAGCTCGCTTTCCTCGGCCCTGGGGCGGGCGCGGTATACCGCGCAGCGCACAGCGCCGGGGCGGGCGGTCTTGTCCACCAGGGCTTCGCCCAGCATGTCCGCCGGGCCCAGGGCCAGCCCCGTGTCCGCCTGGGGCAGGGGCTGGATGCAGATGGCGCCGTCCCGCGCTGTGTACAGCGCGCAGCGCCCCGCGTGGGCCAGCAGCTGCAGGCATTCCCGGCCGCTTCGGGCGGGCAGGGGGGCGGTGGTGCGGATGTCCCGCAGCCCCTCCCACAAACGCCAGGGGCGGGCCAGGCGCAGCACGCCGGGCAGGCCCTCGTCCGTCAGCACGTCCAGCGCCAGGTCGTACAGGCTGCGGCCGGCGGGCGCGTACACGCCCTTTTCAAAAGGCGCTTCCAGGGCCCCCAGCAGGTCCCGGGCGGTAAAGCGGGCCAGCAGCCCCTGCACCTTGGGCCGGCCCGTCAGGTAATAGTGCCCGCCGGCCAGCCATTCCACGGCCGCCTGCCCGTCCCCGCCGGCCAGCTCCTGGCCCCAGCGCAGCTCCACGGGCCGGTTTTTATCCAGGTATTCCCACAGCCCGCCCGGGTCGTCCGGGTCGTAGGAATGCCCGCCGCCGCCCGGTGAAAGCTGGTTCACATTCACCACGGAAAAGGCCAGGCTGTTCTCCGGCAGGCGCCGGCCGATGGGGTCCACCTCCAGCACCTGGCGCACCGCGCAAAGGCCCGCGCCCTCCAGCGTCACCTCGGTGCCGAAGCTAATGCGGGAAAGGCGGGCCCGCCGCCGGGGCGCACAGCGGGCAAAGGTGATGCGCACCTGCCGGAAGCCGTCCAGGGGACGGCGGATGTCCAGCACCGGGCTCTGAGGGAAAAAGGCCTCGTCCAGCAGCGGACGGCCCGCGCCGTCCAGTACGGCCACCCGCACCTCGGCGGGCCACTCCCCGGCGGCCTCGTCGAAGGCCAGCGTCAGGCCCGGCGCCTCCTGGGGGGCGCCGAAGCGGAACCACAGCGCCGGGGCTGCGGCGAACGTGCCGTCCGCGCCGCTCAGCGCGTCGGACACGAACCCTTCGTTGCCGTAGTCGGCCGCGTCGTCGGGCAAAGCGCGCAGGTGCCCGTCCGCCCGCGTGCGGCCCGGTTCCAGCGTGGCGTAGGCCGCGTCCGCCGGCACTTCGGCCAGGGACAGGGCGTCCAGGCGGCTCCAGGCCGTGTGGCCCGTGTCGCCGCTCTCCCCGGCGGCGTCCGGCCCGCCGGCCACAAAGCGGATGCGCACGCGGGCCGGCGCGGCCATGGCCTTTTTCTGTTCGCGCCGATAGGCGCTGCTCACCGGCTGCATCACACCACCCCGCAGTCGATCACGCTGAACGAGGCGTCCTCATACCAGGCCGGCACGCCCGTGGCCTCGTCCACGTGCACGGGGTTGGCGCGCACGTCGCCCAAATAGAACAGCCGCGTGCGCCAAACCCCGGTGTTGTGGTCAAAATAATGGCAGTAAAAGGTGAAGTGCCCGTCCTCGAACCAGCGGTGCATAGCCCACCAGTCCGCGCAGGCGATGCGGTGCCAGCCCAGGGTCTGCTTGTCGCTGCTGCGGCCCACCAGGCGGCCCACCATCTCGCCGTTGGCGTTGCGGGCCGCGTCCACCATGCGGGCCGTCTCAAAGGCGGCGCTGCCGGCGGTGGGGTAGGGCACCGCTACCGCGTGGGCGCTGGGCGATACGTCCGGCCCCGCGTCCAAATACAAAAACGCGCGCTTATCGGGCATCGGCAAAGGCACCCCCCATCCGCACGCCGCGGCGCGCCTGGATCTCCATCATGGCGCGGTAGAACACCTCGCCGTCCAGGCTCAGCTCCACCGGCTGGCTGGCGGTGAAGGCCTCGGCGCCGGCGCTCTCCTCCCGCACGATCTGCCGCAGCAGGCGCTCGGGCGCCTCCAGGTTGCGGCCGCTTTTCTGGTCGCCCAGCACGGCCAAAAAGGCCGCGTTGGGCGGGATCACCGCGCCCTTGGCCAGATAGGGGATCTGCGGCGCCGTCACCGTGGGCAGATTGATGCCGAAGGCCCGCCCGCCGTACACGGGCACCCAGTCGGGCACGGTGACGCGGATGGCGTTCAGCGCGCCGGCCACGCCGTTCACCCCTGCGGCCACCCCCCGCAGCAGGGCGTTCACACAGCCGATGATGCCGTTCACCGCGCTTTTGGCCAGGGTCGTCACCGCGTCCCAGACGCCGGCAAAGATCTCCCTGACGCCCTCCCAGGCGGCCCGCCAATCGCCGGTGAACACGCCCTGCAAAAACCGCACCACGCCGCGCAGCGCCTCCACCACGCCGCCCAGCACGTCGGCCGCCGCGGCCAAAAAGCCCGCGAATACGTCGCCGGCCGCGTTCAGCACGCCGGCCACCACGGGGCCGAAGGTGTTTACCAGGCTGTCCAGCAGCGGCGCCACCACCTCCGTCCAAAAGGCGGCCACCGCGCCGCCCGCCTCGGCCAGCAGGCTGCCCAGCGCCTCGAACACCGGCACCGCGTGCTGCTGCCACACCTCGCTCAGCGCGGTGCCGATGTGGGTCATCACCGGTTCCAGCACCGTGTCGTACAAACTCTGGAACAGCCCGCACAGGGTCTCAAAGGCTGCGGCCAGGGCCGTCAGCACGCCCGCGCCCGCTCCGCCGGCCAAAGGGGCCAGCGCCTGGCTGATGCTGTTCACAATGCCCGGAACCACCTCCAGTCCCAGGCTTTGCAGCAGCGGCCACAGCGCGCCGTCCCACAGGCCCCGGGCCGCCTCTCCCATGCGGGCAAAGCTGTCCTGCGCCGCCTCGCGGATCTGGGCGAAAGCCCTCTGCCAGCTCTCGATGGCCGGCGCGTACAGCGTCTCCAGGGCCAGCTTGACGCCGTCCCAGCTGGCCCTGTCCAGGCGGAACCCCGCCTCCTGTCCGGCCTTCTGTCCGCTGCCGCCGCCGCTTTTTTTCGCGGCTGCGCTTTTTTTCGCCGCCTCTTCCTCATCCTGGGCGGCCAGGTGCAGCTCGTCAAAGCCGCGGATGGCGTTTTTGGCCGCTTTCACCGCCTGGGCCGTGGCCTTGGCCAGGGCGGCTTGGGCCTTGGCGGCCCGATGGGCGCTGTCGGCCGCGCCGTCCAGGGCCGTGCATACGGCCAGCACCGGCCCGGCCAGTGCCTCTTGCTGCCGTTTGTGTGTCTCGTCTGTCATGTTGCCGTTCCTCCTTTGCGCAGGCAGTTAAAAAAGGCCGCCTCTTCCCCGCGCGGCGCGCTGTCCCCGGGCAGGTCCAGCAGGGGGCCCAGGGCGGCGGCCGCCCGGCGCTCGGCCGGCGTCAGCCGGCCCAGGGCCCGCTGGCGCCGCAGGTACACCACCCGGGCGAACAGCGTGTCCTCGCCGATGTCCGCCAGCAGCGCCGCGAAGCGCCACCAGTGGATCTCCGGCCCCCACAGGTCCACGCCGCAGCTCTTCTGCATGGCCGCGTAGATCAGCGGCCCGTCCCCGGAAAAGCTGTACACCCGCGGCCCCTGGGGCCCCGGGTCCTCCCGGCCGCAGTTCAGGAACCATACCGCGGCGCGCAGGGCCTCGTCGCCCGCCGGCGGCACCGTGCCCTTGTACAGCAGGCGCAGCAGCAGGCCCTGCTGCTCGAATACCGCCAGCCGCCCGTCCTCCAGCGCGGCCAGGGCCCGCAGCGCCGTGCGGTGGCCCGTGTTCAGCGCGTAGCGCGCGCCGCCCACCGCCACGCTGTCCGGCGGCAGGGCGTACAGCGCGGGGCCGCTCATTCGTCCAGATAGCTGCCCAGCAGGGCCTGGCGCTCGGCTTTCAGCACCTCGGCCACGCCGGTGAAAAACTGCTCCAGCGCCGAGGGCGAGCAGCCCTCCTCGCCGAATACCAGGCTGCTGGTGCCTGGCCCGAAGGCCTCGTCGATGTCGGCGCGCACGCCCAGGCACAGCCGTGCCAGTTCGGCCAGGGCCTGTTCGGGCGCGCCGCCCGCTCCGGTCCCCGCCTGCCCCAGCGCGCCGCGCCGCGCGGCCAGCTTCTGGCCCAGGGCGTAAAAGCGCTCCAAAAAGGCCGTGTCGTCCGGCCGCAGGGTCAGGGAGCCCACGGCCTGTCCGTCGCGCACCACCGGCACCTGCAGCGTGCGCGTCTCAATGGAAAGCGTCATCTGATCGCTCCTTTCCCATGGGCCCCGGGGGGGGCGGGGGGGCCCGGGGGGGGGGGGGGGCGGGCGGGAAGGCGATGGTGGGGGGGGGGGGCCGGGGCCGCCCCGCGGGGGCCCGCCGAATTTATGTGATAGGGAGCG
>CAJMEU010000118.1 GCA_905212515.1 uncultured Oscillospiraceae bacterium | reverse complement strand
TAAGGGAGTAGGTCGGGAAACCGGCGCGAGAGTTCAAATCTCTCCATCTCCGCCAAAACCGCGATATAACGCCAAATCTTGGCGCTTATGTCGCGGTTTTCTTTTATGCCGGTGTGTAAAAACGCCCCCGCAGGACCGTCCTGCGGGGGCTTCGTTCACGCCTTATTCTGCTTTTCGCTTTGGGTACCGAAGTAGAAGGCCACTACCATGGTGACGACGCTCATCACCACGTCGGGCTGCAACGCGCCCGAGAGCGCCAGCGCCGCGAACACGCCGATGACCACCAGCGTCACAAGGGTCTTCACCTTCACCAGCGCGGCCAGGTTTTTCACAAAGTCCTGCATGGGAAATCACTCCTCCTCCAAAGGCAGCTTCTGCACGCGCTGGTACAGCTCGGTGCCTGTGCCGTTGCCGCCCAGGGCGTGGTACGCGTTGTACAGATACTCGATGTTTTTCAGGGCCTCCACGTCAACGGTGCCCTGCTGGATGTAATGCCGGCAGGCCTGGTACAGCCTGTCGTGAAGCAGGGCCTTGCTGGCCTCCTCCATGGCGTCCAGGGTTTTGAACTTGCCCCGCACCCATTTCCACAGCCCCGCCAGGCCGGTGGCGATCAGCCCCATGGCGTAGGTGGCCCAATATTTGGTGATGTGCTCCCACATGGGCCTCACGCCTCCTTCCGTCCGTCGATCACGCCTTCGGCGCTCACCGGGGACGCATACTCGCCGCTCACCCAGCCGCCGCCGGTGCCGAGCTCGATGAAATACCAGCCCGCGTCCTGATCGGCCACGGGGAAGGTGTCGCCCTGCTGCACCTGGCAGATGGCCGGCCGGGCCGTGGAGGCGCCGGTGCGCACGTTCAGCGGCCCGCCGGTGATCTGCACCCGGGCGGGCCCCGCCGACGGGGCGGTGCCATAGGTGCCCACGGCGTTGGGGTGGCCGGTGTAGGCCGAGGGGTCCAGCCCCCGGCCCGTGGCCGTGGCGCGCACCTCGAAGTGGCAGTGGGCGAAGGGCGGGCTTGCCAGGGCGGCGTTGCCGCTGTTGCCCATCAGGGCCAGGGCGTCGCCGGTCTTCACCCGCTGGCCCACCTGCACCAGGTTCTTTTCGTTGTGGCAGAAATAGAGGAAATTCACCGCGTCCGGCGTTTGATCTGCGTCCAACTGCACGCAGACGTACCAGCCCCACTCCCAGGTGGGGTTGCCGGTGGACTTGTCCACCTTGCGGGCGGTGACGACCTTGCCGGAGATGGCCTTGCCGTTGTAGCCCGGCATGAGGATGGCGCTGCTGTCCAGGCCCTCCTCGTCGCTGCCGCCGTGCCATGTTTTGCCGCCGCCCCGCGTCCAGCCCCAGCGGCTGTAGCCGTAGCGCACGCGGGTGCGCCCTTGGAAGATCATACCTGTCCCTCCAATTCCGCCACGCGCTGCTCCAGCGCCTCGATCTTGTGCAGCGCCGCCTGGATGCCCAACGTGTTCAGGGCGATAAATTCACCGTAACGCAAACTGTACACGTCGCTGCCATGCTCGTCCATATCTTTGCACAGGCCGCCGAAATCCGCAGCAGTCAAGCCCGCGTCCTCCATGGCCTGTTCCACATCCTGGGCGATAAAACCAATGTGTAGACGGTCGTGTCTGTCAAACGCTTCAGTGTTCTTCATTTTGTATACCGCCGGCCGCAGCCTGTCGAACATGCCCAGATATTTTTGCAGATCGTAATGGATGTCTGTTTTTAAATTGCGATCCGAGCTGACATTCGGCTGATTGCCGAAATAGGCGTTCAGCCAGCGGTTGGAGGTCGTCCCCAAATTGTGCAGCCCGTTGGTAGAGGGGTTAAAATGCCAATACCCGGCTGATACCAACCAGTCCAATCGCTGGTCCCCCACATTTAATTTAAAGGTTTGATTGCCCGTTGCATACGTGGAGGCGGTTTGCCCGCTGTTCAGATAGAACGTATGGCTGCTGTTGGCCCCATCCGACTTTGCCGCATAGCCCACATTGAGGCTGCTTTCCGCCTTGGCCCCCACATAGCTGCCGTTGCGGTAAAGAATCTGCCCGGACGAGCCCACCGTGCAGGAGGTGGAGGAAGAGATGCTGTTCGGCCCCGCCGGGCCCGTCGGCCCCTGAGAGCCCGTGGCGCCTGTCGCGCCCCGCGCGCCCGTGGCGCCCTGAGGTCCTGTGGCGCCGGTATCGCCCTTGGGACCCTGGGGGCCGGCTGGGCCCACGTCGCCCTTGGGGCCCATCTCTCCCCGGGGCCCAGTGTCGCCTTTATCCCCCTTGGGCCCCTGCGCGCCGTCCGCGCCCGGGTCGCCCTTTGCGCCCTGGGGGCCGGCCGGGCCCACGTCGCCCTTTTCGCCCTGGGGGCCTGCGGGCCCCTGCGCGCCTGTCTCGCCTTTGAGGCCCTGCGGCCCGGCGGGGCCCTGCACGCCAGCTTCGCCTTTTTCGCCGGTTTCACCCTTGGCGCCCTTCAAAGGGCCCAGGTCGGTCCAGCTATTGGCAGATGTGTCCCATACATAAACGGTGTTGCTCTGTGCTGACCCCACGGCCCAGGCGTCGCCGGGGCTGCCGGAAGCGGGCAGGTCGGCCACCGCTTCCAACAGGCCCAGCACCGTGAAGCTGGTGCCGTCCGCGCCGGGTGCGCCCTGGGGGCCGGCAGGGCCGCGGTCACCCTTGTCGCCCTTGGCCCCCTGGGGGCCGGCCGGCCCTGCGGCGCCCTGATCACCCTTGGGCCCCACGGGGCCCGGGTCACCCTGGGGCCCCCGCTCGCCCTGGGGGCCCTGGGCCTCCACGCCGGTGGCCGCAAAGGCCCCGGTGGCCGGGTCCCAAGTCTCCCATTGCCCCTGCGCGCCAATGCGGGGGCAATGTCCCGCCGCATCCTCGGCGCGGTCTGCTTCATTCTGCGCCTGTAGGGCGCTGGCGGCCGCGTCGCCCTGCGCGGCCAGGATCCGGTTCAGCGCCTCCTCGCTGAAATTCGCCTGCGGGTCCACGCGGCCCGCCAGGCCGTCGGCCACCACAGCCCCGTCAGAACGGATCTTCATCACTTCCTGGTCGTCCCGCGTGCCCACCAGATGCAGCGCCAGCCTGCCGGGCAGGGCGGTCATGCTCTCGCTCACATACCAGCGGAAGGTGATCGTATCCTCGCCTGTGGAAAAATTCAACGTGTCGGTGATGATCGTATCGTATTCGGTGGCGCCCGTCATCACCCAGTTCAAAGTGGAGAGGTCGGTGCTGCCGTACATTCTGGGCCCCGTGATCTCCCACAGGTCCACGTTCTTTTCCCCGGCGGTGAATTTGCCTTTCAGGGGGCTGGTATCCAGCCATTTTCCGTCAAATGTCAGTCTGTTCATAATTTCCCTCCAGCATGTCAACTCTCGCCCGCAATTGATCCAGTTCAGCCTGCTGCAATTGCAGCAGGCGCAGGATGGGCGGGATGTATTGTGTGTACTCCACGTCGGCCGGCAGCCCGGCCTCGTCCCTGCCGATGCCCTGGGGCTGCACCAGCGCGGCCTCCTCAGCCAGCAGGCCGAAGCGGTCTCCAGGCCCGCGCAGATAATCGAAATGCACCGGCCGCAGGCGCAGGATGGCCCTGGCCTCCGCGTCGGTCAAGCTGCGGATATTGGTTTTGAACCGCCTGCTGGAACGCTCGTGCAGCGATCCGTAAAAGTCGCAGGTGTCGCGGTCAAAATTTATCATGATGAACGAGTAATCAGTCGTGCTGCCGTTGCCGATCAGGCCGACGGCATTGTCCGTCGGCTCCCCGGCGGGCCGCAGCTCCACATAATGGGCGCCGGTCCTGGTGTAAGCCCGCACCTGGCCAGCTAGGTCGGCGTGGTCGGCGCTCTGCGCGTGCTGCGCCTCTCTGGCGCTGCCCACGGCAAGCGCCTCCCTGCGCTGGCCGTCCAGCAGCAGGCTGTCCTGGGCTTGGGCGGCCAGGTCGGCCACGGCCGCGTGCTGCACGGCCCGCGCCTTGCCCTCGCGGTCCAGAAGGGACAGCACCCCCGTGTCCGCGTTGGCATCGAGGGTATAACCGCGCAAGCGGTCCGCTTCAATCTCCTCCGCGGGCAGGCCCAGGGGATAATCCACCACAAAGGTGCCGCTGTGCTTGTCCACTTTTACCCGCTGCCCCCTGGCAAATTTCACGGCCGCATTGCACTGGTAGTACTTCGGGCTGGCGCCCTTCTCGCCGTCAAAGGCCAGTTTTACGCCCTTTTCCGGGTCCGCCTCTTCCACGGTGGCCAGGAAAGGGGCGGGCGGCGCGCCGCGGCGCACTGCCTGCTCCTCCAGCCAGGGGTCTTTTACAGCCATAATGCACGCCTCCCTTCATGGCTCATGGTGCTGCTGTGGTCTAATGTCAGCTCCCAGGCCGTCTCTTCGTAAATGCCCTTGTCCTCCCCGTGGCGCAGCAGCACCACGTCCCAGATGCCGTGGGTGGGCTGGGGGCCTGTCTCGTAGCTCACGGTCTCGTTGGAAAAGCGGCTCTGCACCAGCAGGTTTTGCACCATGCCGTTCAGCTCCTCCTGGCTGGCCACATTGTCCACTTTCTCATAATCCACCACCCGGAAGCCCCGGTTTTGTATGCTGATGGGGCTGTCGGCGTCTTTGTTCTCGGCCACGGCCCGCAGTGTTTTGTCCAGGTCGGGGTTTTCCACCTCGCGGATGAATACGTTGGGCAGGTCGAAGGTATCCCGCCCCAGCGAAAGGCTGGGCAGCAGCACGCTGTCCTTGCCCGATTCGTAAACGTGCTGCACCCCCTGCAGGGAGGGCGCCGTCCAGGGCCGTGCCCGCACCGTGCCGTCCAGGTCCATGTACAGGCTGCGGTAATTCATCTCCGCCAGCAGGGTGTTGACGATGGTCAGCCGGTCGGTGCCCGGTTCCCAGTCCTCCCGGTCCGTGGCCAGTTTGACGTCACTCTGCGGGAGTTCCACCCGCGGGATGCCCGCCTCGCCCAGCAGGGCGATGATGGTCTCCCTGTAAGGGTCGTCCTTGCTGAAATGAAGGCGCTCTTCCAGCCGGGACAGCTGTGCCAGGTAGGTCAGGTCATAGCCGGTCAGCTGCCAGCGCACCCGCTCGCCCTCCTTTTCCGCCTGGGGCGTGGTGATCACATATTCCCCCAGCGGGTACTCCGTGCCGTCGATCAGCAGAGAGGGGCGCAGATGGTCGGTCAAAAAGTTCACCTGCGGTGGGATCTCGTCGAACGTGCCGGAGAAACTCAGCTTGATGTCCGCGTCGCCGGAAAAGCTGACGCTGGCCGCGTCGTTCGGGCCGGCGGTCAGCTCGGCCACGGGCACGCCGCCGCGCACCACCTCAAACCTGGCTTGTATCCTGGACATAGGGCACCTCCTCTTTAAAATCGAACTCCGTCAGGCTGAAATCCACGTCGGCCTGGTCGTCCAGCGTCTCGCTGATGGAGTCCAGCCCGGCGGCCATCAGCCGCCCGAAACAGTCCTTGAACAACACGTCGCGGCCTACCCAGCGCTCCACCTTGGCCCCCTCCTCCGGGTCGCGCAGGGTAAAGCTCAGGCTGCGGCTGGCGTCCACAAAGCCCGATACATACTTCACCGGCTTTTCGCGCCCGAAGTAGTGCCGGTATTCCACCTGGCTTGTCAGATCCCGGCTGTGCCCGGGCGCGCCGCCGCGCTTCAGCTCCAGCGTCACAAAGTCCCGCTCGTCCAGCGGCGTCAGCAAGGCCTGTTCCACCCGTGTGATGCCCGTCAGCACCGCGCTGTCGGTGTAATGGCGGTCTTTCACCACCCGCAGCTGATAGCGGTGGGCGCCCGCGGCCTTGTAGTCCACATACCGCGTGCCTTCCGCCTGGGCGATGGGCACGCCGTCCCGCAGCACGTAGGCCCGTCCGTCCACAGTGCCCCAGGTCAGCTCCACGCAGCCGGGCAGTTCCCGCAGGTGCAGGTTGGGCGCCTCGCCGGGCTCGTTTTTGGCGGGGATGATGGTCGTCGCCTCCGCGCTGACAGAGCCCGAGGCATTCATGATCTGCACCTGTGCCGTGTGGTCTCCGTCCGCCAGGATGTGCGGATGGAAGTAATTCTTCTCCCTGCCCAGCCGCCAACCGGTGTCAAAGTCGTCGATCCGCACCCGGTAGGCCTGCTGTCCTTCACTCTGCCAGCCCAAAATGGTCAGCGGGCAGCGGTCCGTCTGGGTGATGCTGGGCGCCTTGGCGGCCTGCTGCACCAGAAAGCTGCGGGCCGTGCTGTATTCGCTCCACACACCGTCGCTGTTCCGGGTCCGGACGCGCCACATCAGGTTTCCCTCCAGCTCTTTGCCCGTGGTGTCGTACACATAACTGGTGGCGTCGGTGTCCACCTCCCGGCCGATCACCTCGTACCTGGCGCCCGCATCCTTGCTCAGCTCCACTTCCCAGCCTGTGGGCTTTGTCTCTGTGTCCAACACGTGGAACCATCTGAAAGTAATGGTGCCATTATCCTCCACGGGCCCGCCGATGGGATTGTCGATCACCGCCAGGGGCTTCGCGTCGTCGATCAGCACCGTCACCCATTGGGATGTGCTGCTGGCCCCGTTGCTGGCTTCGATGGTCACCTGCCAGTCGATGGTGGCCCCTTCCACGTTGGGGTCTTTCTCCGGCAGCCTCCCCGCCGGCAGGGTATAGGCCTGCACCGCGCCCAGCCGGGTCTCGTTCACAGGGGCGCCCTCGCCCGTCCGCCAGCGGAAGATGGCGCTCTTCTGCTCCAGGGTGGCTCCGCTCTGCCCGTTCTGGTCGATGCTCACGCGCCAGCTGAACAAGTTATCGAAGTGGCGCGGCGCGCGGGCGCCGGCTTCCGGCTTCAGGTTGTCCGCCGCGATCACCAGCTCTTGTACGGTAAAGGTCGTCCAGCTGCTGGTCTTGGTGGTGCCGTAGCGGTCGGTCACCTCCACCTGCCACTGCCAGCTGCCGGTCTTCAGCCCGCTGATCTGGCAGTCCGTGTCGGTGCCGCTTTGGGGCCGGTAAGTAGTCGCTTCCGGCAGGCCGTTCTGCCGCACGCGCACCAGGGCGTCCGTCTGGCGGTTCTCCGGCCGGCCGAAGCCCACCTTCCACTGCACGCGGAAGGGCAGCCCCTCGTATACGTAATTGCTGCTGCTGTTGGGGTATAAGTCGTTGAAGGTGAAGCTGTCCGCCTTGATGTTGATGGTGCGCCAGTCGCTGGTGACGCTGGCGCCGGTGGTGGCATAAGCCGTCACCTGCCATTCAATGGTGTCGCCCACATTGTAGCCGCTCGTGTCCAGCCGGTAAGTTTTGCTGTTGTTCACCGTCCGTTCCTGGATGTTTGTGGAGGCCTTCAGCCGCCAGCGCACCGTCGCGTGGGAATAAGCGGGCTTGCCGAACACCGCGCCGCCGTCGCTCTTTGCCCCGTCGATGTCCCAGCCCAGGTCCGCCGCCTCGCCCCGCATGTAGCTCGCGCCGCTCTGGGGGTACAGGCCGGTGGCTTTGATGGCCGTCTCCTGGGCCTGCACCACAATATACGGCGCCCAGCCGCCCAGATGGGTGATCAGCGAGGCGCGGTAGGTGGCGTCCACGTAGCGCGAGCCGTCGCCCTCGGGAATGGGGAATACCTCCAGGCCCATGCAAACGCCGTAGCGCACGGCCTCCTGCTGCTGCGCGGCGTTCCAGTCCATGCCGTATAAAAGGTACTCGGTGGTCTGGCCGGATTGCGTGGGCTGCAGGTTGGCCAGACGCGCGGCCTTGGCCTTGGTGTCCAGCGGGATCTCGGCAAAGCCGGGCATCTGATCCCGCCAGGCCGAGGTGCTGATGGGCCAGCCCACCAGGTCCATCTGCGGCTCCTGCGGCTTCACGGTCCCCAGCGAGTCGAAGTGGATCTGCAGCAGTCCGTCGATGGTGTAGCCGTTCAGCGGCGTCAGGTCAAAGCCGAAATAGGCCTGTCCTTTTTCCACCACCGTGCCGTTTTTGATATCCCATTGGGCCCAGCGCTCTTCCCGTAGGCCGTAGCCGGTGCATTTGTTGCTTTTCAGCGTGATTTGTTTGATCATCTTGTCACCCCTTTGCATAGCCTTTGCGCACCGTGGTCCTGTGGTTTTGGAATACCTTCACCACGTCGTTCCACTCGCGCACGTTTTTCGCGTCGATGTTGGCGCTGTAATAGTTGACGGTGCTGCCCCCGCCGCCGGCCGCGGCCAGCGCCGGCACCGGCGCGCCGAAACCCGTCCCGGCCGTGCCGAATGCCCGCAGCCCCACGCCGCCGGCCACGGCGGCTTGCATCCCGCCGATGAGGGTGGCTGCCCGGCCGGCCAGCGCGCGGCCGAAGTCCGGCGGCAGCACCGACGCCGCCAGCGCCTTGCTGGCCTCCAGGGTGCTGTCCAATTCATCCTTCACGCCGTTGGCCAAGCCGATCGAAAGAAACGCGCCCATCTTGAATGCCTTTTTCGAAGGACTGTGCTCGTCAAGTCCTTGGCGTACCTGTGCAAGCATTCTTGTAATCAAGGTACTGATGGAAGTATATACAGCTCCACTACCTGCATCTATGCCCTCACTAATGCCTTGGGCCATAAACTTACCGGAATCAACCCAGTCCGAAGCCTTATCTCTCGCGACCAATAAGATACCGTCACGAATACTTTCCATCGTGTCATTCAGGTCTATTTTCTTGCCGTCAAGGCCGGTCACCTGGCCATCGACAAATGTTTCACCGGCGTTTTTGGCTTCTTCATAGAGCTGATCGCTTTGTTTTTGTAAACTTGCCAGATATTCTGCGTCAAAGCTGGCTCTTCCAGCCTGAACTTCCTTTAAATAAGCATCCATTTTGTGCAGACTTTCGGCATAGCTTTGTGAAAGCTGCTGTTGCTGTGTTTGTGTATCTGCGACGTTGGTTTGCCCGGCCTGAGAAAGAGAGCTTTGGTACTGAGAGAGCAAAGCAATGGCTTCCGCCGTGTTACCGCGCATTAATTCCTGCTTGGCTGCGTCACAGACCATAATGGTTTCATCATAAGCGCGGCGCTGTTCAACGGCTTGGTCATAGTATCCTTGTAACTGGGCTAAGTCATCTTCCGCACTTTGTAATTCCTGATACCAAGGGGCAGAAGATAATTGATCTATTTCCTGGGCTAATCCCATATCAGACCATTCTGGAGTGCGGGTTTCTTCAAATTGCGCCTGCAACGCTTCAATCTCCGCCAATTCTTTGGCATGTTCTATTTTTGTCCGCGCGATTTCTTCCTTTTTTTGCTCCAGCTCGATTTCACGGGCCGCTGCTTCTTCGTATGCCTGTTGTCGGTTGGTGACGGCTAGTCCGTAATCCTCCACCAGAGAGGAA
>CAJMEU010000117.1 GCA_905212515.1 uncultured Oscillospiraceae bacterium | reverse complement strand
CGCTGAAACGGAAGGCGCTGAGAGCAGTGAGCGTCGGCTCCGGGTTGGAAAAGTCCGTTTCGGGCCAGCGGACAAAAGAAAATTTATTGCAGCGCCAGCCGCCATCCTTGTACTGGGTCGTCAAAAGGTGCTGAAAGGTCTTTTGAAGCCGGGCGTCGCCGGCATAGCCCATTTTGCACAGCACGTCGGCGGCAATGGCTGTCTGACAGGGATAAATACCGCCAGTGGGATAAACCTTGAAGCGGCCGTCCGCCTGCCATACGCTGAAAATCAGCGCGGCGGTTTCCCTGAGGATCGTCTCCTCGGGGCAGACGCCCAGTTCCAGCAGATACGAGGCGCAGTCGAGGGTGGAAAACGGGGAACCCTTCAGCAGGCGTTTATCCGGCGTGGCCCAAAGGCTGCCGCCGTTGTCGTGCTGGTGCGACAGGATGGCGGCGATATCCGCTGCGTACGGATGCACAGTATTCATTCCATCTCCTCCGATTTACCGGCGTCCTGCGCCCAAAATTCCCGCAGCCGGGCCGAGACCTGTGCCGCGTCGGCCACAGGCTGGCAGTGGGCCCAGTGGGCGGGGAACAGCTGGCGGTAAGCCCACTGCTTGTAGCGGCTGTCGATCAACAGCACCATGCCCCGGTCATGCCCCGTCCGGATGACGCGGCCGGCCGCCTGCAGCACTTTGTTCATGCCCGGATAGCGGTAGGCGTAATCGAAGCCTTCGCCGCGGGCCTCCTCATAATAGCCGCGCAGCGCGTCCTGCACGGCGTTCACCTGGGGCAGCCCCACACCCACGATGATGCTGCCGATCAGCCGGTCGCCCACCAGGTCGATGCCCTCGGCAAATATGCCACCCAGCACGCAAAAGCCCAGCAGGGTTTCGGTACTGTCGGCGCTGAACTGCGCCAAAAAGCGCTCGCGGGCGGCCTCGTCCATACCGCCCTCCTGTACGGCCAGGGGGATGTCGGGGTAAAGGTCGGCAAAGCGCTCCTGCACCATCCGCAGATACTGGTAAGAGGGAAGAAAGACCAAATAATTGCCCCGGCGCGCGCGCACCGCGGCGGCCACCAAGGCGCATACTTCGTCCAGGGTGCGTGTGCGGTCGGCATATTTGGTACTGATGCCCTGGGCGGCCAGCAGGCACAAATTTTCCTGCGGAAAGGGGCTGGGCAGCGCGATATGCCCAGCTTGTTCGCCGCCGCCCAGGGTTTCGATGAAATAGGGGATGGGCGCCAGCGTGGCACTGAACAGCACGCTGGCCCGTCCCAGGGCCATGGAAGCGTCCAGGAAGGCGGAGGGATCCAGGCACAAAAGCTCCACCGACACTTCGCTGCCGGCCGACGAGACCAGCGTGGTAAAATGCCCGTCATACAGTTCCCAGATGCGCATGAAAAAGTGGGCGTCGAAATACAACTGTAAAATTTCCTCGTGAAGCTCGCTGTCCCGGTGTTCCTCCAACCAGTCCTCGGCCTGGCTGCAAAACCGCTGTGCGATTTTTGCCAGCTCCTTGGGCCCTTCGGGCAGCAGCAGCTTGCGCTCGCCGGCATCCTCGCACTGATGGCGCAGGTCGATAAAGGCCTGGTTCACCTTGCCCAGCGCGGCCGATAATTTGCGGTGGTTTTTGCCCAATGCTTTTTTGGCCGCGTAAAAATTGCTTTTCAGCAATTGGGCGGAGTACATATCCCGGGCCCGGTCCACCAGGTGGTGGGCCTCATCCACCAGGAAAATGAAGTCCCCGCCATCCTCGAAAAAGCGTTTCAGGCTCACCACCGGGTCAAACAGATAATTGTAGTCGCAGATGATACAATCGCACCAGTTCGACAGATCCAGCGCCAGCTCAAACGGACACAAATTTTTCTCAGCTGCGTAGGCCTGGATATCCTCTCTGGTAAAGCGGTCGCGTTCACGGATCAAGGCATACATGGAGTCGTTGATGCGGTTGTAATAACCCCGGGCACGGGGACAGGCCTCGGGGGTGCACTCCCGCTTTTCCATGGCGCACACCTTGTCTTTCGCCGTCAGGGTGATGCTTTTAAGGCGCAGCGGCCTGCCCAGGGCGGCCTCTGTCTGCCGGCGCATCAGGGCAATGGCCTCTTCGGCCGCCGTGCGGGTGACGGTCTTGGCCGTCAGGTAAAAAATGCGGTCGCCCTTTTCCTCGCCCAGCGCCTTGCAGGCGGGAAAGAGGGTGGAGATGGTCTTGCCAATGCCTGTGGGGGCCATGGCAAACAGGCGTCCCTTGGCGGAAATGGTCTTATACACCGCGCCGGCCAGGGCATACTGTCCCGCGCGGTAAGAGGGAAAAGGGAAGGACAATTCCTTCAGCGAAGCGGTGCGCTGGCCGTGCCAATCGGCCGAAAGCCTGGCCCAGGGCGCATAGCGGCGCAGGGTGTCCTGCAAAAAGTCCTCCAGCTGTCCGGCGGTAAAGCGCCGTCGGTGACGGATGATTTCTTCCGTGTCGATCTGATAATACGTAAGCTGGATGGTCACGGTTTCCAATCCGGAATCGGCGCACAGGAATGCCCCGTAGCATTTGGCCTGGGCCCAGTGCAGGGGATTAAAATCCTCGGTCAGCAATTCAGCGGGGGCGGCAGTGGTTTTGATCTCGTCGATGGTAAACCCGCCGTCCTCTTCGATCACGCCGTCCGCCCGTCCTTCCAGGTGGTAGAGGATGCCGTCTGCTTCCCGCTGGGCTTTCATCACGACCTCGGCTGTATAGTGCTCGCCTGCCGCCTTTTGCAGTTTGCGGTGGATGCGGCTGCCCTCATTGGCGCGGTCAAACCCGGTGAAACGGCTGTCGATATCGCCGCTACGCCAGACGAATTCCACCAGGCCGCGCACGGAAAGGCGTACAGTTTCCTCCAAGCAAGCTCACTTCCTTTACAGGGGTAAAATTGAAAACCGTTTAAAAATGGAGACGCAAGTTGATCTCCTTTACAGTTGCCTCGTCCACCTTGCACAAGGCGCGGTCGTAGGTATAAAGGCCGTTCACCTCGCCCTCCACGTCCGTCAGTTGGGTGTATACCACGGCGGCAAGGCCCGCCGCAAGCAAGGGGAATATCTGCCGTTCATGCAGGGCGCGGTAGGCCTTCGTCAGCACGGTGCGGTCCTTGTACATCTTGTAGCCGAAGCTGCCCCTCTCGCTCCACACATGGCCGGGCGCCACATGGCTGTAACCTCCGTATTCCGTGACGCAGAACACGCGCCGGTCACCTGCCTTGCGGTGCGGCGGCCGCAGCCTGAGGATGTAACGGTGCACACTGAGCAGATCGCCCGCACCTTGATCGTGCCAGCCGCTGGCGTGATCCACCGGGCGGGTGGGGTCCAGCGCTTGCACCTCCCGGCAGATGCGTGCCGCGTCGAACTGGCCCCAGGCTTCATTAAAGGGCACCCACAGGCAGATACAAGGTGCGTTATACAGCGCCGCGATCATCTCCCGCAGCTCCGCCTCGTGCTGACGGCGTCCCTCGGCGCTGCGGTGCACAGCTTTTTCCACCCGGGATTCCGGCAGTTGCAGCCCCAGGTTCGGCGCGGCGATGTGCGTCCAAAAATCCGTGCACACGCCGCCGCTGGGCATATCCTGCCACACCAGCATCCCCAGCCGGTCGCAATGATAATACCAGCGGGCGGGTTCTACTTTGATGTGTTTGCGCAGCATGTTGAATCCCAGGGACTTGGCGTTTTCCACATCCAGCCGCAGTGCTTCGTCCGTGGGAGCGGTAAACAGCCCGTCGGGCCAATAGCCCTGATCCAGCAGGCCCCGCTGGAAATAGGGTTTGCCGTTTAAAAGCAGGCAGGGGTGTCCCGTGGGGCCCGTGCCCACGCCAAACGTGCGCAGGGCAAAATAGCTTTCCACTATGTCCTCGCCGCATCGGGCCTTGACCGTGTACAAATGCGGCGTTTCGGGCGTCCAGAGCTTGGGGGCAGGGATGGGGATAAAGGAAATGCCGGTGAAAAGGGCCTGTGCTACCTCCGTGTCCTCGTCCAGAACAGTCAGTTCGATAGGCCCGTCACAGTCCGCCTCCACCGTCACGCCTTCCAGCGAGGGGGTGAAGCGCAGGCCGCGGATATAGGCGGCGGGGACTTGCTCCAGCCACACGGTCTGCCAGATGCCGGAAACGCCGGTGTACCAAATGCCCTTGGGCTGGCGCACCTGCTTGCCTCGGGGCGAATCCGCGGCGTCTGTCGCGTCCCAAACGCAGACAGTCAGCTCGTTTTCCTCCCCGCGCAGATAAGGGGTGATATCAAAGCAGAAAGGGCAGAAGCCGCCGGTGTGGCGCCCGGCTTCGCGGCCGTTTACCAGCACCGCGCAAGTGTGATCCACCGCGCCGAAGTGCAGCAGCGTGCGCCAGCCGGTGTGAGGGACTTCCAGCTGGAATGTGCGGTGATAGACCATGACCGTCTGTTCATCCACCGCGCGCTGCACGCCGGACAGTGCGCTTTCAAAGCAGAAGGGCACCAAAATGGCGCCGTCCCAGGCCGCGGGCAGGGGCGGTACGGCCCCCGCCGCCACGCCGCAGACCAAAGCGTAGTCCCAGGGGCCGTTCAGGTTCTGCCACCGGGCGCGCCGCAGCTGCGGGCGGGGGTATTCGGGCAGGGGGATGGCATCGGGGAGAAAACGAGTGCGCAGGTCAGACAAAACGATCACCGCCTCAGCAAATTCATTGCCTTTAGTGTACCACGTTTGCGGCAAAAACAAAAGCACCGCTTTCAAGTGCGCTGGCACGGGAAAGCGGTGCTTTTGCCTGAGTAGGAGAGAGGAAAATCAGCTTACTTCAATGGCGTTGACGGGACAGCCGCTCTGGGCGGACAATACTTCGTCCTCCAGTTCCGGGCCGATGGCCTCCGCGCTGGCAACCGCCACACCCTCGTCCGTCATTTGGAACACGGCCGGGCAGGTATTCACACACAGGCCGCAGCCAATACAGGCATCGTTTACAAATGCTTTCATGCGCTCGCTCCTTCTTTGCGTCATCTTGGGTTTGCACCCGGTTTCAGTATGGCATGTTTTACAGCCTGCTAAACAGGGGCGGTTTCTTCTTTTTCCGCTTCGCTTTCAGCGATCATCGCCGCCAGGGCGGCATACAGCAGGTCTGGGTCTATGGGCTTGGAAATATGGGTATTCATGCCCGCCTGGGTGGTGCGGGCAATATCCTCGGCAAAGGCGTTGGCCGTCAGGGCGATGATGGGAATCCGCCGGGCGTCCGGACGGGGCAGGGCCCGGATGGCCTGGGCGGCACTGCAGCCGTCCATTTCCGGCATCTGCATATCCATCAGGATGGCGTCGAACGTATCGGGCGGCGCATCGCGGAAGATCTCCACCGCTTCCCGGCCGTTGACGGCCGGGGTGACGCGGACGTCCTGCGCCTGCAACAGCTCGGTGGCGATTTCCATGTTGAGGGCGTTGTCTTCGGCCAACAGGACATGTCTGCCGGGCAAAACCTCCGGCAGGGCCGGGCGCTGCGAAGCGGCGGGCAGGTCCTCGCCCGGTGCGAAGGGCAGGGTGACGGTGAAACAACTGCCTTGGCCCAAAGTACTCTCCACTGTGATCTGCCCGCCCATTTGGGCGACAAGATTTTTGACAATGGGCATGCCGAGCCCGGTGCCCGACACATGCTGGGAAGAGAAGCGCGTCTCGCGCTCATAAGGCTCGAACAGCTTGGGCAGGAACTCCTGGGACATGCCCGTGCCCGTGTCCTGAACCGTGAACAGATAACTGGTAGTATGGTGATTGCTCGTCTGGCGCAGGGTCAGGGCGATCTGGTCCCCGGCCTGAGTGAATTTGATGGCATTGGAAAGAAGATTGTTCAGAATCTGGGTCAGGCGGAACGGGTCACCGCAAACAATAGAGACCTGCACATCGGTGTGGACGATGAACTGCTTGCCCTCGTGCTCTGCCTGCGCCTGGAAGGGCTGCGCGCAGGTGCGCACGGTTTCGCACACATCGAAAGTTCTGTTTTCCAGGGCCACACGGCCCTGTTCCAGCCGGGATATCTCCAGAATATCGTTGATCAAATTCAGCAGCTGCTTGCTGGACAGGTCGATCTTCTGCAGATAATCCGTGACCTTTTCCGCTTCGCAGCCCGGGCGAAGGGCCAGTTCCGTCATGCCGATGATGACGTTCAGGGGCGTGCGCATATCATGGCTCATGTTGGAGAAAAACTGCATTTGCGATTTTTCGCTGGCGTCAGCCGTGGCCAGCGCGTCCTCCAGCAGCTTGATGTGCTGCAGCTGACGCTGTTTTTCCTCCTCTACCTGGCGGAAGCATAACACGGCTTCCCCCGGGCTGAGGGATTCATCCAGCAGCAGACGCACGTTGACCCAGCGGTATTGATCGTTGAACCGGCGCAGAAAATCGCCGCCGAAATCCCTTATGCGCTGCTGGGAGAGCGCGCGGATGTTGTCCAGGGAAAAACTTTTGGCAAAATCACGGCCGGGTTCCTCATTCAGGACTTCTACGCTCACCGCCAGCAAGTCCTCATATTTGCCCAGCGAAGGCAGACGCCGGCGCACATAGTCCGAGCCTTTGATCATCTCATATTGGTCGGTGTTAAGGTTGATGCGGTAAATGGCATAATAAGAATTGCCCAGTACGCGGATGGTGTCGTTGGTGCGTTCCACCGTAGAATGCAGGCGCCAGTTCCGCAGCCATAAAAAGAACGCCCCCAGGAAAAAGATCACAAAGACCCCTGTATACCAGATGACGATTTTCCGCAAGCCTCTCAACACCGTGCTGTGAGGCAGCGTGAGGATGCTGAACCAGCCATTCCCGGTGCGCCGATAATAGACCCCGCGCGTGGCGCCGGACAGATCGAGGATCGAAGCGTCGTCTTCCGCAAGCGTGCCGGCGTCGATTTGCCGGCAAAGTTCCTGCACGTGCAGAGAGATCGCCGATTCATCCGCAGAAAAAGGGACGCTGTAATACAGCAAAGTGCCGCTTGCGTCGCACAGATAATAAGCGCCGTCCTCCGGCAAGTCAAGGCCTTGGTGGCTGATCTCAAAATTTTCCGGGAACAGATCAAGGACGATGGCGCTGCCGCTTTGGGGATCGACAGCGCAGACCGTGACCACCTGCCGGCCGTTTGCCGCGCTGGTATAAGCGTTGGTGAAAATCACTTCGCCTTGCGCAGCCAGCGCCTGCTGATACCAAGGCGCATTCTGATAGGGATAAGTGTCTATTCCATCGAAGGGGTCGGACGCAACGATTTTGCCATTGATCACCGCATACGAGGCAATGCTCTCGCCGCCCGTGGCCGCGGCGGCTTTGGCGAAATAATCGGTCAGCCAGGCCTCCAGCTCATCCGTAGAGGCCTCATCGGCAATTTGCTCTTGCAGATAAGCCATTCCCATATCGATGACAGTGCGGTAAACGGCAATGCTTTTCTCCTCATCCGCCGCATAGCTCTGGGCCAGGTCCTGGCCCATCAGGCGGGAGTTTTCCAGCAATATATTTTGCGTGCCCCACAGCCCAAGAAGCGCGGTAAGCACCAGGGCCAGCAGGACAAAAAAGGCGGGAACACCACGCCGGGAAGCGCGGCGCTCCGTGCTTTTGGACGGCCTCATAAAGCGCACTCCTCCACATTGATAGCTGATTTTATTATAAAGAAGGAAAAGGAGAAAGACAATATAGGATCTGCTTACGTTAGCAAATAGTATTGAAAAAAATCAAATAGTAAATTATAGTAAAGAAAAGGAGGCGCCGCCATGCAGGCAAAGGAAACAAAGTTCAGCTATGTGTATCAAAGCCTGAAAACCCGGATCGTCAGCGGCCAGCTTCAGCAGGGGAGCAGCCTGCCCTCCGGCCGGCGCCGGGGCCAGGAATATCAAGTGGGCATTCGCACGGTGACGGAAGTGCTCAAGGCCCTGCAGGAAGAAGGCCTGATCGAGATACAGCCGCGCAGGGCGCCGCGGGTGTGTGGCCCGGGCGCGGGGCAGGAGCCCTCTGCCGCCGCCCTGGCGGTGCTGGCCCACCGGGACGGCCTGATGCAAATGTACCGGACAATGGCCTTGCTGCTGCCGGCCATGCTTACTGTCTCGGCAAAGGACTGCATCATCGAAGAACTGCCCCATTATACCCAAGCGGTTAGAGTGGACCGGCGGGGCGTGACCTTGTGCGGCTGGCGGCCTGTGTCCGCCCTGTGTCAGGACGTGCTGTGCCACGGCGGAAACCCGCTTTTTTGCGATGTGTATGCGACGTTCGACACACATTCATACCTGAACTTTTTCATCAGGGAACAAAAAGCCTTCACAGGGCTTTCTCTGCAGGAAATGTTCCACAGCGCCTCCGCCCTGATCGGCATCCTGGGCGGGCGGGATCCGCTGCAAAAACAACGGCAGTTGACCGCCATGTATCAAAAGATCGAACAGGCAGTCGCACAAAGCATGGAACGGCTGGAGGCCGTCTTTCCCCACGGCGCACGGGAGGCGGAGCCTGTGTTCCGCTGGAACGCCGCCCGCGGCCGGGATCACTACTACACCCGCATCGTGCGGGATCTGGTGAACAAGATCGGCACCGGAGTATACCCCTCGGGTACCTTCCTCCCTCCTGAAGCCCAACTGCCCCGCGCGTACGGGGTGTCCCTCTCCACGGTGCGCAGCGCTTTGGCCCAGTTGAACCGCCTGGGTTTTGGCCAAACGTTCAACGTCAAGGGGTCGATGGTCCTCGTGCCGTACGACTCGGTGGTGTTCCGCTCTCTGCAGAACCAAACCAGCAAGCAAGACACGCTTTTGTATCTCTATGCCCTGCAATTTCTCATTTTGGCCGTCCCGCCCGGCGCACTGCTGGCAGCGCCGCATATCACGGAGGAAGAGATGCTCGTCCTGTCCCGTCCTTTTGAAGCGCCGGGTGTCATTCCGCTGGGTGAACTGATGCAGTGTGTGCTGGGACGGCTGGAGTTAGAGCCCCT
This sequence comes from uncultured Oscillospiraceae bacterium, assembly GCA_905212515.1. Taxonomy (GTDB): domain Bacteria; phylum Bacillota; class Clostridia; order Oscillospirales; family Ruminococcaceae; genus Ruthenibacterium. Next base: position 375 of record CAJMEU010000117.1, on the reverse strand, counting down.
GCGCGTGATCTTGGAGGAGCTTACCAAACTGACTCAATGGGGCTACTATTTTGCCTTTTACCGCAACCAAAGCGACAGCACCAATTTGCTGAACCAGAAAAGTCTGGCGGCCTTCCGCTGTCTGCAGGAAGGGGACGCCCAGGGATTTGCCGAGGGCATGGCCGAGAGCTACCGCCATGTCCTGAACGTGGTGCGCCGTTTTGTAGTGGATAAGTACGCGACCTGCAGGAGGCCCGGAATATCCGCACACCGGACCCTTTCCCCAGGTGACGCCCAAACATAAAGCGAAAAAGAAAAACCGCCGGAGAAAACTCCTGCGGTTTTACCTGGTGGAGATAAGCGGGATCGAACCGCTGACCTCTTGAATGCCATTCA
>CAJMEU010000116.1 GCA_905212515.1 uncultured Oscillospiraceae bacterium | reverse complement strand
GCGCTTGAATGGCATTCAAGAGGTCAGCGGTTCGATCCCGCTTATCTCCACCACAAAAAGACGGATAACCGATTGAGGTTATCCGTCTTTTTTCGTTTTTCAGGGGATATCCACCACCGAGCGCAGCGGGATGGCGTCGGCCAGCTCCACCGGCTGGCTGTAGTCCTCTGGCAGCTTGCCGCGCAGCGAGAGCGCGCGGGAGCTTTTGCGGAACTGCTTGGGGGACGTGCCGAAATAATCACGGAACAGATGATAAAAATGGCTCAGCGAATCGAACCCCGCGTCCGTGCAGATATCCACGATCTCGTCGTCCGTTTGGATCAGCTGCCGGGCCGTCTACTCCAGACGGATATCGTTCACCAGCTTGGAGGGCGTTTTGTTCAGGTATTTGTGGCAGGCGCGGGAAATATGCTCTGCGCTTTTGCCGGCGAGGCGGTACAGCGCAGGCAGGCCCTCGGCAAAATTTTGCTTCTTGGTCATTTCGATACTGACGATGCGCAGCCAGTCCGGTACGGGCGTGCTGTTTTTGGCCGGAAGAACGGGAAAATAATTCGTGAGGATATTGAAGATGGCGATGCGGAACAGGGTGGTGGAATCCTTTTTCATGATATTGCCGGAGACCAGCAGGTTCTTGAGCTGATCGAGCAGCTGGTCCAGCTCGTTGAGCGAGAGCTGGGTATGGGGCGGCAGGGCGGAGGAGAGCAGACGGTGCCCGTAATAGCTGTCGCCCACATAATCGAGGAATTGGCGGAAGGCGATCTGCGGAACAATGATATTGATGATCTGGAATTTAGAAGTGAACTTGTCGTAATAGTGCACGTCGTCCGGGCGCACGAAAAACAGCATGCCAGGGTCCAAGTGCTGGCGTGTGCCGTTGATGACGTGCTCGCCGGAGCCCTGGCTGACGACGAATATCTCGTAATAGTCGTGGCAATGGCACACGACCAGCTGCTGCGGGTCGCTGATCACGGAGGCGTAGCCGTAATTGGGCAGGGTGAGGAAAGGTTCTGCGCGCAGACGAATGATCTCCATCAAGAGGCCCTCCCACTGTTTTGACAGATCAGGATGATAAAAACGAAGATGACAATATCAATATACAGCAAAAATTATGTCATTGCAAGACAAGAAACGAAACGGAGGCAGATGCTATCATAAAGGTGCGGTAAGAAAATGAAACCGGCAGAGTACACAGCGCGGAGAAAGGGTTTTGGCTATGAATCATTGGAAAGTACAACATCCCAGAGAAGTGATTTCGTACGAGATCGCGTTTACACAGGCCTATCGGCAGGCGGTGCAGGAACACACCCATCCGGCCGAGATCGAATTGGCGATGCTGCAGGCGCAGTATCCGGCCATTATGATGCCCATCGAGGACAACGACGTGCTGGCCGGGCGCATCCAGTTCGGCCTTGTGGGGTATGGCATCCAGGGGCAGACGGGCGGCACCGGCTATTATATCGACGAACCGCGCGTGGTGGAAGAGCTGGAGCGGGGCGAGGGCAGCGCGAAGTACCGCGAGGATCTGCATGACCTGCTCACCTTCTGGAAGGCGCGCAATACTTACAATATCGTATTGGCGAATACGCCGCCGCAAATCGCCGACGCGCTGCCCCACGATCAGTGGCAGACACAGCCCGTGGCCGCCTGCCCCATCATCCGTATGGCGGGCTCGTACATCAATTTCGACAAGCTGGTGCGCATCGGCATCCCCGGCCTTGCGGCCGAGGTGCAGGCGCTGCTGGACACCGCACAGGAAACGGGCAAAGACGCCGTGATGTTCCGCTGCATGCTGGGTGCGCTGGACGTGCTGCGCGACATGTGCCGCTTTTATGAACAGGAAGCCCACGAAAAGGCGCAGAGCGCCCCGGACGCCCAGCGCAAAAAGGAGATGCAGGACCTGGAGCGTGTGCTGCATGACCTGCCGGATCACAAGCCCGCCAGCCTGTTGGGCGCCATGCAGCTTTGCTGGCTGTATGCCATGATGTGCCCGCTGATCGAGTTCGGGCGCATGGACGTGTAATTGGTCGACTGTTACTGCCACGACATCGACTACGCCGTCATCACGGAGGCCGATGCGCTGAAAATCGCCCAGACCTAATTTACCCTCATCGTCAGCCTGGACTGCGAGACGGACGGCCGGGTGATCGTGGGCGGCTACGGCCGGCGCAACCCCCGGCAGGCCGACCGCTACTGCCTGGTGGCCTGTGAGGCGTGCCGCACGGTGAAGGAGATCCTGCCCCAGTTCACGCTGCGCTTCAATCGAGACACGCCCAAGGACGTTTGGGATGCCGCCATGCGCTGCATCGGCGAGGGGCGCACGTTCCCGCTGCTTTACAACGACGAGGTGCTGGTGCCGGGCGTGATGAAGGCTTTCGGCGTGGACCGCGCCCGCGCGGAGACCTATATGCCCCTGGGCTGCGGCGAGATCGAGTTCGACCATTACAGCTTCGGATCGCCCAACGGCTCCCTGGGGACGCTGAAGATCCTGGAGCTTGCGGTGCGGGGCGGTTACGATCCCATCGCCGGGAAATATATGGGCCCCAAAACCGTGCCGCTCACTGAATGCAAAAGCTACCGCCAGTTTTTGGAGAACTATAAAACGCTGCTGCATTATTTCATTTCCTGCCAGGCGCAGTATGAAAAATTCGAATATGAGCTCATCGGCTCCCTGCATCCCTTTATGATGGTCTCCATGCTATATGACGAGTGCCTGGAGAGCGGCAAGGGCATCTTCGGCGGCGGCTGTGCCTACCTGGCGGGCACCCTGGAAATGTACGGCAACGTGAACGTGGCCAACAGCCTGGCCGCCATCAAAAAATTGGTTTTTGAAGAGGGCAAATTGACGGCAGGGCAACTGACCCAGGCCATGAACGACAACTTTGTGGGGCACGAGCGCGTGCGGCGCATGCTGCTGGACGTGCCGAAATACGGCAACGATATCCCCTATGTGGACGACATCATGATGGAACTGCACAATTTCCTGTGCGAGACCATCCGGGAACAGGCGCAGTATGTGGGCCTCAAGAGCTATCTGGGCGTGAACATCAACAACGCGCAGAACACCACTTTGGCGCGCTGGGTGGGGGCCACGCCCGACGGCCGCAAGGCGGGCACGCCCATGGCCAACGCCAACAACCCCACCTCGGGTACGGATAAGAACGGCCTGACGGCCATGCTGAATTCCATTGTAAAGCTGCCGCACGACAACCACGCGGGCATGGTGCAGAACATCCGTTTCACCCGTGAGACATGGAACAACCCCGACGGGCAGGCACGCGCTTTGCTGGACGACTACTTTGCCCGCGGCGGCGCCCATGCTATGATCACCGTGGTGGGCAAAGAGGACCTGGCCGACGCCATGGAGCATCCGGAGGACTATACCGACCTGATCGTGCGCATCGGCGGCCTTTCGGCGCGCTTTGTGACGCTGCAAAAAGACGTGCAGCAGGAGATCTACGACCGTGTGTCCTATTGAGAATGGCGCCGCCGGGCCCACGGCGCCCATCTTCGACATCCAGGGCTTTTCCCTGCAGGACGGCCCGGGCATCCGCACTACAATCTTTTTCAAGGGATGCCCCCTGCGGTGCCAATGGTGCCACAACCCTGAATCCTATCTGGCAAAGCCGCAGCTGATGTTCCACGCGAACCTGTGCGCCGGCTGCCTGGCCTGCACCAAGGTGTGCCCCACAGGGGCCCAGGGCGCCGTGCGGCAAAAGGGAAGGCTGGTGCATGTGGTGGACCAGGGCAAATGCATCGGCTGCGGGGAATGCCTTGCCGTGTGCTGCTACGATGCGCTGGATATCCTGGGCAAGCGCTATACGCCCCAGCAACTCTACCGGCGCATTGAGCGGGAGCTCGGCTACTGCCGCGTGCAGACTGCGGGCGGCCACACGGGGGGCATCACCTTGTCCGGCGGGGAACCTATGCTTTACGCCGGATTCATTGAAAAATTCCTGGAGCTGGTGCCTGGCGTGCACGTCGCCATGGAGACCAGCGGCCACGCGAAAACAGAGGATTACCTGCGCCTGGCGCCGCGCATAAAATTGTTCCTATTTGATTATAAGGCGACCGGGGCGGAAAAGCACAGGCAGCTGTGCGGCGTGGATAACGCGCTGATTCTGCAAAACCTGGAAGCCCTGTATGAAGCGGGCAGCGAGATCGTCCTGCGCCTGCCCCTGATACCGGGGGTGAATGATGATCAGGCCCACTTTGAAACCATTGCCGAGCTTTTGCGCACCCATCCCCGCATTCCGCGGGCGGAGATCATGGCGTACCACACATTGGGTGTGGGCAAGGCGGGCGGCTTGGGCATGGATTCCCCCCTGGCGGGGCTGCCCGCCGCCAATGGGGAGCAAAAACAGCAGTGGCTGGAGCGCTTCAGGGCGCTTGGCGCTGCAAACGTGATACTGTCCCAATAGCATCGATCGTTGAACGGGAATCTGCTGCCGTTCCGGGCAGAAGAATAATTTTTTAGGAGGATCACAATGAAAAAGTATACGAAAATGCTCATCGCGGGGATGACGGCGCTTACCATGCTGCTTTGCACTGCATGCGGCGGCGCGTCCTCGTCCGCCCCGGCGTCCACGCCGGAATCCCAGCCCGCCTCCGCCTCCCAGGCAGCGTCCGGCCAGCCGGCGGGCGTGCCGAAAGCGGACCTGCTGGTGTCCGTGTGGGGCGGCCCCCATGCCGATTTGCAGAAGAGCGTGGTGTCCGGTTATCCCAACGGCACGGTCACCATCGACGACGTGGACTACGGCAACCTGCAGTCCAAACAGGTGACCAGCTTTGCCGCGCAGCCCGGCACCGGCAACTACGACGTGGTGTGGATCGACAGCAACTGGCTGCAGCAGTACGTGAAGGCCGGCTACATCCAGCCCATCGACGACTACATTGCCAAAAGCGGCCTGGATACCAGCATTTATGCCGGCGGCCTGCTGGAGGACTGCAAAGTGGACGGCAAGCTGTATGGCCTGCCCACCTTCGCCCAGTGCCTGATCCTTTGCTACGACCAGGCCGCCCTTGATGAGGCAGGTCAGAAGGTGCCGGAGAATATCGACGAACTGATCGCAGTGGCGAAATACTTTAAAGAGCAGGGCACCGGCATCGCCATGCCGGCAAAGCAAGGCACGGCCAGCATCAACCTGTTCTCGCAGCTGCTCTATTCCGACGGCGGCAGTTATTTTGACGAGAACGGCGGCCTTGCCCTTACCAGCGAGGCCTGTGTCAAGGCGGCCGAGTATTACGACGAACTGGCCAAATATTCCATCGACGGCAGCACCGCCTGGCACCACGACGAAGTAGCCGAGGCCGTGCGCACCAAAAAAGCCCCCATCGGCATCGTTATGAGCGCCCTGTGCAACCAGAACTACGACGAGGAAAAGAGCCTGATCGCGGACACCGAGGCCTTTGCGCCGATGACAGGCGCCAAAGGCACGGGTGCGTATGGGCACACGTTCTAGATCTGGGCGGTGGCCTCGAATAGTGCCAACCCCGAGACGGCCGTGGATTTCTGTGAATGGATGACCAGCCCCGACGTGGAGCGCCAGCAGACCCTGGGCGACCAGCAGATCAGCGCGATCACCTCCCTGAGCGATGACCCCGAGGTGCTGGAGATGACGCCGTACCTGCCCGTGGTGATGGAAGTGCTGGAGAACGGCAAGAGCAATCCCCAGCCGGCCGGCTTTGCCACGATGCGCACCGGGCTGGAAGCCGCGCTGTCCCAGATCGCCACCACCGATGCCTCCCCGGCGGACGTGCTGGCAAAGCTGCAGGACGAGATGAAAGACGTGGACTTTACCAAATAATCAGCGCCGCAGCCTCAACATACGGTTGAGGCTGCCCGGAGCGGACGTTTGTGCCTCGCCCGCCCCGGGCAGCTTCAAACGAACGGCGGGAGACGTTTGCCCGTTGTCATCCAGAAAAAAGGAGGACAAAATGAAGAAAAAAGAACGTGTTTTCTACTGCTCTTTGGAGCGGGGGGATCTGCTGCCCCTGCTGCTGATGCTGCCCACCATCATCATCATGTTTATCGTGATGGCTTTCCCGCTGCTGTATGGGCTGTATCTCAGCTTTTTTGAAGTGGGGTTCGGCGGGGCAGCGGTGGAGAGCTTTGCCGGCCTTGACAACTACCTTCAGTTCTTCAAAGACCCCACGGCAAAAAAGTCCGTGCTCAACACGCTGCTGTTCTCGGTGGGGGCCATCGCGGGCGATATGCTACTGGGGACCATCGGCGCGGTGCTGCTGCACAAGATGTCGCGCTGGCTGGGCAATATCTGCCGCCCGCTGATGACGATCCCCCTGCTGGTGTCGCCGCTGATCGTGGGCCTCATCTGGCGCTATATCTATGACCCTTCGGGTATTTTGTATTGGATGCTGGGCCAGTTCGGCATTGGGATCCAGCAGTTTCCGGGCACCTCGTCCTCGGCCACGGCGCTGCTGTGCTGTGTGGTGGCCCAGTGGTGGGAAGTGGTGCCGTTCTACATCATCGTGCTCACGGCGGGGCTGCTGGCCGTGCCGGAGGAATATTACGAGGCGGCCTACGTGGACGGCGCCAGCGCACTGAAAAGCTTTTTCCGCATCACGCTGCCGCTGATGAAAAATGTGTACATGACGGTACTGGTCGTTTCGGGCGTGGATACCATCAAGATCTTCGACATCATCTACGCGCTTACCAGCGGCGGGCCCAACAATTCCACCATGTCCATCAGCATCTACGCTTATAACCAGGCGTTTGAGATGTCCAACATGGGATATGCGATGGCGCTTTCGGTCATCGCCATGGCGGTGTCGTTCCTCGTGTTCGGCATCCCGTTCATTCACAACAACCGCAAAAAGGAATAGGGAGGGCGCGAACAATGAGGTTCAAGCGAAAATGGTATACGAAACTGCTGATGATCGTGACCACAGCCATCGCGCTGATCTGGACGCTGGTGCCGGTCTATATCGTGGTGAGCAATTCCGTGCGCAAAACGCTGGAGATCAAGGAGATGCCGCCGAAGCTCTTCTTTACGCCCACTTGGTCCCATTTTACAAAAGTGCTCACACTGGATCATTTCAGCAAATATTTTTTCAATTCCGTGATCATCACCGCCTGTGTGATCGTGCTGACCATCCTGGCGGGCACGCTGGCGGCCTATGGACTGAAGATCTGCAAATCGCGCATGGGGCAGCGCATCTCCAACGTGCTGCTGCTGGGCAAAATGGTGCCCACCATCACCATCATGATCCCGCTGTTCATCATGTTCAACCGCGTCCATCTCACCGGCACGTACGTGGCGCCCATTTTGGCCCACTGCAGCTTGTCGCTGCCCTTCGTGGCGTGGCTGATGTCGAACTTCATGCAGGACATCCCCAATGAATTGCTGGAGGCCGCCAGTGTGATGGGGTGCAGCCGGCTGCGGGCGTTCCCGCTCATCGTATTCCCGCTGCTGAAACCGGCCATCGCCTCGGCGACCATCCTGGTGATGCAGAGCAGCTGGAACGAGCTGCTGTTCTCGCTCACACTGACGAACATCAAAACCTACCCCCTCACCGTAGGCGTGGCCAAATACGTGGGGGCGCTGTCGGTGGACTGGGGCAAATGCAGCGCCGCGGCCACCATCACCATCGTGCCCATTGTCATCGTGGGCTTTTTCATGCAGAAGTATCTGGTCAGTGGCATGACGGCGGGCGCGGTAAAAGGATAAGCCGCCCCCAGGACAAGGAGTGAAGAAAATGATGTATTACGGCGCCCAGTACTATCGGCCGCCCTTCCCCGGGAAGGACTGCTGGCAGCGGGATATGGAAAATATGCGCAAACTGGGCTTTACCTGTGTAAAATTGTGGGCCGTGTGGAACTGGATCGAGCGCACGCCCGGCGACTTTCGCTTTGAGGATCTGGACGAATTGGTGGCCCTGGCCAAGGAAAACGGCCTTGCCGTGGTCATCAATACCATCCCCGAGGGCGCGCCCTACTGGACGGCCCCGGAAAACGAAGCGGACCTATACCACACGGCGGACGGAAGGGCAGTCACCTACGGGGGACCGGCCAATCTGCCTACGGCCGGCTGGCCGGGGCGCTGTATGGACGACGACGCTTTCGCCGCGATGGCGGCGGCCTTTATCGAGCAGACGGCCCGCCATTTCGCGGAAGAGGAAGCGGTGGTGTGCATCGACGTGTGGAACGAGCCCCATCTTGAACCCATGTTCGACTACCGCGACAATATCCTGTGCTATTGCTCTCATTCGGTGGGGAAGTTCCGCGCCTGGCTGCGGGAAAAATACGGCACCGTAGAAGCGCTGAATACAGTCTGGTACCGCACCTATCAAAATTGGGAGGAAGTAACGCCGCCGCCGCGCTTCGGCACTTGGGCGGACATGTTGGACTGGCGGAAATTCTGGCTGGACAATATGCGGCGCTGGCTGCGGCTGCGCGTGGATGCCTGCCGGCGCGGCGCGCCGCACAAGCCGGTGCAGACCCACGTTGCCTACAGCGGCATCCTGGGCAATGCCAGCGAGGGCGGCCTGGGCAACGAGCTGGGGGATGAGTTTGCACTGGCCCGCGAAGTAGACCTGTTCGGGCTTTCCAGCTTCCCGCTGTGGCTGATGGGGAAAGAGCATATCTTCCGCCATTTTATGCACAACGCCATGGTGGCGGAGGCCGCGCATGGCAAGCCTTTTTACCAGGTGGAGCTGCAGGGCGGCGCGGGCAAGCCCGGGCTGCTGGGCGGCGAGGTGCCCACAGCGCGCGACGTGACCTTGTGGAACTGGAATACCGTGGCGGCGGGGGGCAAGGGCAGCGTGTATTGGCAGTATGCCCCCGAACCGGCGGGGCAGGAATCCCCGGGATTCGGCCTGACGGGTTTGCAGGGCGAAAACACGCCGCGCAGCCTGGCGGCGGGCAAATGCGCGGCATTCTTTACCGCGCAGGCGGAGCTGGAACAGGCGCGCAGCGCACCGATCCTGAACGCCATCTACGTCTCCCGCGCCAGCGATCTTTTGTGCTACGCGGCCGGTAAACAGGAAAAACTCTACGCGGCCAGTCTGTCCGGCGCCTTTGAAGCGGCGTACCGCCGGGCTATCCCGGTGCGCTTTTTCCATGAGGACCACATCGGGGAACTGGCGGACAGCGGCATCGCAACGCTGTATGTGTCCATGCCCCTGGTGCTCACCCCCCGGGAGGTAAAGGAGATGCGCCGCTTCGTAGAAGCCGGCGGCACGCTGGTGGGCGAGGCCTGTCCTGGGCTGTACCGGGAGGACGGCCTGTTGGAGCAGAGCGGGGCAGTGCTGAAAAAGCTGTTCGGCCTGCGCCATG
>CAJMEU010000115.1 GCA_905212515.1 uncultured Oscillospiraceae bacterium | reverse complement strand
CCCGTCATCCGTCCACCCCTAAATACCGCCGATGCCACCTGTCAGAACAGTACCGTTGCTTTTGGTGCTTTTGACCACAACATGTCCGTTGAACAGGTTGGAATTGGCGTAACTGGCACCCACTTCAACGGCCGTCCTTGTGGCGCCCGTAACGTGCACGTCTTGCAAAATCAAATCGCCCGCTCTTTCCGGGGTCTCGTGTTCGCCCGGGCCGGCAAGCGGAACCGTCGTGGCCACAATACCGGTGTTTCCGCCCGTCACTGTGCCATTTTTGATGGTGGCCGGCCCAGCGACCAAGATAGCTGTATTGGTACCGCTGATCGTGCGGCCGTTCAAATCCAAAGTAATGTTTTTATCAATCGCCAGCGATTTATCGCCGCAATCGACATTCTCCGTCAATGTCACAGTACCGTTTACTGCGGCATCCGCAATACTTGTTTTCAAACGCTCAAAGGCTGTTTCCCCGGCGTTCACCGACGCTGTGATTTCGCCGGCCGTTTGGATGGCCTCGTCCACGTCCGCGAGGGGAGCCTCTTCGGTGGGGACAGGGGCCGTGTCCGCGGGGGCGGGCTCGTCCACCGTGATGGGGGCCTCGGCCAGCGGGGCTTCGGCTACGTCGGCAAAAGCCATGGGCAGCATACTCAGTGCCATGGCCAGTGTCAGCAGCATTGCCAATGCTTTCTTCATATGTATTTCCTCCCTTGGGGCGCGTTGCGCCCTTTTTAGCGGGCCTTTAATCCATATTGTTTCCTCCCCCCTCCGGGGAGGAAACAAACGCGGGCCCGCGTTCCGTTTTCATTATAGCACATTCCCAGGAATTTTCCTTTGGTAAATATTACAAGAATCCTTTACTTTTTTGGCCAATTTGCGCTATTCTGCTTCTCCATAGCCGCGCAGGAGGGCGATTTCCCTGGTCCAGCCGTCGTCGTCGTTGGGCGTCTCCAGCACCATGGGCAGGCCGGTCAGGGCCGGGTGGCGCACGATGCGCCGGAAGGCCTCGGCGCCGATGTGCCCTTCGCCGATGCGGGCGTGCCGGTCCTTGTGGGCGCCCAGGGGATTCAGGCTGTCGTTCACGTGCAGGGCTTTCAGCCGGGAGAGGCCCACTACTTTATCGAACCGCGTCAGCACGCCGTCCAAATCGTTTACGATATCATAGCCCGCGTCCCACACGTGGCAGGTGTCCAGGCAGACGCCCAGGTGATCGGCCTGTTCCACCTGGTCGATGATGGCGCGCAGCTCCTCAAAGGTGCGGCCCACCTCGCTGCCTTTGCCGGCCATGGTCTCCAATAAAACAGTGGTGTGCAGCCCGGGCGTGAGCACCGCATTGAGCTGCGCGGCGATGAGGCGCACGCCCTCCTGCGGGCCCTGGCCCACGTGGCTGCCCGGATGGAAATTGTAATAATTGCCCGGCACGGATTCCAGACGCTGCAGATCCTCCGTCATGGCCATCAGGGCAAATTCCCGCGTGGCGGGCACGGCGGCGCAGGCGTTCATGGTATAGGGCGCGTGGGCCACGACGGGGCCGAAGGCGTTTTCCTGCAAATAGACCACGCAGGCGGCCATGTCGGCCTCGTCCACCGCTTTGGCCGCGCCGCCGCGGGGGTTGCGGGTGAAGAAGGCAAAGGTATTGGCCCCCAGTTTGGCGGCCTGGCGGCCCATGGCGAGATAGCCTTTGGATGAGGAAATATGGCTGCCGATATAGTGCATAAGTACTCCTTTTTTGGTTGAGGTTGTGGTATGATAGAAAGCGGCCCCAGGGCCGCTGCCAGCCCATGGCGGAAGATCAAGCACAAGGACGTGAGACCATGACGCAACAGGAACTGCGCGCCCGGTTGGAGGCGCTGGCCGAGCCGGCCTACCGGGATTTTCAGGCAAAACTGCTGCCGGACACCGCCCTGCCCCTGCTGGGCGTGCGCCTGCCGGCGCTGCGCAAATTGGCGCGGGAGCTGGTGCGCGGCCTGGGAGGGGGCGCCCTGGCGCTTCCCGGGCAGGGCACCTTCGAGGAAGTGATGCTGCGCGGCATGATGGTGGGGGCTTTGTTCCCCGCCCTGCCGGCCGAGGCCGTGCTGGCCCACGGGGCGGCGTTCATCGATGAGATCGACAATTGGTCGGTGTGCGACAGCTTCTGCGCCGGGCTGCGGCCGCTGGCCATGGCCCGGCCGGACCTGGTATACGCCTTTGCCCTGGGCTATGCGGACGACCCGCGGCCCTATGCCGTGCGCTTTTGCCTGGTGATGCTGCTGTATTTCTTTTTGGACGAGGCCCATCTGCCCCAGGTGCTGCAGCTGCTGGCCGGGCTGCAAAACGAACATTTTTATGTAAAGATGGCCCGGGCCTGGGCCCTTTCCATGTGCTGCGTGCGCGCACCGGAACAGACGCTGGCCCTGCTGCGGGCCCTGCCGGACGACTGGGTGCGGCGCAAGGCGGTGCAGAAGATCCGGGAATCGCGGCAAATTCCCCGGGAAATCAAAGATGCCGCGCGGGCGCTGGCGTAAGGCGCGCGGCCGCCGGGCTAAGGCCGGGGGCCGTAGTCCCGCGCGCCATAGATGGCCGTGCCCACGCGCACGATGGTGGCGCCCTCCAGGATGGCGTTTTCATAATCGGCGCTCATGCCCATGGACAGCTCTTCCATGCGGACATTTTCGTAATGCTCGTCCGCCAGGCGGCGGGCCAAGGCCCGCATCTGGGCGAAATAGCGGCGGTTTTCCTCGTCTGAGGCCAGCGCCGGGGGGACGGTCATCAGGCCGCGCACGCGGATGTGGGCCTGGCCGGCGCACTGCTGGGCCAGGGCGTCCAATTCCCCAGGCGCGATACCGCTTTTGGATGCCTCGCCGCCGATGTTGACCTCCAAAAAGATGTCCTGCACCAGGCCCCTGCGGGCGGCCTCTTTTTCCACCGCCGCCAGCAGGCGGGCGGAATCCACCGACTGGATGACGCCGGCCGTGCCCACCACCTGTTTGACCTTATTGGTCTGCAAATGGCCGATGAAGTGCAGGGGCTTTTCCAGATAGGCGCCGGCGGCGCTTTTTTCCACCAGCTCCTGCACGCGGTTCTCGCCGAACAGATCGATGCCCAGCCCGGCGGACAGGCGCACGGTATCGGCGTCCTGGGTTTTGCTGGCCGCGCACAGCTTCACGCTGCCGGGCGCGCGGCCCGCGGCTTTTTCCGCGGCGGCCATCTTCTCACGGATGGCGGCGATGTGTTCCGCCAGCTCTGTTTTCGTCATCGCAATTCCTCCTCTGGCTGATAGGCGGCGCGGGCGCCGCCGACATACCTGGGCCGGGTGCGGGCGCACACCAGGTTTGCCTGGCCGATGCGGGCCAGGCTGAGACGCACCGGCACGGCCACCCGCTTCAGGTGCATGCCGATGAGGGTGTCGCCGATGTCCATGCCTGCCTCGGCCTGGATGGCCTCCACGGCCACGGGCGCCTGGGCGCGCCGCCACACGGTGGTGGCAAAGCTGCCGCCCGCGTGGGGCTGGGGCAGCACGTTTACTTCCTCCATGCCCGGGCGCAGGGCCGCCCGCTCTAAAATAATGGCGCGGTTCAAATGTTCGCAGCACTGGGCAGCCAGGAACACGCCGGCTTGCCGCAGCGCGGGCATGAGGCCGTCGTAGATGACCTCGGCGATTTCCAAGCTGGAGCCCTTGCCGATGCGCTTGCCCAGCACCTCGCTGGACGAGCAGCCGACCACCAGGATGTCGCCCGGGCGCAGATGCGCCGCCGCCAGCAGTTCTTCGGCGGCCTGCGCGGCCTGCCGTTTGATCGTTTCTTCCATATACAAAGCCTGCCTTTCGTGCCACCAGTATAGCACAAAAGGCAGGCTTTTGCATCTGTTTCCAGGCTTTTCTGCTCAGGTTTTGGGCCGGGTGGTGCGGAACTGCACCACGGCGCCCAGCACGCCCAGGGCCACGGCCGCCGCCAGCAGCGCCGCCGCCAGCGGCGCGCTGGCGTTCACCGCCTGGGCCACGCCCTCGGTGACCATCAGGGTGCGCATCACCGACGCGCCGCCGCTGGCCGCGGTGGTGAGGATGAGCGCCGCCCGCGTCCACTTGACCGCCAACACACCGGCCAGGATGCCCACGATCAGGCCCAGGATGACCGCCCAGCGCCGCCAGGGCACGAAAGCGTATACCACCACCCATACAAGGCCCATACACAACAGGAACACGCCGGCCAGGTACAGTTTGAAGGACAGGGCCGTGAGCAGCACCGCGCCGGCGATGCCGGCCAGGATGACGGGCAGCACCGCGTCCTGCGGGACGAACTGGGCCGCCAGCAGCATACCGGCCGCGCCGCCCATGACGCAGCAGCCCAGCGCCACCCACAGCCTGCGCAGTTTGTAACCAAAAAAACAATTGAGCAGAGCCACCGCCAAGGCGCCCGCCGCGATGCCCCATGTCATGGTTTCCCGCACGATATCCTCCCCTTTTTCGAAAAATCTTTTGTTTTATCATAACAGCTTTTGCGCATAAGGCCAAGATTTTTGCCAAAAAAAGAGACGTTCCTGCCGAAAACGTTTGACAATTGCCCATTTTTATCAAAAAACGCCCTGCAAGGGCAAATCAGGCGCTTGTTTTTCCGGGGCATTCCTCTTATAATAATGGCATGGTCCACGATTTTCCAATTTTTGTAAGGAGCGATCCAATGAAGATCCTGTTGGTGATCGACCAATTTGATTCCGGCAACAACGGCACCACCATCAGCGCCCAGCGCTTTGCCCGGGCCCTGCGCGGCCTGGGGCATGAGGTGCGCGTGCTGGCGTCGGGCAAGCCGGCTCAAGACAAGTATGCCCTGCCGGCCGTGCAGTGGCTGCCCATCGCCCAAAGCATCATCAGCAGCCAGGGCATGCAGTTCGCCGTGCCCGTGCGCACCACCCTGCAGCGGGCGCTGGAGTGGGCGGACCTGGTGCACTTCATGATGCCGTTCCATCTGTCCCGCAAAGCCATGCGCATGGCCCGCCGCATGCAGAAGCCCTGCACCGCCGCCTAGCAGGTGAAGCCGGAGAACATCTCCTCGAATATGAATTTTTTTTTTAATTATAGGGTGATCTACGTGATCTACACGGAATTCCGCAACAACTTCTACAACCATTTCACCCACCTGCACTGCCCCAGCAAGTTCATTGCCGACCAGCTGACGGCCCACGGCTACACGGCCAAGCTGCACGTGATCTCCAACGGCGTGGGGCCGCAGTTTTGCTACCGCCGCATGGAGAAAGAACCCCGTTTTGCCGGCAAGTTCGTCATCCTGATGATCGGCCGGCTGAGCGAGGAAAAGCGCCAGGACGTGCTGATGAAGGCCGTCGCCCGCAGTGCCCACGCCGGGGATATCCAATTGATTTTGGCCGGGCAGGGGCCGCGCCGCCGCGCGCTGGAGCAGCTGGGCGCCGCGCTGCCCAACCCGCCCATCTTCGGCTTTTACAGCACCCAGCGTCTGTGTGATGTCATCGCCATGAGCGATCTGTATGTGCACACCGCCGACGTGGAGATCGAGGCCATCGCCTGCATCGAGGCCTTCGCCTGCGGGCTGGTGCCCGTCATTGCCGATTCCCCGCTGTCGGCCACGCCCCAGTTCGCCCTGGACGAGCGCAGCCTGTTTCCCGTGGGCGACGCCGGGGCCCTGGCGCGGAAGATCGACTGGTGGATCGACCACCCCGACGAGCGCGCCCGCATGGGCCGCGCCTACGCCCGCAGCGCCGACCAATACCGGCTGGAACACAGTGTAAAACTTGCCGAGGAGATGTTTTATGAAGCCCTTGAAGAGCACGCCTATCCCCGATGAAGTGCCCGCCCGGCGGTACTGGCCCGCCCGGCGGGCCATCCTGCGTATTCTGATGCCGGTTCTGCGCCTGCTGTACGGCTTCCGCGTGGTGGGGGACCAGACCATGTGCAGCGCCCCCGGGCCCTTTGTGGTGGTGTGCAACCACGTGCACACGCTGGACTGTGTGATGGTGAGCAAAGCCTTTGAGCAAAAGCGCCAGTGGGTGCTGAGTTTGCCCTCCAACCTGGAGCTGCCCGTGGCCGGCGCCATCGTGCGCGTGATGGGTGGCATCCCCGTGCCCGACCGGCCCGCCGGATACCGGGTGCTGTACCGCAGGCTGGAGGAAGTGTTTGTCCGGGGCGAATTTTTTCAGGTATATCCGGAGGGGGAGCTGCTGCCCGGCTGCCGCACGCTGCGGTCCTTCCACCCCGGCGCCTTCCTGTTCGCGGTGCGCAGCGGCGTGCCCGTGGTGCCCTGTGTGCTGCGCTGGGTGCCCTGGGAGGACGGGGATTTCCATTTGCGCCGTGAACGGCTGGAACTGTGCGTTCTGCCGGCCGTTTCGTCGGAGGGATTTTCCGGCAGGAGCCCCCGGGGGCGCGCACTGGCCATGTGCGAGGCCGTGCAGGCGCAGATGCGCGCCGCTTTGCCCCGCGAGGAACCGTCCCTGGCCCCCGTCCCCGAGACTTTATAAATAAAAAAGCGCCCGGCATTCCGCGAATGCCGGGCGCTTTTGATTGCTTTGCAATATCTTTATGGCCGTGGCCAGAGGGTTGGCCACATGGCCGAAAAAACAGCCTTTTCTATTTTTGCCGCAGGCGGGCGGCGATCTCGTCTTTCAGCTCCGGGCAGACAAATTCGGAGATGTCGCCGCCGAAGGCCGCCACCTGGCGCACCATGCTGGAGGAGAGGTACATATAGTTGATGTCCGTGGTGAGGAACAGGGTGTCCAGATCCGGATACAGCTTTTTGTTGGTGAGGGCCATCTGGAACTCGTACTCAAAATCGGACATGGCGCGCAGGCCTTTCACCAGCCACTGGGCGCCGGCGCGCTTGGCGTAGTCGGCCAGCAGGCCGTTGTCGCTGTCCACCCGCACGTTGGCCAGGCCCCGGGTGGCGCGCCGGGCCATGTCCATGCGTTCCCCGGCGGTGAAGGTGGCGCCGCCCTTGGCGTAATTCACCGACACCAGAACGATCACCTCGTCGAACAGAGATGCCGAGCGGCGGATGATATCCAAATGCCCCAGGGTGATGGGGTCGAAGCTGCCGGGGCAGATGGCGATGCGTTTTTCCATAAGGCGCTCTCCTCTTTGCTTTTTTCCTGCCCATTATACCGCATCGGGCCGGCTTTGGCAACGTCCCCTGTTCAGGCAAGGCCGAAACCGCGGCAAATGCCGGCGAATTCCCGGCTGTTGGCAAAACCTTCGAACACCTCCTGCCGGGTGTGGCCCGCTTCCAGATAGTTTGTCCAGAAGGAGACGCCTGTGGGTTCGCCCTCACGGTCCATGAACATTTTGTACATCGTCTCCACGAAAGCCCGATTCTCCAGCCGCTTGCTCTCCATTTCTTTGCTGAACACAAAACCGAACGCACAGGAGCCCGCGTCCACCGTACCGTCCTTCAGCCAACGCACCCAGTCCGCGTGGCCGGCCTTGTCCGGGTCTCGCCCCAGGGCCAGGCGGTACAGGCGGGTGACAAAACCCTCCAGGCCCTGGGTGGGCCAGGTTTCTCCGGGCTTCCCCGGCTCGTCGGGCGGGGCGGGCGTATCCGCGCCGGCCACGGTGACGCGGCACACGGCGGCGCGCCCGTTGGCCGTGCGGGCGATGATGGCCGTGGCGCCCGGCAGCACCGCCGTCACCAGGCCGTCCTCCACCACGGCCACCGTCTCGTCCCTGCTCTCCCAAACGATCTCTCTTCCCTGGGCGTCCTCGGGCTCCACCCGGGCGGCAAGGCGCGCCTGCTGCCCTTCTTCCAGCGTTAGGGCCGTTTGATCCAGCGTTACTTTCTGCGGCAGGATGAGGTCGCTGTGTACCGTCAGCGCGCAGGATGCGGAGAGGCCTCCGGGCGTGACCGCCCGGATGAGGGTGTTGCCGGCCCGCAGAGCGGTGACGATGCCGCCAGGGGTCACCACGGCCACATCTTCATTGCCGCTGACCCAGGTGAGCAAGGCGCTTTGCGCCTCCTTCGGCTGAATGTCCGCGCGCAGGGCCGCGCGCTGGCCGGCCGTCAGGGTCAGCTCTGTCCTGTCCAAAGCAATGGCCGTGGGCTCAGCGGCATCGCGGCCCACGGTCACCGTGCAGGCGTTGGATTGCAGGCCGCTTTCGCTTTCGGCCCAAACGGCGGTGGTGCCCGCCAGCACGCCCCGCACTACGCCATCCTCCACCACAGCCACCGCTTCGTCCTTGCTGTACCAGCGCAGGGCCGCGCCGGACGCCCCGGCGGGTTCGGTCTGGGCCGACAGGCGCTTTTCTTCCCCGCTGCCCAGCACCAGGGTCTCGGGCGACAGCGTGATGCGCGTGGGCACTACCTGGCGCGGGGCCACGGTGACGATGCACACCGCCGTCTGCTGGCCTGCTGCCGCCATGATGGCGGCACGGCCCTCGGCCTGGGCGGTGACGCGGCCGGACTGGTCCACGGCGGCCACGGCGCCGTTGCTGGTGCTCCAGGCCAGGGCGCCTGCGGCGCCCGCGGGCTCCAAGGCGGCCTGCAGCTGGATGCGGTCGGTGGTTTGCAGGGTGACGGCCGTTTTGTTGAGGGTGATGCGCTCCACCTCTGCCTCCCGCGGCAGGACGGTGATGACGCAAGCCGCAGCGCAGCCCTCGCCCCGGGCCACAATGGCTGTTACGCCTTTCCTTTGGGCCGTCACCAGCCCGTCGGCGGACACGGACGCCGTCAGCGGGTCGCTGCTGCTCCAAAGCACCTCGCCTTTTACGTCGCCCGGCTGATACAGCGCCTCCAATTGAAACGTCGAGCCCTCCCGCAGGGAGCGCTCCCGCGCGCTCAGGCTGATGGCGGTGAAACCAAGCGCCGCTTCGGTGAGGGTGAAGGAGGTCAGCGGGCTTTCAGCGGGGCCATAATTCCCTTGGGCAGGCAGGAGGGCTTTTACGTAATAGACGCCCGGCTGAGTGGGCGGGGCGATGGACCGGCTGGCCGCCTCGTCCGCGTACCAGTTGAACGTGGGGGCGGAGTAGGAAAGGCTTTCGCCGGCCACGCCCTGCACCTGCAGGACCGGCACCGGCGCCTGGCCCGCCGGCGCGGTGGTGATGCGCAGGGCGACTTGGGGCGTGGCGGGCGTCACCGTCAGGGATACATCCAGGTTTTCCCCCGTGCCCGCCGCCTCGGCCCGCAGCGTGTGCCCGCCCACATGCCAGGCTTCGCCCGCGCAGGTGACGGGCAGCACTGCCGTGCCGTCCCGGCATTCCGCCCGGCCCAGGGAGGTATGATCGGCATAAAAATCGGCCGCCGTGGCCCCGGATGCGGAAAAGGCGGCCGTGAGGGATACTTCGCCGCCGTATACGACGGACGCTGTCTCTGTGCCGCCTTGCAGTACGGACAGCTTGCCCGGCGTGGGACCGGGATCGGGATCGGGGTCGGGGTCGGGGTCGGGGTTGGCGCCGTCCACGGCCGTCAGGCTTTCGCACCACGGCACCTGATCGCCGGGCGCGTACAGGGTGCCGTCCGGCGCCCGCCATTGCAAGGGCGCGCCCTCCTCCGCCAGCCCCTGGACGGGC
>CAJMEU010000114.1 GCA_905212515.1 uncultured Oscillospiraceae bacterium | reverse complement strand
GGGGAGGGAGCCGGCCTGAGCTTGACGAAATTGGCAGTGGACGACGAGCCCATCGCCCTTGACGTGCTGTGCCGCGCCATCCGGGAGGCCGTGCCCAACTGCGCCCTGTTCCCCTTCACAGACCCCTGGGCCGCGCTGGAACGGGTGAAAGGCGGGACGTTTTATCCCGACGTGGCTTTTTTGGATGTGGAAATGTTCGATTTGACCGGCCTGGAACTGGCCAAGCGCCTCAAAGACATCTACAGCAACGTGAACATCGTGTTTGTCACCGGGTATGCGGCGTATATGGGCGAGGCCTTCCACCTGCACGCCTCGGGCTATGTGCTGAAACCGGCGGGGACGCAGGCCATCCGGCGGGAACTGGACGATTTGCGCCGGCCGGTGAAGCGGGAGGACGACGGCCGCCTGCGGGTGCAGTGCTTCGGCAATTTTGAGGTGTTCCGCGGCGGGCGGCCTCTGGCGTTTTCCCGCAGCAAGACCAAGGAGCTGTTCGCCTACCTGGTGAACCGCCGCGGCGCGGTCTGTACCGTGCGGGAGCTGGCCGCCGTGCTGTGGGAGGATCAGCCCGATTCCACCGCCCTTCAAAGCCATCTGCGGCAGTTGGTCAAGGATCTGACGGACACCTTGGCGGCGGCGGGCGCCTCCGGCGTGCTTTTTAAAGAGCGCGGCCGCCTGGCCGTATTGCCAAACGCCTTTTCCTGCGATTATTACGATTTCATTCACGGCGACGTGCGGACGGTGAATGCCTATTTGGGCGAGTATATGGCCCAGTACAGCTGGGCGGAATTTGTGGTCGCCTATTTGGACCGGCGCTGACGCCCCGCGCCCATCCCGTTTTGCCCCCCCGGCCCCATCTTTTTAAGATGGGGCCTTTTTTGTCACGCTTTTGTTACGGTGAGCCGGCCATAATAAAGTTGCCCCCGCACCATCAGCCGCGCGCCTTCGCCTGGCCGAAGCGTGCCCTTACAGGAGCGTGAACCTGACCGATGAATATACTGGTGATCGACAACGACCCCAACGCGCTGGAGGCGCGGGCCGCATCCCTGCGCAAAACACGGCCCGGCAGCAGGGTGCTGGCCTTTACCGACCCGCTGCTGGCGGTCAAGTACGGGTATAACAACCCTGTGGACGCCGTATACGCCAAAACCGTTATGCGGGGCCTGGGCGGCGATGACGTGGCGCGCCTGCTGCGGCGGATCCACCCAAACATCCGGGTAGAACTGCTGGAACCGTAAGAATTGGGAGATGAGGCATCTATGAGATCGATCCAGACAAAATTCATCACCTTGATCCTGGCCTGTGTGCTGCTCTCCTCGGTGGTCATCGGCGGGGCGGGCGTCCGCATCGCCCACACGGTGGTGGACAAGGATTCCGCGCAGATCATGAACCTGCTGTGCAGCGGGAAAGCCAGCGACCTGGACGGGCTGTTTTCCCGCATCGAGCAGTCGGTAAAGACACTGGCGGTTTATGCGTCCGAGCAATTGGAAAGCTTGGAACGGCTGAAAACCGATGCGGATTATATGGAGGCATATACCTCGCAGCTGAGGTCCGTGGCCATCAACGCGGCCGACAACACCGAGGGCGCGCTGGCGGTCTACGTCCGCTTCAATCCGGAATTTGCCCCGCCCACCTCCGGCCTTTTCTGGAGCAGGACCACGCGCCGCGGCAGCTTTCAGGAACTGACCCCCACCGATTTTTCTACCTACAGCCCCAACGACACAGAGCATGTGGGCTGGTACTACATCCCGGTGAACAACGGCGTGGCCACCTGGATGGCACCGTATTACAATCAAAACATCGGGGTCGAGATGGTCTCCTACGTCATCCCCATTTACCGGGACGGCGAAACGGTGGGCGTGGTGGGGATGGACATCGACTTCAGCGTCATCGAGGACGCGGTGAACAACATCCAGGTCTATGACACCGGCTATGCCTTTTTGGTGGACGCGCAGGGCATGGTCGTCTGCCACCGGGAGATCCCCCTTGGCACCCCCATGGAAAGCGTGGACAAAAGCCTGGCTCCCGTGGTGCGCGAGCTTCAAAACGGTACGACGGGCAGCAGCCTTTTTACTTATGACTGGAGGAACCAGGAAAAGGAGCTGGCGTTCCGTACCCTGCGCAATTCCATGCACCTGGCCGTCACCGCGCCCGTGACCGAGATCGACGCTGCCAGGAACGGCCTGATCCTGCACATCCTCACGGCATTGCTGCTGATCGCCGCGCTTTCCGTCGCCCTGACGGTACTGTTTACGCGCCGTCTTATCCGGCCCCTGAAAGAGCTCACCGAGGCGGCGAAAATAATCGCCGCGGGGGACTACAGCGTCACCATCAGCAATCAGACCAGAGACGAGGTGGGCACCCTAGCGGACAGCTTTCAAAAGACGGTGGACAGCCTGCAGAAGTACATTGCCTATATCAACGGGCTGGCCTACCGCGACCCCTTGACCGGGGTAAAAAATAAAACCGCCTACCTGGAGGCGGAAAAGCAGATGGAGGAGCGGATGCGCACGGGCCACCCGGAATTCGCGGTGGTGGTGCTGGACATCAACGGCCTGAAGGAAGTCAACGACACCTGCGGCCACGATTTCGGCGATATCCTCATCATCGACGCCTGCAAGCTCATCTGCAAAACCTTTAAACGCAGCCCGGTCTATCGCGTCGGCGGCGATGAGTTCGTGGTGATCCTGGAGAACGGGGAGCTGGAGCATTACGCCGAGCTGCTGGAGGAGTTTACCCGCGAGATGGAGGCCTGCTCCTGCGGCCGCCCCGGCGAAGCGCTCTCCATCGCCCGGGGCATCGCCATCTATGACAGCGATACGGACCTGGTGTTCGCCAACGTGTTCAAACGGGCCGACGACGCCATGTATCAGAACAAGGCGGCCATGAAGGAACGGATGGCGCAAAACGCCCGGCAGCCTTCCGCAGCCCTTCCAGTGTGATAAAAAACAAAGATACCACCCAAGCCGCAGCGGCCTGGGTGGTATCTTTGTTTGCACGATTTGGAGCTGGTAATGTGACTCGAACACACGACCTGCTGATTACGAATCAGCTGCTCTACCAACTGAGCTATACCAGCATCTGTAAGGGGCGGAACGCCTCTCAAGAAGAAGTGCCTTTATCTATTATATAGAAATTTTGCCTTTCGTCAAGCCTTTCGAAAAAATTATTTTGCAGGTTGGCCCCTAAACGGGTCGAAAACGGCGGGGAACGCATTTTTCGACAGACAAAATCGATTGACAATCGGCGGCGGAACCGATATGCTATACAAAAAGGCATGCCAAAAGCGGGCGGGGGAAAATTCGCATGAAGAGGGTGATTGGATGCTGGTGGAAAGCGTTTCTATCCTGGCGATCCTGATTTGCATTTCGATTATTTTTATACGTTCGGGCCATCGTATGGCGGCGCTGGGCGTAACGCCGCTGCTGCTGGTGCCGGCAGTGCACATTCTGGCCCGCGGGCTGTCGTTTTGGGTGGTCAAATGGATGCCTCGGATGCCGCGGGAAGTGATGATCGCCTTTGCGGACATCGCGGCCGTGGCCGGCACGGGGCTGCTGATCTTCCTGATGGCCAGCAAGCTGAAGGCCCCCAGGGCGCGCAAGCTGTATGTATCCCTGATGAGCGGCTATAACATCATTTTGACCTGTACCTATGTATACCAAACATTGGAACCGCTGCTCCAAAAATAAGGCGGTAAAAAGGCGCCGGGGGACCGGCGCCTTTTTATATTACAGCTGAAAATCCTCGGGCGAAAACGATGGCATGGGCGGCCGGCGCTTGGGCGCGCGGCGCAAAGGGTCGTATACATAGGCGCGGCAATGGTAGCTGCCGGGCACCACGCCCCGTTTTTCACAATAAAAAGTGCCGGCCTCCTGTGCGGCGCGGCCGTGTTCACAGTATTCGCAGGCGGGCGGGATGCGCCGCCCGAAGAGCACGCTTTTTTTGGAAAACAGCATAAAGGTTCCTCTTTGGTATAAAAGTGTTGCCACGGCAACACTGGTTTTAGAATAAAACAGATGCTTTTTTCTTATTATAACCCTTTTTTATGCCGCTGCCAACCGTTTTGCGGGGCAAATATCAGCGCGCACAGCACAAATACCGCGCAAAAAGCGTCCGCCGGCATACGAAAAGCCGGTGTCCAGCCGCCCAAAGGCGCTGATGCGGGAAGAGAGAGCGGGAAAACAGCCAAAAAAATCCGCAGCAGCGCCAGCATCAGCGGCAGATGGGCCAGCCGCGAAAGCAGCAAAGGCGTCAAAGAGATGCCGGGCCCGGCAAAGGCGCGCACCTGGACGAACACACTGGCGCCCATTACGCTGACGGCGGCCGCGCACAGGTAAATTTTCCCGGGCAGCGTGAGCTCGGCGGCCGCCAGGCAGGCGCTGGTCACTTCCAGGGGCAGGGTCACGCACAGGCGGGCGGCGGCGCCGGCATTGGCAGGCGTGGCCACGGCGGCAAAAAAGGCGAACAAAGTGATATAGCCGCACAGCAGCGCGGTGGCGTGCACGCCGTCCGCCACGGCGTTTACAAAACCTTTGTCCGGGGCGCCCGCCGGGGCAGCCAAAAGGGCCGGGGGCGGGGCGTCCTTGCCGCGGAACAGCAGCCCGCACACCAGGGAGGCGAGGACCTGGACGCCGAACAGGGCCCACCCGGCGGCCGTGCTGCCCAGCATGACCGTGCCCACGCTGCCCACCACGAAGGAGGGGCCGGAGCAGATGGTGCACACCATCAGCCGCGAGGCCTCCTGGCCGGACAGCTCGCCGCTGCGGTGCAGCAGCCCGATGGACCGCGCCCCGGCGGCGAAGCCCCCCAGCAGCCCGCACAGCAGGGCCGAGGGGGCTTTTTTGCTGCGGATGCCCAGCAGGCGGGTATAAGGCAGCAGCGCAAGGCCGGCCCATTCCGCCAGGGGGCTTTCCAGCACCAGCTGGGACAACACGAGAAAGGTGAACCTGGACGGGATGATGGTGTGCACACAGCCGTCCAGCCCGCGCGCGACGCCGGCCATGGCGGCCGCGGGCCGGAGGAACACCCCCAGCGCCGCCGCCAGAAAGGGCAGGCTTTTCAACGTCCGGATCAGCCCGGCCTTCTGCCGGAAAGAGGCAAGCTGCTGCATAATTGATCCCTCCTTTTCCATAGATATGATAGCGATGCGATCGATAGTAGAGGGGGAAGGGCCATGGGCGGCAGAAAACGGCGCAAAAAGCACAATTCGCTCAAAGAGGCGTTGGGCCTGGGCAGCGTGGTGCGCCCGGAGGCGCTGTACAAGCAGGCGGTGCTGCACCTGAACTGCCGGGGGGAATTGGAGGCGGAGAACTGCCGGGGCATCCTCTCCTACGATCAGACGGCGCTGGTGCTGGACATGGGGCAGGTGGCGGTAAAGCTGGTGGGGGTGGACCTGATGGTGGATACTTACCACAAGGACCTGATCACCGTGCACGGCCGTATTTTTTCCCTGGAACTGGTCTATCAGACAAAGAAGCAGAGGTGAGCACATGCGGGGCAGCTTTTGGAATTTTTGGAGCGGCGCGGTGCGGTTCGAGATACAGGGCGGGCAGGGGGAGCGGTTCCTCAACAGCTGCGCGGCCGCCGACATCCCGGTACAGTGCGTCGTCCCCACGCCGACGGGCTTCATGGCCCAGGTGCCCGCCCGGGACTACACGCGCCTGCACCGGCTGGCGCGCAAGGCGCGCTGCAGGCTGAACGTGCGCGAACGCAAAGGGCTGTGTTTCACGCTGCTGGCCTACCGCCACCGCTGGGGCATGCTGGTGGGGCTGGCGCTGGCCGTTTTGGCCCTGCTGGTTTTCCCCAAAATGATCTGGAACATCGAATTTTATCAGTTCACCCCCGCTCAGGAGGCCGCGCTGCGCCGGCAGCTTTATGAAAAGGGCGTTTACGAGGGCGCGTTTGCCGACATGGCCCAACTGCGCCGCATTGCCGACGGGATCTTTGTGGAGGAAAAGGATTACAGCTGGGTGTCGCTGAATTTTGTGAAAGGGCGGCTGGTGGCGGAAAAGCGGGACAAGGAAAAGACGCCGGCCATCATCAGCACGGAGGTGACCGACCTGGTGGCCACCAGCAGCGGGCTGATCCTCTCGGTGGACCTGCGGGGCGGATTTTTGCAGAAATGGCCCAACCAATCGGTGGCCGAGGGGGAGGTGCTGGTCAGCGGGGCAAGCTACAACGACCAGACGCAGATCACGGCCTACGCCCACTCGGAGGGCAGCGTTTTCGCCCGGGTGGAGAAAACCTATACCTGCACCCAGCCCCTGCGCGTACAGGCCCAGCGGCCCTCGGGCCAGGTGCGGCACGGCTACCGGCTGCTGGTGGGCGGCGGCGCCATCCCCCTGGGCCCGGCCCCCGAGCAGGGGCCGGACACGGAGACGGCCGTCACGCGGGAGGGGCTGAGCCTGTGGGGGTTCCATCTGCCTGCCACCCTGGAACACATCCGGGTGCGCCAGGTGCAGCCGGTGGAGGCGGAGCTGTCCCCGGAACTGGCGGCCCAGAAGGCCCGCATGAAAATTTACGACGCGCTGCGGGAAAAATTCCCGGACTACAAATTGGAGGACGTACAGGAGGATGTGGAGGCCGGAGACGGCGAAGTGACGGTGACGATGCGCCTCACATTTGTGGCCAACATTGCAAAAGAGGCGCCTTTCAGCGGTTTGACATGAAAAACGGTGGAAAATTTGTACACTTTATGCACAAAATCATCTTTAAAATTTTGACTATTATGCTATAATAAGAGCGTGGGGAAATTATTGAGTAAAGGTGTGTCAAGAACGGAAAAGCTGTTTGAAGTAGATTCCATCGACACGGCGCTGGCCATTTTCGGCAGCTGTGACGAAAACATCCGCCTGCTGGAACAGGCATTTGGCGTTACGGCCGTGTGCCGCGGCACGCAGATCAAATTGACCGGTTCGGACGAGGGGGCGGCCAAGGCGGCCAAAGCCATCGACTCCATGCTGACGCTGCGCGAAAACGGCACGCCGCTGGAGGAACAGACCGTGCGGTACTGCATCTCCCTGGCGGGCTCCGGCGAAGAGGAAAAGGTGAAGGAGCTGACGGGGGATTTCATCGCCATCACGGCCAAAGGCCGCCCGGTGCGCCCCAAAACTTTGGGCCAAAAAGAATATATCGGCGCCATCCGCAAAAACCCCATCACCTTCGGCGTGGGGCCCGCCGGCACGGGCAAGACCTACCTGGCGGTGGCCATGGCGGTGAAGGCGTTCAAGGCGCGGGAGGTGACGCGCATCATCCTCACGCGGCCCGCGGTGGAGGCGGGGGAGAAGCTGGGCTTTCTGCCCGGCGATTTGCAGAATAAGGTGGACCCCTACCTGCGCCCGCTGTACGACGCCCTGTTCGACATGCTGGGCACGGAGAAATACCAGGCCCTGCTGGAAAAGCAGCTGATCGAGGTGGCGCCGCTGGCCTATATGCGCGGGCGCACGCTGGACGACGCGTTCATCATTCTGGACGAGGCGCAGAACACCAGCCCCGAGCAGATGAAGATGTTCCTCACCCGCATGGGCACGGGCTCGAAGGTGGTGGTGACGGGCGACGTGACGCAGATCGACCTGCCCGACAAAGCCCGCAGCGGCCTGGTGGACGCCCTGCGCGTGCTGAAGGGCGTGGAGGGCATCTCCATGGTGTATTTCAGCGAAAAAGACGTGGTGCGCCACCGGCTGGTGCAGGCGATCATCAAAGCCTACGACAAAGCCCAGGCCGCCCGGTCCAAGCGATAAAAACCAGCAAAGGAAGTGCGAAAATGTCTCACAAAGTGTATATCACCAACAAACAGAAAACCGTCAAGATCCCCTCGGGGCTGCGCATCCTTATCCGGCGCGCCTGCCATGCGGTGCTGGAGTATGAGCATTTCGAGGGCCCGGCCGAGATCAGCGTCACCTTCGTGGACAACGCCGAGATCGCCCGGCTGAACGAGCAGTACCGGGGCAAACCCCAGCCCACCGACGTGCTCAGCTTCCCCTTGGGGGAGAACGGCCAGTACGACATCAACCAGGAGACGGGCGCGGCCATGCTGGGCGACATTGTCATCTCTATGGAGCGGGCCGTGGAACAGGCCGAGCTGTACGGTCACTCCCTGCAGCGGGAGGTGGCTTTCCTGACCGTGCACTCGATGTTCCACCTGCTGGGCTACGACCATGAGGCCGGCGGCCTGGAGGCGGTGCACATGCGCGAGAAGGAAGAGGCGACCTTGATCCAATTGGGCGTGCCGCGCACGGTGTCCTACAGCGCAGACCAGGTGTGACAGATGGGAAAACAGCCTTTCTGGGCCAGTTTCCGCTACGCGGCACAGGGCATCTGGACGGCGCTGCGGGAAGAGCGGAACATGCGCTTCCATTTGTGCGCCGCGTTTTATGTGTACCTGTTCAGCATATTTTATGATTTCAGCAAGACCCAGTACTGCCTGCTGACCGTGATGGTGTGCGGCGTGCTGGCGCTGGAGCTTGTCAATTCCAGCCTGGAGCGCACGGTGGAACGCCCCGTGCCCGACCGCTACCGCACTGCGGGCGTGGTGAAGGACATGGCGGCCGGCGCGGTGCTGGTGTTCAGCATCGGCTGCGCCGTGGGCGGCGTTCTGCTGTTCTGGGACACGGCCGCCTTTGGGCGCATGTGGGATTTTTTCACCCGCCATTGGTGGGCATTGGCCGCGCTGGCGGCATCGCTGGCCGCGGCGGGCGCGTTCGTGGCCGGCCAAAAAGGAGAGTAAAATTTTTGCAGACAAGTGAGACAAAATCGATCTTCGTGGCCCTGGTGGGCCGGCCCAATGTGGGCAAATCCAGCCTGATCAACCGGCTGGTGGGGGAAAAGGTGGCCATCGTGACCGCCAAGCCCCAGACCACCCGCACCAAGATCACCGGCATTTTGACCAAGGGGCCCTTGCAGTACGTGTTCCTGGACACGCCCGGCATCCACCGCCCGCGCACAAAACTGGGCCAGCGCATGGCCAACACGGCCGTGCAGAGCGTGGCCGAGGTGGACGCGGTGGTGATGCTGTTCGAGCCCTACGGCGAGCTGAACGAGGCGGAGCAGGGCCTGATCGCCGATATCCGCGCAAAGCGCGTGCCGGCCCTGGCGGCCATCAATAAAACGGACACCCTCAAGCAAAAGGAGGACCTTTTGCTGCGCATGGAGCTGCTGGGCAGGCTGGACGTGTTCGAAAAGATCCTGCCCCTGTGCGTACAGCGGGACGAGGGCTGCGCCGAATTGCTGGACGAGCTGGCGCCCTACGCGGTGGAAAGCCCCCACTATTTCCCCGAGGACGCCTACACCGACATGCCGGAAAAGGCCCTGGTTGCCGAGGTGATCCGCGAAAAAATGCTGCTGTATTTGTTCGATGAGATCCCTCACGGCACGGCCGTGACCGTGGAGCGCTTTAAGGAACGGCCGGAGGGCGGCCTCATCGACATCGACGTGAACATCTACTGCGAGAATAAGAGCCAGATGGGCATCATCATCGGCAAGGGGGGCGCGTTGCTTTTTTAGTTGGCCAGCGAGGTGCGCAGTGTATGCGAGGTATTTTTGG
>CAJMEU010000113.1 GCA_905212515.1 uncultured Oscillospiraceae bacterium | reverse complement strand
GTATAGTTTTCTTGTTATTGGTCATTAAGATCCCGCTCTCTCCATGCAAAATAAATTATAAAAATCCCGGCCGGTGGTTGTTGGGCCGGGCCCCGCGATGTTTTTATTGTATCGCAAAACTGTGAAAAAAGCCACAAAAAATCATGAAGGGAGTGTGAAGAAGGCCGTTTTTATGCTATAATAACCCCAAAACAGCGGTTGTTTCTTCTTCGGGCGCGCCTTTGTCCCCCCTGCGGGGCAGCCGGCGCGGCGCGCGGGCTGGAGTGCAAAAGGCCATTTTTAAAACGACGGGAGGCGGGGCATATGGCGGCCGATGAGCGGCGCAGACAGATCTTACAGGCACTGGAGCAGGCCGACGGGCCCCTCAGCGCCTCGGCCCTGGCCGCCCGCGTGGGCGTAAGCAGGCAGATCGTGGTGGGGGACGTGGCCCTGCTGCGCGCGGGCGGCGCCGAGATCCTGGCCACCCCCCGGGGCTATATGCTGGACAGCCCGGCCCGCCAGGGCCGCGTGGTGGTGGCCTGCCGCCACGACGGCGCCCGCCTGCGCGAGGAATTGTACACCGTTGCCGACTGCGGCTGCGGCCTGCTGGACGTGATCGTGGAGCACCCGGTGTACGGGCAGCTCTCGGGCCAACTGCAGGTGTTCAGCCGGGCGGACGCCGACGCCTTCTGCGCGGCGCTGGCGCGCACGGACGCGCAGCCCCTCT
The DNA here is from genome assembly GCA_905212515.1 of uncultured Oscillospiraceae bacterium. Taxonomy (GTDB): domain Bacteria; phylum Bacillota; class Clostridia; order Oscillospirales; family Ruminococcaceae; genus Ruthenibacterium. The sequence continues at coordinate 8,876 of CAJMEU010000113.1, read as the reverse complement.
CCCGCCTGACCGGCGGCGTGCACCTGCACACCCTCTCCTGCCCCAGCGCGGCCCACAGGGCCCGCGTGCTGGCCGCACTGCGGGAACAGGGCTTTTTGTACGAGGAATAGGCTTTGCATGCGCACTGCGGTGCGCATATTTTTTTGATTGACAATGCCCCCGTTATCCTGTATGATGTGTCAAGACACCTATCATGTCAAATATCAAAAAACAAACGAGGGGTATTGTATGAAAGACAACCAGCGCATCCAGAAAATGTGCACGGCCGCGCTGCTGTGCGCCGTGGGCATCCTGATCCCCATCATCTCGCCCGTCAAGCTGCAGTTTGGTCCCATGAGCTTCACCCTGGCCAGCCATGTGGCCGTGTTCATCGCCCTGTTCATCAGCCCCGCCGTGGCCGTCACCGTGGAGGTGGGCACCACCCTGGGCTTTGTGCTGGCCGGCTTCCCGCCCGTGGTGTGGCTGCGCGCGGCGGTGCAGATCTTCTTCGTGGTACTGGGCGCCTTTTGGCTGAAAAAAAGCCCCCGGGTGATGGACAGCGCGGCCGGCAAGGCCCTGTTCGGCCTGGCCCTGGGCGCGGTGCACGGCGTGGCCGAGGCCGTTGTGGTGGTGTTTTTCTGGTTCGGCGGCCTGTACCAGGACGCGGGCTACTCGTTTATGACGCTGATCTGGGGCCTTGTATGCGGCGGCACCATCGTGCACAGCATGGTGGACTACTACCTGGCCATGCTGATCTGGGCGCCGGTGCACCGGGCGGTGCGCATCCAATCCATGTGGCCGGCGGGGAAAAAGCAGCCGGTGTGACCGGCCTCCTCCATGGATTTTTGTCTCCTATTCCCACAAAAAGCCCCAAAAAACACTGTGAAAAAAATGAAAAAAACGCCGTTTTTATTGCAAAACATTGGGTTTTGCGTGAAAAAACGGCGTTTTTTTTGCGTCTAATTTTGCACCTTCCCGGTTTTGGCCCCTTTTGGGGCCCTTTGGGCGCGCAAGGGGCAAGATGGATCACAGGTTCTGGATGGTTTCCTGCATCCCGCCCCGGCAAATGGAGGACTCGAACCGGATCTTCCCGTCCTCCACCCAATAGGTTTCGGTCATCACCATGCCCAGGCACCTGGCGTCGAGGGCAAACAGCGCCAAATGGCCGCCGGCGGGGGTGGTTTTCCAGTGGATGGCCGATAGGCCGTGCAGGCGCAGGCTTTTGAGGATCTTCCCGTAGGAGTGCATCAAATGGTCGCAGAAGGCGTGGATCTGCACCTTGCCTTCGCACACGGACCCGGCCAGGTTGGTGACGACCAGAGCGTTTTCATCGTAATCCTTCACGATCACGTCCGCGCTGACGCTCATCATGGCCAGGGCGTGCTTGTAGAACACCCGCCGGGCCTGGTTTCCCTTGGCGGCGATATTCCGCATGGGCAGCCGGGTTTGGCCCGAAGGGTCGCAGACATAGAGGGTCAGGTGGGTGACGGCGCCGCCCTGGACCCGGCACACATAGTTGACGAACAAAGTCTCGTCCGGCGCGGGCAGCGCCAGCACGCCCCAGTCCCCGCGGCCGTCCTGGCAGAGGACTTGCAGGGACCGGGCGGCGGCCTGCCGGAACAGCAGCGCCAGCAGGCGCCCCAGGCCCCGGCGGCCCAGGGTGCGGCTGGCGGCGCCGGCCTGGACGACGGCCGTCAGGCCGGGGGCATAGCCGCCCAGCACCGCCGGCAGGTCCATGCGCCTGAACGCCGCGAAATGCCTCCGGATGGTTTGATCCATGTTCATCCCTTCCGGTGTGAAACGGGGCGGGCGTTTAACGGCCGGTCAGAACGCCCATTCGCCGTTTTTAAAGATCTGCACGGTTTTGCCGTCCCTGGTGGCGGCGGTGATGTCCATATCCGGCGCGCCCACCATGATGTCCTCGTGCACCAGACTGTGGTTCACGCCCAAAGCCAGCAGCTGCTCCTGCGTCAGGGCGGTGCCGTTTTGCACCGTGCCGGGGTAGCCGTCGCCGAAGGCGATGTGGCAGGCCGCGTTCTCGTCGAACAGGGTCTCGTAAAAGAGGATATTCTTTTGGTTGATGGGGCTGGAGGCGGGCACCAGGGCGATCTCGCCGATGTGGCGCGCGCCCTCGTCGGTGTCCAGCAGCTGGGCCAGCACGTCCTCGTTTTTGTCCGCGTGGTATTCCACCACTTTGCCCTGCTGGAAGCGCACCCAGAAGCCCTCGATGACGTTGCCGTTGTATACGTAGGGCTTGGTGGCGTGGACGACGCCGTCCACCCGGTCCTTGTGGGGGGCGGTGAACACCTCCTCGGTGGGGATGTTGGCCAGGAAGGCGTACCCCTCGGGCGTGTGGCTTTGGGCGCCCTCCCACAGGGCGGTGTCGGCCAGGCCGATGGTGAGGTCCGTGCCGTTTGCGCTGGTGAGGTGCAGGCTGTCCACCTGCAGCTGGTTCATATGGTCGCGCCAGGCGGTCATTTTGGCGATGTGCTGCCGCCAGGCGGCCACCACGTCGCCGCCCTCCCGCACGCGGCACACGTCGAAGATGGCCTGCCACAGGTGTTCGACGGCGTCCGGGTCCCCGGGGAACACCTTATCGGCCCAGGCCTGGCTGGGGATGGCCACGATGCTCCACTGCACGCGGTCGTTCATGGTGTACTGGCGGTAGTTCTTCATGTGCTCGCGCTTGGCCTTGGTGGCGCGGGCGATCTTCTGGGGGTCGATGCCGGCGTACACGTCCGGGTCGTCGGCCACGATGTGCAACAGGCAGGCGCCGCCCTCGGCCTCGATGTAGTCCAGGTAGCTGCGCTCCTCGTAGGGCTTGACGTCCTCCAGCACTTCCACGGCCGTGCGCTGCATGCGGATGCGGGCGGTTTGATCGTCGTTCCAGCGCACGACGACGTTTTTGGCCCCGGCCCCGTAGGCGGATTCCACGCACAGGCGGGCAAAGTGCGCGCCCTCGATGGGCGCGTTGATGATGAGGGTCTGGCAGGGCTGGGGATTGGCGCCCACGCGCACGGCAAAGTCCGCGTACTGGCGCAGCAGTGTTTCGTTCATGGCAAAATGCCTCCTTTTGTGTTTCTTGTGCCTTTATAAAATTTTGTATACGCCGGCCCGCGGCCGGCCACCGGGGCGGGGCGTTACAGCTGCTGCTCCAGCCGCAGGTAGAACTCCACCGTTTTGGCGATCTCGGTGACGGGGATGCGCTCGTTGTCGTTGTGGATGAGGCCGCGCTGCTCGGCCGTCAGGTGCATGGCGCTGAACTTGTACACGTCCTCGCAGAAGCCGGCGTAATGGCGGCTGTCCGAGCAGGCGATCATCAGATAGGGCGACACGATGCACCCGTCCCAGGTGTGGGCCGCCGCTTTGGCCAGCTTGTTCCAGTGCTCGCCTCCCGTGGCCGCGTAGGGGCTGGCCGGCTGGGCGTGCACCACGTCCACCCGCACCCGGGGGTTTTGGATGGCGCGCTCCATATAAGCCTTCACGTCGTCCGGGCTGTCGGTGTTGACCAGCCGCACGTTGATGCCCGCCGACGCCTCGTTGGGCATGACGTTGTTCTGCTTCGAGCCCTTGAGCATGGTGAAGGCGAAGGTGGTGCGCATCATGGCGTTCAGCTCGCCGCCCAGCTTTTCCGCCAGGGTCGTCAGCAGGCCGCCGAAGCACCAGAGGTTGGCGAACACCACCCGCAGGCCGAAGGGCGTGTGGGGCGCCAGCGTGCGCAGCATCTCGCGCACGGGCGTGGTGATGTGGGCCTTCATGGGCTTTGCCTCCAGCTTGGCCACGGCCGCGCACACCTGGCCCACGGCCGAGGGGCGGGTGGGATGGCTGGCGTGGCCGCCCTCGCTGGCCGCGGTCAGCTCCACATTCATCATGCCCTTTTCCCCGATGCCCACCACGGCGATGGGGTCCTTCACGCCCGGGAACACGCCCTCCACCACGGCGCCGCCCTCGTCCACCACAAAGCCCGGCTTTACGCCCTGGGCCTTTAAGTAGGCGATGATATCCTGGGCGCCGTGGCCGGCCACTTCCTCATCGCCGGCAAAGGCGAAATACACGTCGTTTTGGGGCACGAAACCCTCGCCGATCAGCCGTTCGGCCGCCTCCAGGGCGCCCAGCAGGGTGATCTTGGTGTCCAGCGTGCCCCGGCCCCACAGCTCGCCGTCGAACACCTGGCCGCAGAAGGGCGGGTGGGCCCAGCGCTGCTCCTCCACGGGCACCACGTCGTAGTGGGCCATCAGCACGGCGGGCGCGCCGTCCGTCCGGCCCTTCCAGTGGAACAGATAGCCTGTTTTGCGCCCCTCGCCGCCGCACAGCACCGGCGGGCAGGCCGCGTGCACCTTGGGGTACAGCCGGGCCAGCGTATCGCGCAGAGCCTGGAACTGGGCGTCGTCCACCTTGCTTTCATCGTAATCCGACACGGTGGGGATGCGCACCAGCTGGGCCAGATGCTCGGCCGCCGCGTCGCCGTCCACCGTTACCTCCTGCCGCTGGCCGTAGCCCGCGTCCGTGGGTTTACAGGCCGCCGCCCGGGCGCACAGCACGGCCGCGAAGGCCGCCAGCGCCAACAGAATGATCCAAAACACCATCATAAGAATGCCCCCTTTTTTTCTTATCATAGCACAGCCGAAGCGGAAAGTGAACCGCCTTTCCCGGCCAAAGGCGTCCAGGGGGAGAAAAAAAGCGATATTCCCGCCGCCGGCCGGGCATGCTACCTTCAGGGCGCTGCCCGGCTTGTTATCCCCTTGCGCGGGCCGGCCCCGTTTACACAGCCGCGCGCCGGGGCAGATAAAAAGGCAGCCGCCCTGTAAGGCGGCCGCCCGGCAAATCAAACGTCTACTTCCCCTTTTCCTTCCAAAAGCACCCGATAGAAATCACGCCAAAACCGACTGCGCCAAGGGCGTATGCCCAAAAATGATTCGTGCTCAGCGCGATCCCCAAAAGGATCACGCCAACCCCCAGCAGCTCTATTTTAATTCCTTTCACAGCCACTTCTCCTTTCGAAACAGAGCGCCATCAATCGGGCTTATGGTCCATCCCTGCGATCGCGCGCAGAATGCAAAGCCCCATGGCCAACACGGGCAGCAGCACCCTGAGGGACAGGAACCCGGCAGGTTCGCCAAAATCAATGTTTGCGTCCAAAACCAGCCCGGCAAACCATGCGCACAAGGTCGCGGTGACGGCGGTGAGATACACCGACCGTTTTCCTTTGGCATGGCCTATTAAAAACAGCATCAATAAAACCGCTGCCAAGAGCAGCAAAATCACCAATACAAACCCATTCATTGCCGTTTGTCGCCCTTCCCCCTTGGCAATACTCCGTCCGTCAACATTATATCACAGTGCTTCTTTCAGGGCAATTGGATAAGATCCCTGGGGTTTGCCCAGATTTTAAGAAACAAGTTCATCCAAAAGACAAGGCCAAAACGGCTCTTGACAAAATCCGCGCGTTTTGCTATGCTGGGATATAATCCATGAGGGAGTAGACACGCACGGCCTGCCGTGTGGTTTAAGTCAACAAGCATGGCCTTCGGGCCTGGCTTAAACGTGATGACGAGACTCATGCGCGGCATGCCGCGCATGAGTCTTTTTTGATTTACAGAAAGGATGTGCCAAATAATGAAGTATTACCGCGAAAGTGCCGAGGCCGCCTTGCAGGCCCTGGAGAGCGGGCCGGGCGGCCTGACCGCAGACGAGGCGGCGCGCCGCCGGGCGCAGTACGGCCCCAACCGGCTGGCCGAGGGCAAAAAGGCCACGCTGGCGCAGCGTTTCCTGGCCCAGCTGAAGGACCCGATGATCATCATCCTGCTGGCCGCGGCCGCGGTGTCCGGCGTCACGTCGGTGTACGCCGGCGAGAGCTTTGCCGACGTGGTCATCATCCTGGCGGTGGTGCTGATCAACGCCGTGCTGGGCGTGTACCAGGAGAACAAGGCCGAAAAATCCATCGAGGCCTTGCAGAAGATGACCGCCGCCACCTGCAAGGTGCTGCGGGACGGCCGCCAGCAGATGGTGAAAAGCGAGGAGCTGGTGCCCGGCGACGTGGTGGTGCTGGAGGCCGGCGACGCCGTGCCCGCCGACGCCCGCATTTTGGAGAGCGCGTCGCTGAAGATCGAAGAGGCGGCCCTCACCGGCGAGAGCGTGCCCGTGAACAAGGCCATCGACGCCCTGGGCCTTCCCGGCGACGGGGCCGACGTGCCCCTGGGCGACCGCAGGAACATGGCCTACATGGGCTCCACCGTGGTGTACGGCCGCGGCAGGGCCGTGGTGGCGGCCACGGGCATGGATACCGAGATGGGCAAGATCGCCACGGCCCTGGCCACGGTGCAGGATGAGCAGACCCCCCTGCAGAAGAAGCTGGCCCAGCTGGGCAAGGTGCTGAGCTGGGTGGTGCTGGGCATCTGCCTGTTCATCTTCGTGTTCAGCCTGGTGCGGGCGGGCGATTTCAGCGCCGGCGTCATTCTGGACACCTTCATGGTGGCCGTCAGCCTGGCCGTGGCGGCCATCCCCGAGGGCCTGGCCGCCGTGGTGACGGTGGTGCTGTCCATCGGCGTGACCAATATGTCGAAGCGCAGCGCCGTCATCCGCCGCCTAACGGCCGTGGAAACGCTGGGCTGCGCGCAGGTGATCTGCTCGGACAAGACGGGCACGCTGACCCAGAACAAGATGACCGTGGTGGAGCACACGGGCGGCGAAAGCCAGGTGGCGGCCGTGATGGCCCTGTGCTGCGACGCCACTCTGAACGCCGAGGGCGCGGCCGAGGGCGAGCCCACCGAGGCCGCCCTGGTGAACTGGGCGGCCGGGGCCGGCCTGCCCAAAGGGGAGCTGGAGGCGGAAAACCCCCGGGTGGACGAGGCGCCGTTTGACAGCATGCGCAAGATGATGACCACGGTGCACAAAGGGCCGGAGGGCTTTTTCTCCTGCACCAAGGGCGCGCCGGACGAGGTGCTGCGCCGCTGCACCCACTATGTGAAGGATGGCAGGGTGCTGCCCCTGGACGACGCGGCCCGGGCGGCCATCGCCGCGGACAACAAAAACATGGCCGACCGCGCCCTGCGCGTGCTGGCCGCATCGGCCCGCCGGTGGGCGGAAAAGCCCGCCTCCAATGAGCCTGATTTTCTGGAAAAAGACCTGGTGTTCCTGGGCCTGGCCGGCATGATCGACCCGGTGCGCCCGGAGGTGCTGGACGCGGTGCGCCAGTGCCGCGCCGCCGGCATCCGGCCGGTGATGATCACCGGCGACCACCAGGACACGGCCGTGGCCATCGCCAAGGAGCTGGGCATCATTCAAAGCGCCGACGAGGCCCTCACCGGCACCGACCTCTCGGCCATGAGCGACGAGGAGCTGGAGGCGGGCATCGAGCACTACGGCGTATACGCCCGCGTGCAGCCCGAGCACAAAGTGCGCATCGTCAACGCCTGGAAAAAGCGCGGGTGCATCACCGCCATGACGGGCGACGGCGTGAACGACGCGCCCAGCATCAAATCCGCCGACATCGGCGTGGGCATGGGCATCACCGGCACGGACGTGACCAAGAACGCCGCCGACATGGTGCTGGCGGACGACAACTTCGCCACCATCGTCTCCGCCGTGGGCGAGGGCCGGCGCATCTACGACAATATCCGCAAGGCCATCCAGTTTTTGCTGGCCTCGAACCTCAGCGAGGTGGTGGGCATCTTCACGGCCACGGTGCTGGGCTTCACGCTGCTGAAGCCGGTGCATTTGCTGTGGATCAACCTGATCACCGACACCTTCCCCGCCCTGGCGCTGGGCCTGGAAAAGGCCGAGCCCGACGTGATGGAGCGCCCGCCCCGCAAAGCCACGGACGGCATCTTCGCCGGGGGGCTGGGCGCGGACGTGCTGTACCAGGGCCTGATGGTGAGCGCCCTGACGCTGGCGGCCTACTTCATAGGCCACTTTATGGAGAGCGGCGTGTGGGAGATCGCCCAAAGCCCGGACGGCATGACCATGGCCTTCCTGACCATGAGCCTGGCCGAGATCTTCCACAGCTTCAACATGCGCAGCCAGCGCGGCAGCGTGTTCAAGCTGCGCACCCACAACGTGGTGCTGTGGGGCGCCATGCTGGGCAGCCTGGTATTAAGCACCGCCGTGCTGTACGTGCCCTTCCTGGCAAACGCCTTCGGCTTCGAGCACATCAGCCTGGCCGAGTACGGCGTGGCCATCGCCATCGCCCTGTGCGTCATCCCCATTGTGGAAGCGGTGAAATTCTTCCAGCGCCGATTTGCCCGGCGCTGATTGGCAGACAAAAACCGCCCCTTCGGAAATCCGAAGGGGCGGTTTGTTTATCTTTTAAAATTGCACTTTTTGCTCGATATAGCCGCGCAGCTCGCTGATGGGCAGGCGCACCTGCTCCATGGTGTCGCGGTCCCGCACGGTGACGCAATTGTCCGCCGGCGTGTTCTCGTCGCCCACGGTGGCGAAGTCCACGGTGACGCACAACGGGGTGCCGATCTCGTCCTGGCGGCGGTAGCGCTTGCCGATGGAGCCGGCCTCGTCGTAATCCACCATGAAATACTTGGCCAGCTCGGCGTACACCTCGCGGGCCTTGTCGCCCAGCTTTTTCGACAGCGGCAGCACGGCCGCCTTGAAGGGCGCCAAGGCCGGATGCAGACGCATCACCACACGCACGTCGTCCTTGCCGTTCTTGTCCTGGCCCACCACTTCCTCGTCGTAAGCCTCGCACAGGAAGGCCAGGGCCACGCGGTCGGCGCCCAGGGACGGCTCGATGACATAGGGGATGTAATGCTCGTTTGTCTCGGGGTCGAAATACTCCAGGCTTTTGCCGCTGGCCTCCTGGTGGCGGCCCAGGTCGTAATCCGTGCGGTCGGCAATGCCCCACAGCTCGCCCCAGTCGGTGAACGGGAAGGCATACTCGATGTCGG
>CAJMEU010000112.1 GCA_905212515.1 uncultured Oscillospiraceae bacterium | reverse complement strand
GACGCTCAAGGCCATGGGCTATGACGTCGTCATCGTCAACAACAACCCCGAGACGGTCTCCACGGACTTCGACACCGGCGACCGGCTGTATTTCGACCCCCTGACCCCGGAGAGCGTGGACCACATCATCGCCACCGAACAGCCCTGGGCCTGCGTGGTGCAGTTCGGCGGCCAGACGGCCATTAAGCTGACCAAGCACCTGGAAGAACAGGGCGTGCGCATCCTGGGCACCTCGGCGGACGCCATCGACGAGGCCGAGGACCGGGAGCGTTTCGACGAGCTGCTGGAGCGCTGCGGCATCCCCCGGCCCCAGGGCCACACCGTGTTCACCACCGAGGAGGCCCTGGCCGCCGGCAAAGAGCTGGGCTACCCGGTGCTGCTGCGCCCGTCCTATGTGCTGGGGGGCCAGAATATGATCATCGCCTACAACGAGGCGGACGTGGAAGAATACATGGCCATCATCACCAGCCATGTGGACATGGCCAACCCCGTGCTGGTGGACAAGTACCTGATGGGCACCGAGTGCGAGGTGGACGCCATCTGCGACGGCGAGGACTTCCTGATCCCGGGCATGATGGAGCATATCGAGCGGGCGGGCATCCACTCCGGCGACTCCATTTCCGTATACCCTCCGTATAATTTGAAGCAAAAAATACAGGCCACCATCATCGACTACACCGGCCGCCTGGCGCGGGCGCTGAACGTGGTGGGCCTGATGAACATCCAGTTCGTGGTGTACAACAACGAGGTGTTCATCATCGAGGTGAACCCCCGCTCCTCCCGCACGGTGCCGTATATCAGCAAGGTGACGGGCGTGCCCATGGTGGAGCTGGCCGTGCGCTGCATGCTGGGCGAAAAACTGCGGGACATGGGCTACGGCACGGGCCTGTACCCCACGGGCGAATACGTGGCCGTGAAGGTGCCGGTGTTCAGCTTTGCCAAGCTGCACAACGTGGACACCCAGCTGGGGCCGGAGATGAAATCCACCGGCGAGGTGCTGGGCATTGCCAAAAACTTTGAGGACGCGCTGCTGAAGGGCCTGGTGGGCGCCGGTTATGAGATGCGCACGCCGGAGCCCTGCTAGTGCGTGCTGCTGACGGTGAAGGACGCGGACAAGCAGGAACTGACGGACATCGCCTGGGCCCTCAAGGACATGGGGTACAAGCTGTACGGCACCTCCGGCACGGCCGACCATCTGGCCCACAATATGATCGCCTGCAGCCACGTGCGCAAGATCAGCGAGGAACATCCCAACATTCTGGATCTGCTGGAGTCGGGCCTGGTGGATTACGTCATCTCCACCTCTTCGAAGGGGCGCATCCCCAGCCACGATTCCGTGCAGCTGCGCCGCAAGGCCGTGGAGCTGAGCGTGCCCTGCCTGACGGCCATCGACACGGCCAATGTGCTGATCCGCTGCCTGCGCTCGGGCCGCACGATGCGGGACGTGGATATCGTGGATATCTCCACCATTCTTTAAACCCTTTCAAAAGGCCGGGACGGGCCGCAAAACTGGTACAAAAGCCTTCTAAAAGCGTAAAAATATTGTCGCAGTATGATGAAAAAGGATATAATTGCTGTAGATAATAGGTTTTGGGGGAGATTTTTTGACCAGATCACAGCTGATCGCGGCCGTTGCGCAGCAAACCGCCCTGCCGGCCGCCCAAGTGGAGCGTACGGTGGACGTCCTGGTGGATACCGTCATCACCAGCCTGGAACGGGGCGATAAAGTGACCATCGCCGGGTTTGGCCGATTCGAGATGCGGCCGCGCAAGACCAAGGCGTACACCAACCCCAAGACGGGCGTTTCCACCAAGCTGGCGCCCACCAGCATCCCCGGCTTCAAGGCCAGCGGCCTGATGAAGCGCCGGCTGGAGCAGAAGTAAAAATTAACAGAAGGCGCCCTCTGGTAAAGAGGGCGCCTTCTGTTGTGTTGCGGGGCCGCGGCATTTCTCGTTGCGCCGGGGCCGCGGGGCGGGTATAATGGAAGCAGCATCAATGTACAAGGGAGGCAGAGCCATGGCGGCAAGCATCGGGCGCGGCCACGCGCGGCAGATCGTGGAGGAACTGGGCGGCGTGCTGCCCTACAGCCTGAATGTGATGGACAGCGCGGGCATCATCATCGCCAGTACGGACGCGGCCCGGGTGGGCCAGCCCCACGCCGCGGCCCAGCGCGTGATCCGCGAAGGGCTGCCGGCACTGAACGTGCCCGCGGGCGGGGAAGACGGCATGAAAGAGGGCGTCAACCTGCCCATCGCGGTGGAGGGGGAGATTTTGGGCGTCATCGGCATCACCGGGCCGCTGGAACAGGTGCTGCCCTATGGGCAGATCGTGGAAAAAATGACCCGCCTGCTGGTGCAGGACCTGCGCGCGCGGGACCGGGCGCTGGATGTGCGCCGGCGGCGGGAGGAATTCCTTTCCCGCTGGCTGCTGGGTGCGGGCGACGCCGCCCTGGCCAAAGAGGGCCTGGCCCTGGGCGTGGATGTGGGCCGCCGCTGGCGGGTGGCGGCCCTGGGCTGTGGGCTGCCGGCGAGCGCGGCGCAGGCGGACCTGGGCAGCGCCCTGAGCGGGGCCATCGAAAAGCTGGGCGGCTTTTACTTCCAGCTGGCGGGCCAGCCCCTGGCCCTGCTGCCCATGGAGGAGGACGGCCCCCTGGCGGCCAAACTGGAGAGCCTGGTGCAAGATGCCCGCGCGGAACAGGGCCTGCCGCTGCTGGTGGGGGTGGACATGCCCGCGGCCGGCGACTTGCTGGCCCGGGTGCAGCAAGCCCGCCGCGCGCTGGACGGCTGTGCTTTGGGCGAGGGCGGCGTGCTGTTCTACAGCAAGGCCGACCTGGAAGTGCTGGCCGGCCAGGTGCCGCCCGCGGCCCGGCGGGACTATGTACACAAGGTGCTGGGCGGCCTGCCGCGGGAGGAGTGGCCCCGCTGGGTGCGCCTGCTGGAGACCTATTTCCGCTGCGAAGGCTCTTTGGCCGAGACGTCGAAGGCGCTGTTCATCCACAAAAATACCTTGCAGTACCAGCTGCGCAAGCTGGAGCACCGCACCGGCTACGACGTGCGCCGGCTGTCCGGCGGGGCGGCGCTGTACATGGCCGTGCTGCTGTACCGCCAATTGGAGGGCTGAACTGTCCCCGGGAACAAAAAAAGGCGGCCCCGATCCGGCCCCGGGCATCTGGCGCTTTGGGGGCGGACGCGGTACAATAAGAACAACAAATTCCCAAAGAAAGGGCTGTACCCCATGAAAAATATCGTCCTCATTCCCGATTCCTTCAAAGGTACCATGTCCAGCGCCGAGGTGTGCGCCATCATGGCCGCGGCCTTCCAGCGCCATATGGATGTAAATGTGGCCAGCGTGCCCGTGGCCGACGGCGGCGAGGGCAGCGTGGACGCCTTTCTGCAGGCGTTGGGCGGCGAAAAGGTGACGCTGCCCGTGCAAGGGCCCTTCGGCGAGGAGGTGCCGGGCTTTTACGGCCTGCTGCCCGGCGACGTAGCCGTGGTGGAGATGGCCGCGGCCGCGGGACTGCCCCTGGTGGGGGACCGGCTGGAGGTGATGCGCACCACCACCTACGGCGTGGGCCAATTGATGGCCGACGCGCTGGGCAAAGGCGCGAAAAAGCTGATCGTGGGCCTGGGCGGCAGCGCCACCAACGACGGCGCCTGCGGCCTGGCCGCGGCCTTGGGCGTGCGCTTTTACGACGAGGACGGCGCGGCCTTCGTGCCCGTGGGCGGCACGCTGGGGCGCATCGCCCGGGTGGACGTTTCCGGCCTTGCGCCCGCGCTGCAGGGCGTGGAGCTGGTGGGCATGTGTGACATCGACAATCCCCTGTGCGGGGAAAACGGCGCGGCGGCCGTGTTCGGCCCCCAGAAGGGCGCCGGCGAAGCGGACGTGGCGCTGCTGGACGCGGGGCTTGCGAACCTGGCCCGGGTGCTGCAGCGCGACCTGGGCGCGGATGTGCTGACGCTTCCCGGCGGCGGCGCAGCCGGCGGCATGGGTGCGGGCCTGGTGGGCATGCTGGGCGCCCGGCTGCAGATGGGCATCCAGACCGTGCTGGATACCGTGGGCTTCGACGGGCTGCTGCAAACAGCCGACTTGGTGCTGACCGGCGAGGGCCGGCTGGACAGCCAGTCCCTGCGGGGCAAGGTGGTCATCGGCGTGGCGCGCCGGGCCAAGGCCCAGGGCGTGCCCGTGGTGGCCGTGTGCGGCGACGTGTGCGAAGACCTCTCGGGCGCTTACGCCGAGGGCGTCAGCGCCGTGTTCAGCATCAACCGTGTGGCCAAAGAATTTGCGGCCGTCAAACACCGCAGCAAACAGGACCTGGCCTCCACCATGGAGGACATCGTGCGCCTTCTGCAGGTGGCGGGCTGGTGAATTTGCCGCGGCGGCCGGGCGGAAGACGAGGCGGTCATTCGCGGCAGCGGGGCAACGCAAGCCCTTCAAAGAAGGCGTCGAAGCTGTCGATCCGGTAAATTTCTTTCAGGGCCAAAAGGACGCTGATTTTAACGCTGTAGCGTCCTTGTTCCATTTTCGCAAATATTTCACAGGTCATCGGCAAGCCCATCAGTTCCAGCTTGGCGGCCGCTTGCCCCTGTGTGTAACCCGCCTGTTTGCGCAGGCGCCGAAGGTTTTTCCCCATAGAAATATCTTGTTTCAATCCGCTGGACATAAAAATCCCTCACTTTTCTGGATGAATTTATCCTGGTATTGATGCTACATGAATGGACCTTTTTCAGCCGTCCTGCCGGGCAATTGCCCGGCGGACGGCTTTTTTGCGCAAAAAAGCCGCCTCAAAAAGGCGCGTTGGCGTAAGAAAACATCGGTTTTGGCTGACAGTTTTGGCGCCTGATGCACTCAAAAAGCTTGGCAATCCGTCAGGATTGCCAAGCTTTTTTCACACACCAATCATCCAAAACTGCCGGGCCGTGCCCTTGGCGGCAAAAAGCATTGCCGCCATCGCTTCGGCCCTTGCCGCGCAAAACGGCGCGCGGCATTTCGCTGCGCGAAACCGGGCTGCCGGCTGTCCCGCCGCGCTGCGGCGTGCCTTGTTCGCACCCGGCAAATTTTATTTGCCGGGGCCCCGCTCACAAACGCCGGACCGGACAGTTTGCTCAAAGGCCCCACTGGGGCCTTTGCCGCCTGCGGCGACCGCAAAACTGCGAAGCACCCCTGGAAAGACAATTTTCGCGCATAGCGTCGTCAAATTCGCTTGACAACCACCAAGGATTCTGCGGTTTCACGAAGTGAAATGCCGGCGAACGCCGGCAAGCAGACATTGCCGCAGGTAATCTGCGCGAAATTTCCTTGCTCTGCATCAGAAATTGCCTTTCCAGGGGCGATGGTTTCTTGCGCCAACACGCCTCATATCGGGGGGGGTTGTTGCGCCTCAGGGGTGCCGGCGGCCCGTCACTTGTGCTCTTTGCACGTCAGCTCGGCCACATCCAGGCGCAGAAGGCATACCCGCGCCAGTCCGCTGGCGGTAAATTCCCAGCCGCCGCGGCCGGCACAGTGTTCCATGATGCGCTGCAGGGCTGCTTCTTTTTCCCCCGGGTCCTCCAGCACGCGCACTTCCCCCTGCCCCATCACGCATTGATAGCGGTAGGAATAACTGCACGCCCCCGGCCCTTCAGTCAGGCCATGGCCGGTGTCCAGTTCAAAGCTGACCCGGGGCCGCCGGGCCAGCAAGTCCATCTTTTTGCCCTCCGGGGCCGTGTGGAAGAAAAACGCCCGCCGGCCCCCCTCGGACACAAATCCGAAATTCATGGGCACGATATACACGCCGTCCTCCTGCCAAAGGCCCAGCCGGCAGCAGTCGCAGGCGCGGATGACCATGTCGATGCGCCCGGGATCCGTCACTTCCATCTCTTTTCGACGCATGGGAAAACCACCCTTTCCTTTTTTCTCTATTGTAGCCCCTGCACCCTGTATCTGGCAAGGTGGGGCTCTTTTTTTTTACAGCCGGGTATGATACAATAAGCTGGATCTATAGTAATTTCAACCTTAAAAAGGGGGCATCGCCGTGGAAGGGACTGTCATCGCCGCCATCGCCACGCCGCCGGGGGCCGGGGGCATTGCCGTGGTGCGCCTGTCCGGCCCGGGATGCGCCCAGGTGGCCGGCCGGGTGTTCCGCCCCATGGACCCGGGCAAAAGCCTGGAAACGGCGCCGGGTTATACGGCGCTGTTCGGATACTTTGTCCAGGACGGCGCTGTGCAGGACGAGCTGGTGGCCCTGCGGTTCCGCGCGCCCCGCAGTTATACGGGCGAGGATGTGGTAGAGCTTTCCTGCCACGGCGGCGCGGCCGTCAGTGAGGCGTTGCTGCGGGCCTGCCTGGACGCGGGCGCCGCGCCCGCGGGCCCGGGCGAGTTCACCAAGCGGGCCTTTTTAAACGGCCGCATCGGCCTCACCCAGGCGGAGGCGGTGATGGACCTGATCTCCGCCACGGGCCGCCAGGGGGCGGTGGCGGCGGCCGCTGTCATGGAAGGGGCTTTGTATCAAAAGATCGCCGCCGTGCGGGATCATTTGGTGACGTTGGCCGGGCATCTGGCCGCTTATACGGACTTTCCCGAGGAGGACGTGCCCGCCCTGGCGCCCGAAGCCCTGGCCGCAGGGCTTCGGGGAGACAAGGCGGTGCTGGACGGCCTCATCGCCGGCTACGGCGCGGGCCAGGCGGTGCGCCGGGGCGTGCCCGCGGCCATCGTGGGCAGCCCCAATGTGGGCAAATCCACCCTGCTGAATCTGCTGGCCGGGTTCGAGCGGGCCATCGTCACCCCCATCGCCGGCACCACCCGCGACGTGGTGGAGGAGGAACTGTCCCTGGCGGGCATCCGGCTGCATTTGTCCGATACCGCCGGCATCCGCGAGACGGGCGACGTGGTGGAGGCCGAGGGCATCCGCCGCAGCTATGCCGCCCTAGACAAGGCCGGTTTGGTGCTGGCTGTGTTCGACGCCTCCGCGCCCTGCGGTGAGGCGGACCTGGATCTGGCCCGCCGCTGTGCCGGCAAGCCGGCCGTGGCCATTCTGAACAAAAGCGACCTGCCCAAAGCCTTTGACGAGGGCCGCATCGCGCCCTTTTTCTCCGACGAGCAGGGAAAAATTGTTTCCATTTCGGCGAAAGACCCCCAATTTATACAAACAGTAGAGGATGCGGTGGCCGCAGTGCTGGGCACGGCCCATGCGGACCCGGACGCCCTGCTGCTGGCGGGCGAACGGCAGCTGGCCGCGGCCAAGGAGGCCCAAAGCGCCCTGGCTGACGCCCTGGCGGCCCTGGAGGGCGGCATGACGCTGGACGCCGCCGGCGTGTGCGTGGACGATGCCCTGAACGCTTTATATCAGCTGACGGGCGAGCGGGCGGGCGACGATGTGATCGACGAGGTGTTCAGCACGTTCTGCGTGGGGAAATAAAACCGCTTATTTTTGCACCCGGGGAAGGGAAGGATCAAGTTGGAACTGAATCATTTGGGCGATTACGACGTGGCCGTCATCGGCGCGGGGCACGCGGGGATCGAGGCCGCGGTGGCCGCGGCGAAGCTAGGCGCGCGCACGGCCTTGTTCACCATCAGCCTGGACGGCATTGCCAACCTGCCCTGCAATCCCTCCATCGGCGGCACGGCCAAGGGCCATCTGGTGCGGGAAATCGACGCCCTGGGCGGCGTGATGGGCCTGGCGGCCGACGCCACCTTTTTGCAGAGCCGCATGCTCAATCTGGGCAAGGGCCCGGCCGTGCACAGCCTGCGGGTGCAGACGGACCGCAAGCGTTATCATTTGTATATGAAGCACCTGTTGGAACAGACCCCCGGCCTGGAGGTGAAGCAGGCCGAGATCACCCGCGTGCATGTGGAGGGGGGCCGGGTGCGGGGCGTTGAGACCAACCTGCACGCCTTCTACGGCGCAAAGGCCGTGGTGCTGGCCACGGGCACGTCCCTGGGCGGGCGCATCTTCGTGGGTGACGCCAGCTACGCCGGCGGGCCGGACGGTATGCACGCCTCAGTGGAATTGGTGGAAAACCTCAAGGCGCTGGGCCTGCCTCTGCGGCGCTTCAAAACGGGCACTCCCGCCCGGGTGCACCGGCGCAGCATCGATTTTTCCAAGCTGACGCGCCAGCCGGGCGACGACACCATCCAGCCCTTCTCCTTTTTGACCCAAGGGGAAATGAAGAATCAGGTGGACTGCTGGATCGCTTTCACCAACGCCGAGACACACCGAATCATCCGGGAAAACCTGCATCGCAGCCCCTTGTACGGCGGCAGTATCGAGGGCATCGGCCCCCGTTACTGCCCCTCCATTGAGGACAAGGTGGTGCGCTTTGCCGAAAAGGAGCGGCACCAGATCTTTGTGGAGCCCTGCGGCCTGGACACAGAGGAGATGTACCTGCAGGGCATGTCCTCCTCGTTGCCCGAGGATGTCCAGAACGCCATGTACCGCACCATCGCCGGGTTCGAGCATTTGGAGATCATGCGCCCGGCTTACGCCATCGAGTATGACTGTATCGACCCCACCGCCCTGCTGCCCACCCTGGCGTGCAAGGCAGTGGGCGGATTGTTCGGCGCCGGGCAGTTCAACGGCACGTCTGGCTACGAGGAGGCGGCGGCCCAGGGCCTTTTGGCGGGCGTGAACGCGGCGCGGCAGGTCCAGGGCCTGCCCCAGGTGGTCTTACAGCGCAGCGAGAGCTATATCGGCACCCTGGTGGACGACCTGGTGACCAAGGGCGTGCTGGACCCCTACCGCATGATGACCAGCCGCAGCGAATACCGCCTGTATCTGCGGCAGGACAACGCCGACGAGCGCCTGACGCCTCTGGGCCGGGAGATCGGCCTGGTGGACGACGCCCGCTGGGCGGATTTTGCGGCCCGCCGGGCATCCAAGCAGGCGGAGATCGCGCGGCTGGCCGGGGCGGCCGCCGGCCCCGGGGTGGCAAACCCGGTGCTGCAGGCCCTGGGCGAGCCGCCGGTGAAAAGCGGCGTCACCGGGGCCGAGCTGCTCAAACGGCCGGCGGTGCATTACGCCGACGCGGTGAAGATCGTGGGCGAAAGCCCGGCGGTGACGCCCTTCATCGGCTACTGTGTGGAAGTGGAGCTGAAGTACGAGGGATACATCCGCCGCCAGTTGGCCCAGGTGAAGGAGGTGCGCCGCCAGGAGGCGCTGGCCATCCCCGAAGAGTTTGACTACGCGTCCCTGGCGGGCGTGTGCCTGGAGGCGCGGGAAAAATTGGCCAGGATCCGCCCGCGTAGCTTGGGCCAGGCCGCGCGGATCCCGGGCGTGAGCCCAGCGGATATCGCCTGCCTTGCTGTGGCGCTGAAGGCGCAGGGGTGAGCACTGCGGCTGTTTGGGGGGATTCCTGAGGCGATCAGCGGGTCTTTTGCTACGCTTCGCTTCGCAAGGAATTATGGACACAGCGTTCGATTGCCGCTTGTCCTCGCAAGTTACATCTTCGAAAGATGAGAACGCGCCTTGTGGCGCGAATACGAAAAGCGTGCGCAGCGGTACTCTTTTGGCACCAAAAGAGTACCCAGAAAAGTGCCGCTGTTCCGCACGCAGCGGACCCGTGCGCCTCGCAGGGCGCCCCGGCAGGAACGTCGGTATATCCCATCCATGTTCGTCGCTCCGGCCTAGCGAACGCAAAAAGCAAAGCGTTCGCCTTCACGG
>CAJMEU010000111.1 GCA_905212515.1 uncultured Oscillospiraceae bacterium | reverse complement strand
CCCTTCTGGGGGCTGGAACCCTTTGAAAGCCCGCGAACCGGTTCGCGGGCTTTCAAAGGGTTCATGTTCGCTTGGCAAAAAGGGATGTCCATCCGCCGCAAAGGAGGGAAAGGGAATGAATACGCAAACAGAAGTGGATACCAGCCGCTGGCCCGAGCGGTATGCCTGTCTGGAGAGCCGCATGTTCGACACCCTGCTGCTGCAGACAGCCATAGACCCGGCGCTGCCGGAGCATTCGTCCCTGCCCGCCGCCGCGTGGGAGTCGCTGTACCGCTGGACCCAGCGGCTGTACTGGCTGTTGAGCCGGGAGCCGCAGCGCCTGATGAAGGAGCTGCACCAGGACGACGCGTACGATCTGCAATGTCCCGGCCCCAGCCACGGCAAGCCGAATCTGCGGCGCGATATGCGCAAAAGCCTGACGGCAGTGCTGAAGCTTCTGCGGCTTTTGTGGAGCGCCGCCGCCCAGGCCGCGCCGGAAAACGGCGCACTGCGGCTGCCCGCGGACGCGCTGCCCACCAAACGGCAGGCAGCGTTATTGGCGGCGACCGAGCTGGAATATGCCGACGGTTGCCTTTCGGAGGGGAGCTGGCCCGGGATGTTCAGCGCGCTTCGGGCGTTGACAAAGCAGCCGGATGGCTTCGTGCGGTTTGCCCGGGGCTATTATGACGCGGAATGCACGGGCATGGAGACCCTGTTCTACTGCTTTTCCGGTGCCCCTGCGGCGTTTGAGCGGTTGGTGCGCTGGCTGCGGAAAAACGGCTTTCACTACTGGCCCGTGCTGGATTGCAGCGAGGTGCACGACCTGGAGAGCTGTCGGATCGCCTACGCCAAAAACATCGACGGCAGGCAGACGCCGGGCGGCTTTTACGACCGGGCGCACATCGCCTTTTCGGCCGAGTTCAACGCGCAGCACTCGTTTCCAGCCAGCTACAGCCTGACCATTCAAAACCCGAAGCAGATTTTGGGGGAGTTTGGGGCGCTGCCGGAGGCTGTGCAGCAGTTCATCATCGCCCATCACGCCAGGTGCACGGGCTGCGGTTTCTGCACCCAGCGCTTTAAAAACAAAGAGATGAAGCCCGCCGCGATCACGGTGGAATACGGCGGCGGGCGGTACAGCCTGTGCCCCACCCTGAATTATGTGTATGGCTACCGCTGGTGGGGGCTGGACGACGCGCTGGCGGACGGGCTGATCGCCTATCTTGGATATATGGACAAAAAATTCTGCGCGTTGTAAAGCGCACAGAAAAAAGAGCCCCCGTTGAAAGGAGCAGGAACATGGCGCAGAAAAACAGCAGCAGTGTGCCCTGGAATGGGTCCTGCGAGAGCTACAATGTTTATACCCCTGAAAAAAGGCCGGGTTTCGTGGCCTGGGTGACGGCGTTCCCCTACGGCGACGGCAGCTATGGGCTGTGTTTCGACGAGACCGTGGAGGAGGACGACCCCGATTTCGTGCCGCCCAAGCTGGAATTCGGCGAGGCCGTGGGCGCGCCTGTATCCTACGGCTCGGTGGAATGCGGCGACCCGCACCGCCGCTCCTACCGGGTATACCTGCGCACCCGGGACGGCAAAACCTTCACCGAGACGGGCCGCTGCCCGCGCCGGGAGGGATCCTTTTGCGCGGCGGGCTTCCCCGACGGGCGCATCCTGGGCTTCGACGTGCCCAAATACAATGCCGACGGCACAGGCTGGAGCGACTGCATCCGCGTGCGGGAGAGCACGGACGGCGGCGCCACCTGGACGGACGTGCGCCAGCTGCTCAAGGGCACGGCGCCCTACCTGTGGCGCGTGCGGAGGCTGGGCGACGGCACCATTATCCTGCTGGCCTCCCTGTATGGCACGCCCTGGGGCGCGGGACGCCAGCGCGCCACCCGCAACACCATGCTGCCCGGCGAAACTTACCAAAACAAGATCCAGACCTTTTTCATGACCACGAAAGACGGGCGCGCCTTCAGCGGGCCGCACTATATCCTGCCCGGCATCGGCGCCCATGAATACGATGTGGCGGAAGTTCCGGACGGGCGTCTGCTGTTCATCGCCGGCGACGTGCAGGGCACGCCCGTGGGGCGGCAGTTCGTCACGCCCTCCCCGGACGGCTGGCTGAACGGCACCCTGTACACCATCAAGGACGGCGCGCCGCCCGACCCCGCCCATGATCCCCAGGGCGGCTACGTGCCCGAGACCATGGTTTGGGATGAAGAGCAAAACTGTCTGATCGGTTACCGGCGCAACAAATGTTATTCCTTGTCCAACGACTGGGGCGAAAACTGGGTCCGTGTGGAGGCGGGCATCCCCTTGCAGCATCTTTACCAGCCGATGATGATGCGCTTCGGCGATCGCGGCCGCAGCTGGGTGGAGCTGCTGGGGCACGTGGGCGGGGACGCCGCCTTCGGCCAAAACGACATGGTGGTGGACGCACACCGTCTTCAGCCCCAATGCCGGGAACTGCTGCCCAAGCCCACGTCCCTTTCTCTGGAGCGGCTGCTGCGCGCCGACGGCAGCCAATACGTGAACGCGTTCCGGGCGCACCTGGCCTCGGGCGGCGAACCTTTGGCCGGGCAGGAGGTGGTGTTCCGCTTCAATCCCTACTGGAACGAGGACGGCAGCGTCAACACCGCGCCCCAGGCCCAGGCGCCCTATCAGGTGCGCGCCGTGACGGATGAAGACGGGCGGGCCGAGGCAAAGGCCGAGGCCTTCAATGGGGTGGCGGACATCCATCTTTCCTATAACGCAGACGTGGTGTATCCGGGCGGCGGCGGGGCGCGGGGCTGTGACGGCCCCATGATGACCGTGCTGGCCCTGACGCCGAGGCGCAGGACCCTGTACCCTTACGACGCCTATTTCGCAGGGGGAGTGTTGTTCCTGGCGCCGGCCTTCATCCGGGATTTTCCCGGCGCGCTGGAGGCGCTGGGTGCTTTGCCCGGCGACAGCGACGTGCTGCCCGAGGGCGTGCTGGAACCGGCGGCCGTGCAGCGCCTGGCCGCCTGCGGCGTGCTGCGCAGGGATGGGCAGCGGTATCAATGGATCCACAGCGTCCACGCGCCCAAACCTTTGGCCGGCGTCAAATTGATGGACGACGGCGATTGGTACGAATAAGCAGGGCTTTTCACAGAAAGGACGGTTTTTTATGAAATTCGGCGTCATCATCACCGGGGGCGCCTCCCCCTGGCAGATCTTCCAGCAGGGGCCGGACGGCACCGCGCCCATCCGCCTGGAGGGCACCTATCACCGCGTCCATCTCTCTCAGGAACTGCCGCTGCAGTTTGAGGAAGTGCCCGGCCGCTCCGCCACCGTGAAGGCCCGCGTGGCGCTGGAGAGCACAGGCGAATCCGTGGTGCCCTGGACTTTGTGCGAGACCGCTGAGGACGGCCGCTGGGCCGTCATCTTCCCCCGCGTGCCCGCCGGCGGGCTGTACCGCATCGAGACGTATATGGAATACGAGGGCTGGGACGGCCTTTCCTGCACGCGCGGCGACATGGTGCACAACATCGGCGTGGGCGATGTGTTCGTCATCGCCGGGCAAAGCAATGCGGCCGGACGCGCCAAGGATACCGTGGCCGACGACCCGGAGCTGGGCGTGCACGTGCTGCGCACCAGCGCCCGCTGGGAACTGGCCACCCATCCTCTGGGCGAGACCACAGGCGCGGTGCATGTGGGTCATTACGAAAACCACAATCCCGGCCACAGCCCCTGGCTGCACTTTGCCAAGCGCCTGAAGCGGGAGCTGGGCTATCCCATCGGCCTGGTGCCCTGCGCCTACGGCGGCGCGCCCCTGCGCTGGTGGAACCCGGAGGAGAACGGCGCCTTGTTCACCAATATGCTGGAGATGCTGGCCGATTACGGCCTGCACCCCAAAGCCGTGCTGTGGTATCAGGGTGAGGCCGAGGGCTATGAGGACAGCGCCGGCACTTATGGCCAGCGCTTCGCCGCCCTGGTGCGCCATACCCGCGAGGCCCTGTCACAGCCGGGCCTGCCGTTCCTGACCGTTCAGCTCAACCGCTGCGTGGAGCCCTCCTTTGAAGCGCGGGACCGCCAGTGGGGCCTGGTGCGGGAAGCCCAGCGCCAGGCCGCCCGCCCCCTGGACGGCGTGGCCGTGGTGCCCGCGGCCGACCTGGCCCTGTACGATTCCATCCACAACGCCGCGGCATCCAATCTGGTCATCGGCGAGCGCTGTGCCCGTGCCGCTTTGGCCCTGTGCTACGGCCGGGACATCGACTGGATGGCCCCGGAGCCCGAGACGGCGGTACAGACCGCGCCGGACACGGTAAAGCTGCGCTTCTCCCGCATCCGCAACTGGCTCAACGCCTACGAGGTACCCGCCGCTCTGCTGCCTTTTGACGCCGAGGACGCCGAGGGCCTTGTACATCCCACGGCCTATGTGATGGATGGGGACGGCCTGTCCCTCACGTTCCCCCGGCCCTTGTCCGGCGCGGTGTGCCTACACGGCGCCTGGCGCATGAACGCAGGCGCCGCCATCCCTTGTGACTGCATGCGCCTGCCCATGCTCTCGTTCTACGGTTTCCCTGTCGGCCAAACTTGACTCTGCGCCTATTTTTCAGAACACAGGAGGACGGCCCATGGCCCATGATCCCTTTCAGTACATTTTCCGTTTCTGCTGCGATCCCGGTTTCAATGATGATACCGAGGTGCCCGCGCTGCTGCGCTATGTGGACGAGGCGCGCATCGACGATGTTGCCGTGTTCGCCAATGTGGAAGAGTTGAACACCGGCCACATGTCGTTCGAAGAACAGGACGTCTATTTGGCTCTGATGCGAAAGCTCACCGTTTTGCTGGGCGAAAAGGGCGTTACCCTTTCGGTGAACCAGTGGCACAGCGTCATGCACGCGGATCTGGGCAAACGCTTTGTCCCGGGGCAGAATTTCCGCCCCATGGTGGACCCGGCCGGCCGTGCGTCCGCGCTGTGCGTGTGCCCTTTGTGCGAAAATTGGCAGGCGTACATCGCGCGGCTTTATGCACGCTATGCGGAACTGGACCCTTCCATCCTTTGGGTGGAGGACGATTTCCGCCTGCACAACCACGCGCCGCTGGAGTGGGGCGGCTGCTTTTGTGACGAGCACATGAAACTGTACAGCGCCCGCGCGGGCAAGGCCCTGACGCGGGAAGAGTTCGTGCGGGGCGTTCTGCAGCCCGGCGAACCCCATCCCTACCGCAAGATCTGGCTGGACGTCAGCCGGGATACCATGCTGTCGGCCGCCGGGGCCATCGGCAGGGCGGTGCGCGCGGTTTCCCCGCGGGCCAAAGTGGGGCTGATGAGCAGTGCGCCCCACATCCACGCCGCCGAGGGGCGGGACTGGCACGCGCTGCTGCACGCCCTGGCGGCGGGTGCCGTGCCCGTGGACCGGGTGCATCTGCCCGGCTACCAGGAGGTCTCGCCCTCGGCCTACATGCACGGGTTCAACATGGTATCCATGCTCACCCGCGCCATGCTGCCGCCGGAGACAGAGGTGTACCCGGAGCTGGAGAATTTCCCCTTCTCCCGCTTTTCCAAATCCCGGCGCTTCACCCGCTTCCAGCTGCTGGCCGCCCTGCCGCTGGACCTGGCGGGCATCACCATCGATTTGTACGACCTGAACGGCAACGGCATCGTGTGGGAGGACGGGTACCAACAGATGCTGCGGGATACGAAGGACTACCTCAACCTGCTCACCAGGATGGGTGTGTTCAAGGGCCGGCGGTTGGGCGTGCAGGTGCTGTACAGCCCTTGCTCCGCCTACACGCTGCACACGTCCGCCGGGCAGCGCATGGAGGAGCTGTACCCCCACGAGGCCTTCTTTGCCGGCCTGCTGCCCGCCATGGGCGTGCCGTACACCTACTGCGCGGACATTTCCGTGGCCGGGCAGGTGGTGGCCGCGTCAGGCCAGGTGCTGCGCAACTGGACAAGCGGACAGCTGGCCCACCTGTTCCAAAACAACTTCGTCATTCTGGACGGCGACGCGCTGGACACCCTTTGCGGCATGGGCCTGGGACATCTGGCCGGTGTGGAGAGCGTGCGCTGGCTGGCCCAGGACAGCGGCGCTTATACCTATGAACAAGTGACGGGCGGCCGCGTGTACTGTGGGCGCAAAAACGCCCGCGCCTCGGCCGTGCTGGTGGCCGGCGACGCGCTGGACGTCACCTACGCGCCCGGCGCACAGGTGGAGGAGTACACCGCCCTGTTCGATTCTTTCCGCCGCCGCACCGCGCCCTGCCAGGCTGTGGTGGACGGCCGCGTGCTCGTCTATCCCTTCGGACATCTGCCCGAGCCGCCGGCCATCCCCTGCATGCTGCTGAACAGCCTGCGCCAGGCGGTGCTGCAGGACGTGCTGCGCGCGGCGCACGCGCCCTTCCCCCTGGTGGAGGGCGCGCCCTATCTGGAGCCCTATTGCTTTGCAGACGAAAACGGCCTGCACTTGTATTTGATCAACGCCAGCCTGGACGACGTGGGCGAGGTGCGCCTTTCCCTGGATGCACCGCCGGCGACGGCGCGCGCCTGGTTTTCCCACCGGGCCGCACCTGCGTCCCTGACCTGTGCCGGTGGAGGCCGCCGGATGTGCCTGCCCGCCTCCATCCCTGCGCTGGAGATGGCACTGCTGACCTTTCCCCCGCTGGAGGGTACAGAATGAAGCAGCTGCATGATATATGGGCCGCCCTCAAACGCCTGCTGGGGGGCGAGCAGCTCTCTGGCGGATATTACCGTTTTTTACTGGTACACACCAGCTTCATGGTGTTCAACCGCCTGCCCAATGTGTTCATCAACACCATGATGCTGGGCCAGTCCAATGACGTGAAAGTCGTTGTCATGTACAACGCCATGTTCTTTGTGGGCAGCGCCCTGGCCATGATCCTGGCCGCGGAATTTTTGCACTGCACCAACGCCGGCGTCACGGCCGTGGTGGGCATCGCGGGGTACAACCTTTTATATCTGCTGCTCATCCTCCTGGGGGACGGGGCGTCCCGCTGGCACCTGCTGCTGGGCCTGCTGACGGGCATTGCCGACGGCTGCTACTGGCTGAGCTACGGCCATCTGCTGGCCGGCGTCACCGATCTGTCCAACCGGGACAGCGGTATCGCCATCGTTAGCATCTTTTCCAATGTGGTCAACCTCACTGTGCCTTTGCTGGCGGGCTTCATCATCCAGCGGGCACAGGGCGGCACGGGATACCTCATCGTGTTCGCCCTGGCGCTGGCCGTGTCCCTCGTCACCTGTGTGCTGGCGCTGCGGCTGCCGGGGCGCCCCATGGGCGTGGGCGGCGGCTGCCACGTGGATTATGGCGCCACGCTGCGCCTGGTGGGCCAAAACAAGCATCTGCTTTACGGGCTGGCGGCCCAAAGCTGCAAGGGCGTGCGCGAGGGCGCGTTCACCTTCATCCTCAGCATCGTGCTGTACCAGATGGTCAGCAACGAGCTGCTGGTGGGCTTCAACACCTTCCTCTCCGCGGCGGCGGCCATCGCCTCGTTCCTCATCGCCAGCCGCATCCTCTCGCTGGCGAACCGCGTCCGCTACATGGGCGTGGCCGTGGCCGTGCTCACGGGCATCGCGCTGCTGTGTATCTTCCATCTCAGCCCGGCCATGGTCATCGTCTACACGGTGGTCAATTCCTTCTTTGCCGGCTTTCTGGAAAATTCCACCTACAGCACCTTCCTGGACATGATGCAGCTGGTGCCGGAGATGGAGCGCCACCGGCCCGAGCTGCTGGCCGTCAACGACACGGTGCTGGAAGCGGGGCGCTGCGTGGGCCTGGGCTTCATCATCCTGATGGACGTGCTGGTGGGCGGCAGCGTCCAGGTCCAGGTGTGGAGCCTTCTGCTGCTCACCCTCACCCAGTTCGGCACCGTCTTCCTCTGCGGCAGGGCCATGGACGCCGCGCGCCAAAATAACCCGCTTTTCGCGGAAAGGAGTACGAACGATGCAAGCTAAGATTATCGACCGCAAATGGGTCGTCGAATGGTTCGACGAGCGCCAGTGCTACCACATGCCCAGCCTCACCCTGGCGGACAACGGCAATTTGCTGGCCGTGTGGAACGGCGGATTTTTGCAGTGGAACGGCGACCCCATGGGCCGCGACGCCAAGGACTGGGTGTCCGTGCTGGAGCCCGGCGCCGCCGCCTGGAGCAACCCGGACGCCGTGGGCAACGACATCCGCTATTGCTGCCACGACCCCGTGTTCCTCAAAAATAAAAAGGGCGAGATCATCCTTCTGTTCGCCAAATTCCTGGACACGGAGGTGAATTTCACCACCTGGTGCAACGGCCGGGACGAGCTGTGGACGCGCAAAACCACCGACGGC
This sequence comes from uncultured Oscillospiraceae bacterium, assembly GCA_905212515.1. Lineage (GTDB taxonomy): Bacteria > Bacillota > Clostridia > Oscillospirales > Ruminococcaceae > Ruthenibacterium. The sequence continues at coordinate 1,509 of CAJMEU010000111.1, read as the reverse complement.
GGCCGCACCTGGCAGCCCGCGAAGCCCGCGGGCATCCAAAGCGGCCACGCCTCCAACGACAGCGTGCTGCTGGCGGACGGCACCATCGTGTTCGCCTCCACCAGCAGCGAAATCCCGGACAAATACTTCGGCGCCGTGCGCATCTACCTCTCCCGCGACGACGGCGAAACCTGGGAAAAGGGCGCGCTGCTGGCGGCGGACGACGGCAACCTCATCCGCGAGCCGGCCCTTTGCCTGCGCCCGGACGGCACCATCCGCATGTTCACCCGCACCTGTCCCGGCAGCACGGGCTGGGGCGCGGGCGTCGGGTCCCTCGTCTCTTACACGGCCGAAAGCCGCGACGGCGGCGTCACCTGGACGAAGCCCGTGCCCACCACCCTCGTCAACAACGAGTCGAAAATCGATGTGCTCAGCTGGGACGCCAACACCATCCTCATGGCTTACAACGACACGCCCGTGGCCGATTGGCACGAGCGCAGCCCCCTTACCCTGGCCTATTCGAAGGACGAGGGCAAAACCTGGCACAACCTCATCGAGCTGGCCCCCGCGCCGGGCAACAAATGCCAGCCCGCCATGTGCAGGGATCAGGACGGCCGCCTGAATGTGATCTATATGAACCGCCATACGGCCATCGAGCACCTGGTGCTGGAGATCACCGATTGAAAACAGCGCGCCCAATAGAAAAGAGCAGAGCCATCAAATGATGGCTCTGCTCTTTTATGCGGCTGGCGCCGGGCCTCTCGCTCAGATCGCAGCTTTCTCGCCCATGAGCCAAACGTCGGTGACGTTGATATCCTTGTCAAACAGCACCAGGTCGGCGTCGCAGCCCACGCTGATCTCGCCCTTGACGCCCGCGAGGCCGCAGTGCCGGGCAGGCGTCTTGGTGGCCATGCGCACTGCGCCCCACAAAGGCACGCCCGCCTGCTGATGCACTGTGCGCACCAACCGGTCGCCCATGGCCACGCTGCCGGCAAAGCAATTGCGCGTCTCGGGCTTGCACACGCCGTCTTCAATGACCACTTTCATGGCATGAGGGCCGAAAGACATCTCATATTCCCCTTCGGGATAGCCGCCCAAGGGGCCGCAGTCAGACACCAGCATCAGCCGGTCGTACCCCTTGCATTTGACGGCCAGACGGATCAGTTCCGGCGGCAGATGGCAGCCGTCGCAGATGATCTCCACGTCCATATCATCCGTCAGCAGCGCCGCCTCCACCAGGCCGCCGCGCCGGAAACCCATGTCCCGGGTGACCGTGGACATCACGCTGTACAGATGGATCGCACAGCTGTACCCGTTCTCGAAGCCGGCCATGGCTTCCCGGTAAGTAGCATTGCTGTGGCCCATACAGCCGATGATGCCGGCATTGCGCAGGGCGCGGCCGAATCCCAGGGCGCCCTCCAGCTCCGGCGCGGCCATCCAGCGTTTGACACAGGTTTTGGCCACTTCAATGGCGTCTTCATATTTTTCCGGGCGGATCACCGGCACCTCGGCGTCGGGCATCCCGCTCTC
>CAJMEU010000110.1 GCA_905212515.1 uncultured Oscillospiraceae bacterium | reverse complement strand
CTTTCAAAATGCCGTCTGCGATCATATGCTCACGCTCGGTCAGCTCCAGGCCGTTCAGGAAGCTCAGCTCCTCGCGCACGCTCAGTTTGGTGAAGTCGCTGATGTTCATGCCGCCCACGGTGATGCCCAATACGGTGGGCTTCAGCCGGTCGCCGTGGCAGTCCGGGCACTCCACGCCGTTCATAAAGCCGGCGATCTCGTCCTTCATCCACTGGCTGTTTGTCTCGCGGAAACGCCGCTCCAGATTGTTGACGATGCCCTCAAAGTCGTTGTAATATTTGCCTGTGCCGCGGTCGGTCTCGCGGCTCATCTCCAGCTTTTCGCCGTTCGTGCCGTACAAAAGGGCGTTCACGGCCTCCTCGCTCATATCTTCGATCTTCGTGTCCAGAGTAAAGCCATAGCGCTTGCCCAGGGCCTTGTAGTACATCTCGCTCACCGAGCCCGCCGCATAATACCAGCCGCTGGCCTTCACGGCGCCCCCGCGGATGGACAGGTGCTTGTTGGGCAGGATAAGCGCCGGGTCCACCCGCATGAAAGTGCCCAGGCCCGTGCACTTTTCGCAGGCGCCGAAGGGGGTGTTAAAGCTGAACATCCGCGGCGCGATTTCCGGGATGGAGATGCCGTGCTCGGGGCAGGCGTAGCTCTGGCTGAACAGCAATTCGTCGCCGCCGATCACGTCGATGGCCACCAGGCCGCCGGTCAGGCCCATGGCCGTCTCCAGGCTGTCGGCCAAACGGCTGCGCACCTCGTCGTTGATGACCAGCCGATCCACCACGATATCCACATTGTGCTTGCGGTTTTTCTCCAGCGTGATCTCCTCGTCCAGGTCATACAGGTTTCCGTCCACGCGCACGCGGGCATAGCCGCCCCGGCGGGCGGCGTCCAGCTCTTTCTGCTGGGTGCCCTTGCGCCCGTGCACCACCGGCGCCAGCACCTGGAAGCGCGTGCCCTCGGGCAGCTTCAGCACCTCGTCCACCATCTGGTCCACGGTCTGCTGGGTGATGGGCCGGCCGCACACCGGGCAGTGGGGGATGCCCACCCGCGCATACAAAAGGCGCAGATAGTCGTAGATCTCCGTCACCGTGCCCACGGTGGAACGGGGGTTTTTCGAGGTGGTTTTCTGGTCGATGGAGATGGCGGGGGACAGCCCTTCGATGCTGTCCACCTCCGGTTTCTCCATCTGTCCCAGGAACATGCGGGCGTAGCTGGAAAGGCTCTCCATATAGCGGCGCTGGCCGTCGGCATAGATGGTGTCGAAAGCCAGGCTGGACTTGCCGGAACCGGACAGGCCGGTCATTACGATCAGCTTGTCCCGGGGCAGGGTCACATCGATATTTTTCAGGTTGTGTTCACGTGCGCCTTTGATGATGATCTTGTCGTTGCTCACAGTTTGGTTTTCCTTTCCATTTGCTTGCGCAGTTTTTCAATGCGGTCCCGCAGGAAGGCCGCGTGTTCAAATTCCAGGATCTTGGCAGCCTCTTTCATCTCGCGGGTCAGCTGCTCGATCTTCTGCCGGCACTCGGCCTGGCTCATGCGTTTTGTATCCTTGCCGCCGTCGTCCTTGCGGCTGATCTCCAAAACGCCGTTGTCCTTCAGCTCTTTCACAATGGTTTTGGGCGTGATGTGATGGGCCTCGTTGAAGGCCTGCTGCAGGGCGCGGCGCCGCTCGGTCTCGTCGATGGCGCGCCGCATGGAAGGGGTGATCTTGTCGGCGTACATGATGACGCAGCCGTCCGCGTTGCGCGCCGCGCGGCCGATGGTCTGGATCAGGCTGGTCTCGCTGCGCAGGAACCCCTCCTTGTCCGCGTCCAGCACGGCCACCAGGCTCACCTCGGGCAGGTCCAGGCCCTCGCGCAGCAGGTTGATGCCCACGATCACGTCGATGGTGCCCTTGCGCAGGTCGCGCATCAGCTCCACTCGTTCGAATGTGTCCACTTCGTGGTGCATGTATTTTACCTTTACACCGTGTTCGGTCAGATAGTCGGTCAGGTCCTCGGCCATTTTTTTGGTCAGCGTAGTCACCAGCACGCGTTCGCCGCGCGCGGCGCGGGTGTTGATCTCACCCAAAAGGTCCTCGATCTGCCCCTCCACTGGGCGCACTTCCACCCGCGGGTCCAGCAGGCCCGTGGGGCGGATGACCTGCTCCACGATCTTCGACGAGCGCTCCCGCTCATAGTCCGCCGGCGTGGCGGACACGAATACGATCTGGTTCAGCTTGGATTCGAACTCCTCAAATTTCAGCGGCCGGTTGTCAAAGGCAGAGGGCAGGCGGAAGCCGAAATCAACCAGGCTTTTTTTGCGTGCGTAGTCGCCGCCGTACATGGCGCGCAGCTGTGGCAGCATCACGTGGCTCTCGTCCACAAACAGCAAAAAATCCTCCGGGAAATAATCCAGCAAAGTCGTGGGCGTGGAACCGGGCGCCCGGCCGGACAGCACGGCGGAATAGTTTTCGATTCCCTTGCAGGTGCCCACTTCCTGCAGCATCTCCACGTCGTAATTGGTGCGCTGGGCAATGCGCTGCGCCTCGATCAGCTTGCCCTGCTGGCGGAACATCTGCACCTGCTGGTCACATTCGGTGTGGATGCGGGCAATGCCCTGGCGCATCTTTTCGCCGTCCACAATGTAGTGGCTGGCGGGGAAGATGGCCACGTGACGGATGGTGTTCAGCTTTTCACCGGTCAGCGGGTTCACTTCGCTGATGCGGTCCACCTCGTCGCCGAAAAACTCCACGCGGATGGCCACGCCGTCGGCATAGGCCAGGTTGATCTCCACGATGTCCCCGCGCACGCGGAATTTGTTGCGGATGAAGTTCACGTCGTTGCGCTCGTACTGCAGCTTCACCAGGCGGCGTGTCAGTTCGTCGCGGCTCATCTGCATCCCGGTGCGGATGCTGATGACCATGCTGCGGTAATCAATGGGGTCGCCCAGGCTGTAGATGCAGGACACGCTGGCCACGATGATGACGTCCCGCCGCTCAGACAAAGCCGCTGTGGCCGAATGGCGCAGACGGTCGATCTCATCGTTGATGGCGCTGTCCTTTTCAATATAGGTGTCGGTGGAGGGGATATAGGCCTCCGGCTGATAGTAATCGTAGTAGCTGACTAAGTATTCCACCGCGTTCTCGGGAAAAAATTCCTTAAACTCCGTGCACAGCTGGGCGGCCAGCGTCTTGTTGTGGGCCAGCACCAGGGTGGGCCGGTTCAGCTGGGCGATCACGTTGGCCATGGTAAAGGTCTTGCCGCTGCCGGTCACGCCCATCAGGGTCTGGGCACGGTCGCCGCTCAGCAGGCCGTCCACCAGTTCGGCAATGGCCTCCGGCTGGTCGCCGGTGGGCTGATATTCAGAAACCAATTTGAAAGTGTCCAATTTCAATCCTCCGTGTGATCGGGAAGGTAATGGCGGTACGAGGTGGAGCGGAAGGAAACAAACTCCTCCTCACAGAAGATCAGATGATCCAGCAGGCGGATGCCCAACGCCTGCAAGGCGCGGCCCGTCTGTTCGGTGGTGCGCACATCCGCATCCGAGGGCAAAAAGCTGCCGCTGGGATGGTTGTGTGCCAGGATTACGGCGCTGGCGCCCGCACGGGAGGCCTCGCCCACCACCTTGGGCACCACCAGGTTCACGCGGTTGCTGGTGCCCTCTGCCAATAAGATGCAGCGCAAGGGCTTCAGGTCGTCGTTCAGGGCGGCCATATACAAATGCTCGGTGTTTTTGCCGTAAAATTTGGGCAGGAAGTACTCCGCCATTGCGGCGGCGTCGCGCAGGGGCACTTTCCCGGCCTTGCGGTTCTCCAAATAGTATGCGCACATCTGCGGCACGGTTTTCAGCAGTACCGCGCTGGTATTGCCCACACCGGGCACGCGCATCAGATCTTCCACCGGGGCGTCCATGGCCGCGGACATGCTGCCGAAGGTGTCGATGATGCGGTGGGCCAGTTCATTGGTGTCGATGCGCGGGCAGGAGAAGAACAGCAGCAGCTCCAAAGCCTGGTGCTCGTCAAAGCCGGCCAGGCCCTCGCGCAGAAAACGCTGGTACATCCGCTGCCGGTGGCCGGCGTGCGGGTTGGATGCGCTCTTTTTACCCTGCTTGTCCTCCATGCGGGCGTACCTCCTTGTTCCCTTGACAATCCCTTGCGATTCACGTACTGTGTACTTGACGCTGCGAAAGCGGCTGCTCAATGGCAGTATTCTATTATACCATAATTTTAAGGGTTGGGAGCATTTTTCGTGAAAAGTTTTACAGCGGGGAAGAACGATGCGGGCGTGCGCCTGTCGCGCTTTGTGCAAAGCGTGACGCGGGGCCTGCCCACGTCGGTTTTGTACAAAAGCTTCCGCAATAAACGGGTGAAGGTCAACGGCAAAAAGGCAGCCCCGGAGGATCGTCTGGCCGAGGGCGACGTAGTCGAGCTGTACATCAACGACGAGTTCTTCGCCCCCGCGCCGCCGGCCCCCGCCGCGCAGCGCCCGGCGCAGCCCCCGGCGCTGCGGGTGCTGTACGAGGATGCCCACATCGCCGCCCTGTACAAACCAGCCCACCTGCTGTGCCACTCGGACCGCACCGGCGACGACAGCCTGGTAGACCGCTTCTGCGCCTACCTGCAGGCCAAGGGCGAGTACGAGCCGGGCAGGGAAAACACCTTTGCGCCGGCTGTGTGCAACCGACTGGACCGCGGCACCGAGGGCCTGGTGCTGGCGGCCAAGGATTATCCATCCCTGCGTGATATGAACGCCATCATCCGCGGGGACCTGCTGCAGAAGGAGTATCTTGCCATCACCTGCGGCGTGCCGCCGCAGGGGCGGCACGTGGCTTATCTGCGACACTTTGAAAAGAACAACAAGGTCCAGGTGCGCCCGGCGCCGGCAGAGGGGTACAAGCAGATCATCACCGAGGTGAAGGTGCTGTGCGCCGCCGGCCCTTACGCCTTGTGCCGCATCGGGTTGGTGACGGGCCGCACCCATCAGATCCGCGCCCATTTGGCGTTTCTGGGCGCGCCCGTGCTGGGGGACGTGAAGTACGGCAGCAAAAAAATGAACCGGCGCTCAGGGCTTAACACCCAGGCGCTCTGCGCGGTGCAGGTCACGTTCCGTGCGATCCCCGCCGAAAACACCCTGTCCTACCTCTCCGGCAAAGTTCTGGCCGTGCCGCAGCCGTCTATTGTGCCGCTGTTTGAACGGCTGGAAAAAAGTAGAGGTCCTGTGTTATAATAGACGCCAGAATCCAAACAAAGCGAGGCCGAACCAATGGAGATCGATTTTTACGAAGAACATTTTCGCGTGACGGACTGTGAGGCGGACTGCATGCGCCGCATGACGCCGGGCGCCATCCTGCGCCGCACGCAGCAGATCGCCACGGACCACTGCGACCAGCTGGGCCTGGACGCGCCCTTGTACGCGCGCACCCATACGGCGTTCCTCATGGCCAAGCTGGCCCTGGAAAGCTACGTGCCCCTGCGCATCGGCGACGAAGTGCGCATGGTCACCAAGCCCAGCGCCCCTCAGCGGGCCGTGTACCACCGCGTCACAGACTTTTTCCTGCCGGACGGCGTGCTGGCCTGCACCGTGGACAGCCGCTGGGTGCTGGTGGACACCCAGACAAAACGCATTCTGCGCCAGCCGCCGGAGGAACTGCACATGCCTTTTGGCCGCGCGCCGGAAAAGGAGCTGGACGTGTCCCTGCGCAAAGCCCCTGCCCAGGCCGTGGGGCAGGAGCGCGCCACCTATACCCGCTGCGACGTCAACCGTCACCTCAACAATACCCATTACGCCGATATCGTGTGCGACTATCTGCCCGCTGAAGACCTGGTTGCAAACTCCATCCGCCGCATGGCCATCGTCTACCACAACGAGGTGGCCATGGGCGCGGCCTTCACCCTGCATCGTGCCCGCCTGACGGAGGAGGACTGGTACTTCCTGGGGGAAGGGGAGAAAAAGCACTTTGAAGCCCAGGTGACCTTCGACGGGGCGCAAAATTGAATTCCATTATAGCAAAACAAACCGGACAGCTGCCTGTCCGGTTTGTTTTATAGAATACATTCACTGGAAAAGCAGGATCGCCCCGATCACCCGCCCTCTGGTTACGGCCGAGGGGGAAGAAGTTTTTGCGAAGCAATAAGAAACAGCCGTAAGGCTATTCCTTCGTCCATGTGGGCCATCCTCTGGCCACGGCCATGAAAATAAAAAAATTACAAAATTATTTCAAAAACCTCTTGACAGGTGATGACAAAAGAGTTACAATTTAGTTGCAAGAGAGTTACAACGCTTGCAAGTGCACTTTTTCATCGGGTATGGGCCCACTCCTCCTATCGTTGCTTGGGCTAGAAAGTAACGAATTTTGGGTGCCATACCAAACTTTTTCAACTCCATTTCACAAGGCAAAACGCCCCCGTGTTTCATGCACGGGGGCGTTTTGTTGCTTTTGCCCACATTTTTTCGCCGCCGCTCTTGTTTTTTTTTAAGAGAAAAGGGAAAAGCCCCTTCCGAAAAAACGCGGTTTGTGGTAGTATAATACACAAACATAAGCGCGCCTCGGCGCCCCACAACAATGTGAAAAGAAGGAGAACGTTTATGGCAACTTATTTCAGCGAACCCTCCCGCACGTTTGGCGAATATCTGCTGGTGCCCGGCTATTCCTCGGCCGAATGTGTCCCCACAGCCGTCAGCCTGAAAACCGCGCTGGTCAAATACCGCAAAGGCCAGGAAGAATGCCCGTTGTCGCTCAATATCCCCATGGTGTCGGCCATCATGCAGTCCGTGTCCAACGACACGCTGGCCATCGCCCTGGCGAAAGAGGGCGGCGTTTCCTTTATCTACGGCTCCCAAAGCATCGAGCGGGAAGCCGAGATGATCCGCCGGGTGAAAAGTTACAAAAAGGGCTTTATCATCAGTGATTCCAACGTGCGCCCGGACGCCACCCTGGGCGACATCCTAGCCCTGAAGGAGAAAACGGGCCACTCCACCGTGGCCGTCACCGACGACGGTACGGCAAACGGCAAGCTGCTGGGCATCATCGGCAGCCGCGATTACCGCGTTTCCCGCATGAGCGCGGACGTGCCCGTCACTGATTTTATGACGCCCTTTGAAAAACTGGTCACCGCGCCGGAGGGCACCACGCTGAAAGAGGCCAACGACATCATTTGGGACAACAAGCTGAACGCCCTGCCCCTCATCGATAAAAACCAGCATTTGAAATTCATGGTGTTCCGCAAGGATTACGACTCCCACAAAGAGAACGTGAACGAGCTGCTGGACGCCAACAAATCCTATGTGGTGGGCGCGGGCATCAACTCCCGCGACTACGCCGAGCGCGTGCCCGCCCTGGTGGAGGCCGGCGCCGACGTGCTGTGCATCGACTCCTCCGAGGGTTTTACCGAGTGGCAGAAGCGCACCATCGACTGGATCCGCGCCCGCTACGGCGACAAGGTGAAAGTGGGCGCCGGCAACGTGGTGGACAAGGACGGCTTCCGCTTTTTGGCTGAGGCCGGGGCCGACTTTGTGAAGATCGGCATCGGCGGCGGCTCCATCTGCATCACCCGCGAGACCAAGGGCATCGGCCGCGGCCAGGCCACCGCGACCATTGAAGTGGCGAAGGCCCGCGACGAGTACTTCCGCGAGACCGGCGTCTACGTGCCCATCTGCTCCGACGGCGGCATCGTGTACGATCATCACATTTCGCTTGCGTTGGCCATGGGCGCCGACTTCGTCATGCTGGGCCGCTACTTCGCTCGCTTCGACGAGAGCCCTTCGGCCAAGGTCATGGTGAACGGCACCTACATGAAGGAGTACTGGGGCGAGGGGAGTGCCCGCGCCCGCAACTGGGGCCGCTACGATTTGGGCGGCAAGAAGTCGCTGTCCTTCGAAGAGGGCGTCGATTCGTACGTGCCCTACGCCGGCAGCCTGAAGGACAACATGGCCATCACCCTGCTGAAGCTGAAGAGCACCATGTGCAACTGCGGTGCGCTCACCATTCCCGAGTTCCAAGACAAGGCGAAGCTCACGCTGGTGTCCGCCACTTCCATCGTAGAGGGCGGCGCCCACGACGTGCTGCTGAAGGACAAGGCTCCCTACGCGAGCAACACCCGCTAGGGCTCGCTTGGCGGCGCGCAGGCGCATCGTCAAACTCTGGGATTGCCGAAAGGCGCTTCGCGACAATGCGGAGCGCCTTTTTATGGGGTGGGATGAAGACTATGCTTTGAGCGCTTCGAAAAGATCTTCCATATCCTGCTCGTAGATGCTGTCGCGCAGGTAAATGAAGCTGATGTCGTGGAAGATGCCCGCATCGGAGAGGGGGATAACGCGCAGCGTGCCCTCTTGCACCTCCCGCTGCACGGCGGCCTCGTAAACGAAGGAAATCCCAAGATCGGCCTGGACGAATATCTTGATGATATCGAGGCTTTCCACGACGAAATGATCGGCGAAGGAGGCAGGCGAGAGATTGCGCTGAGCGAGCGCGTGGACAAGCACGTTGCGGCTGCCGCTGCCCTCCTCGCGCAGAATGAGCCGTTCGCCCAAGAGGTCTTCCAGGGTGCGTGGCGTACGCGGGAAGCGATGCTCGGCCGCGCAAATGGGTACCAAACGCTCGGACGAGAAGGGGCGTGAGGCATAGCGGGCCTTGTCGAAGAGCCCTTCCACGAAGGCGCAATCGATGGTTCCCGCGTCGAGGAGCTCCATCAGGTGCTGGGTTCCGCCCGAGCGCACGGTGATTTGGATGTCGGGTCGGGCGCCCAGACAGCGGGCGAGGGGCCGGGCCACCACGTACTCGCCGGCGGTCAGCGTCATGCCGATGCGCAGCTTGACCGTGGCGCCATGGGCCACCTCCTCGATGCGCTCGTGCAGTAGCACGTCGTCGTGGGCCATGGTCGCTAGCCCGTCGCGCAGGACACGCCCCGCCGGTGTCAGCTCCAGCTTTTTGCGATGGTAGGTGAACAGCTTCGCGCCGTACTCGCGCTCCAGGTACGTGATGTGCTGGGAGACGGCCGGCTGGGTGAGCGCCAGCTCCTCGGCGGCTCGGGTGTAGTTCAGGGTACGGCACACGGTGAGGAAGGTCTTTACGCGAAAATCCTGCATAGCGCCTCCTTCTGCGACGCGGTTGTTCCTCGAGGGCCTCGGTAGCATATCAATAAACTTTGCTAATGGGCACATAATGATATATAAGTTTTCTTTTGGTAAGAAACCGCGCATAATAAAGCCACTTCACTCCTGCGGGTCACTGCGTTACTTCCGGTGATTCGTGGTCGAGACATTTCCGGCTCCAAAGGCCCCGACGAAAGGTGCTCTATGCGCGACATTATCAAGAAAGTACCCATCCCCACAGCGGGCGTGGCCTTGGGCCTGGCCGCTTTGGGCAACTTGCTTCAACCCTATGCCGAGGTCGCCCACATTGCTTGCGGGGCGCTGTCCCTCTTCTTGGTGGCTATGCTCGTCGCCAAGCTGATCATGTTCCCCTCCATGCTTCGCGAGGACATGAAGAACTCCGTTTTCGCAAGTGTTTCTGCCACGTTCTTCATGACGCTGATGCAGCTGGCCGGATACTTGGCTCCCGTGGCTATCGTGCCGGCTTTCGGGCTGTGGTGCTCGGCGGTGGCGGGGCATTTCGTGCTGATGACGTGGTTTACCCTGTACTATATCCGCCGCTTCAAGCTCACCGAGGTCTTTCCTACGTACTTCATTTGCTACGTGGGCATCATCGTGGCGGCTGTAACGTCTCCCGTCTTCGGCGCCGAGGCCTTCGGCCAGGGCATTTTCTGGTTCGGCTTTGCCTGCTACCTCGTGCTGCTCGCCGTGGTGACGATGCGCTACATCAAGCATGAGATCCCCGAAGGCGCTCGCCCGCTGTTCTGCATCTATGCTGCTCCTATGGGTCTGTCGCTGGTGGGAT
>CAJMEU010000109.1 GCA_905212515.1 uncultured Oscillospiraceae bacterium | reverse complement strand
GTGGAAAGCCAGCGGGGACTGCTTTGCCGGGCGCCTTTACCGGCAGGTGGTAAAACGGACCAAGGACGCTGCGGTGCTGGCGGAATTCGAGGACGGGACACCCGCGGTGACGGAATATTGTTATGGCCGCGGCAGGGCGGTTTGGGTGGGCACCTATCCGGCTTTCCAGTTTGCCCAAACGCAGGACGCCAGCGCCGCGGAACTGATCACGCGCTGGATGCAGCCTCAGGGTTACGCTTTGCTGCGCACCTTGAGCGCCACCAGCGTCGTGCAGGAAAAAATACCCTTGGCGCCGGTGGTGCGCCTGTTCGAAACAGAGGGGAAAAGGCTGCTGGTGGCGGTCAACCCCACGCGCTCGCCGATCTCCGTCACGGCTGAATTCGCCGTTCCCCAAAAGATCCAGGCCGAGGACAGCGACGAACACACGCTGCGCTTGCTGCTGAAAGCGGAATCCGGCACGATCTTCACCTGGAAAAAATAAAAGCACGAGGCCCCGGGATATCCCGGGGCCTCGTGCTTTGGCAAACGTCAGATCTTAAAATCCAGGCCTAAGAACCGCGCCTGACGGTTGCGCCGGTTTTCGCCGAATTCCTTGCGCAGGGTCGCCATGCTCATGGTGTCGTAGCCCAGGTTGTGATACAGGCGCAGGGCGGCCTCGTTGCGCGTCACCACCTGCAGGATCATGGCCTCGACGCCCGGCAGCGTGCGCGCGTACTCCTCAGCCAGGCCGATGGCGGCGCTGGCGATGCCGCAGCCGCGGCGGGCGTCGTCCACAAAAATGTCCGCCAGTTCCATCACGATGGGGCCGTTGTGCTGCAGGTGGACAAAGCCCACATCGGCGCCGTCTTCCAGGATGACCAACAGGGTGTGGCCTTCATCCGTCCAACGGCGCAGGTCTTCGGCCGCCGGGCTGTCCTCGGTCTCGCGGCCCACCAGGCCGCTGTGAAAGCCCCAAAAGGCATCGATGCGGCGCAGCGTAGCCGCCTTATAAAAGGGGGAATAGGGGGCAAGCTCGATCATCACGCACGCTCCTTTGAACATTTGACGGCCAGCATCGTTTGCACCTCGCAAAGCTGTCCGTGCCCCGTAACACGGTAATGGATCCAGCCGCCGTCGCCGCAGGGATCCCGCTCATCGATCAGCCGCTGCGTATCGGGCTGCATTTGCGGATACACACGCGCGAACTGTTGGCCGGATAGCCGCATCATCACGGTAAAGGCGCCTTTTTCGGCGAACACATTGCACACAAGCTTTTGCTTTTGCCTGTGCGCGACGCCCCAGCCGTAGTGGTCGCCATAAGGGAAAGCGATCATTTGCTCGGTGTGATAAGTTTGGGCCAGCCACTCGTTGAGCGAGGCGAACCATTCCCCGCAGACGCCGCAATAGGCTTTCATGTCCTCGGCAGTGGGGGCTGTTTGCTTGTTGAGCATTCTTTCGTACATCGTCATTCACTTCCAAAACGTTTTTTATTCAAGGGGGAGAACGCCTGTTTTCTTTGAAGCAAAACCGCGCATAGAATTGCCAGCGCCAGGCCCAGCCCCACCAGGCCGAGACACAGGCCCGTGCCCAGACGGTCGGCCGCCAGGCCGGCCAGCGGCGACAAAGGCACCATGCACATGCTGTACATCATGTTATCCACACTGGTGAGGGTGGCGCGGCTGTCGCTGGGATAAAACGGCTGCATCAGGCTGGAAGCGCGTACCAGAAAGGCGCTGTCCAGCAAAGAGGAACAGCCGGCGAACAAAAGGCTGGGCAGCAGGCCGGGCAGGCCGGCCAGGGCGGTGCACGCCGCGACGGGCAGCCCCAGCCATAGAAAAATCGTGCGCAGACGCCCGGGCAGTTTGCGGGCCAGCATGGCGCCCACCACATCCATCAGCATCAGGAAGAACAGCGGGGTGCCCACCCAGGCGGCGGGCAGGCCCTCCTCCACCAAGTGCTGCTGCCAAAACATCTGCATCAGATAGCCGGCCGCGGCCACCAGGCTGATGCACAGCATTTTGGCGGCCAGGCGCCGGTGTTCCAGCAAAAAATGAAAATTGAGGAGCGTATGATCCCACAATTTGCGGGGCCACTGGCGCAGCGGGATGCGCGTGCGCCGCGCCTGGGCCTGGGTGGCCACGGGCTCTGTCAACTGGCCGGCGGCGAGGGAGGCGCATACGCCGATGGCCGCCGCGGCCAGATAAGCGCCGCGAAAACCGATGCGCACGGTGATGAAACTGGCCAGGGAGGCCAGCGCCTGAAAAACCGAGTAGACCGTGTACTGCCGGCTGTCCCACTTCACAAAATCAGCCGGGTCGCCAGCCTGCACCAGGCTGTCGTAGCTGATGGCCTCCAATGTGCCGGAGGCCAGGTTAAAGCCGAATGCCTCCAGCCCCATGGCCAGGCAGATGCCCGGCCAATTTGTGCTGAGCGCCATAATGATCCCCGCCAGGGCGTTCACCAAACCGGAACAGACCAGCGTGCGCCGGCGGCCCATCAGGTCGGCCAGCATGCCGCTGGGAACTTCGCACAAAAAGCTGACCGTGTGGAACACCCCTTCAGCGGCCCCTACCTCGGCCAGAGAAAAGCCGCGCCCCAGCAGCAGGACCACCCAAATGGCGCCGGCGATGCGGAAGCCGCGCAGGGCTTCATAGACGCAGAGGAAAAAACCTTGCTTTTTTAAATTCATCTGAATACACCATTCCGTTTTCTTAATTTTAAACGGTGTACCCGGAGCAGGATAAAGAAAGGCCGCAGTCCCATGCAAGGGGCTGCGGCCTTTACATTCCACAAGAAAAGCCGTTCCTACCTGCAAAAGGGTACACTTCGAGACGGAACGGCCAGATCATTGCCTTTGGATAGATAAATCTTGGCGATTTTCCAGGACATCGGCGTACCCTCCTTTCCATAAGAACACCCTGAGTATAGCACAGGCGGGAAATCTTTGCAAGCCGTTTGTTTTGACAGCATTTGCGCCTGGTCTGCGGTACACTGGTTGGCATGGGGGCGGCGCGCATGCGGGGCATTGTGTACGTGGATATTCTGGTGCTGGTGAACGGGGTGATCGGAGCTTTTTTGCTGCGCTGCGCCGCCCGGCTGTGCGGCTGCCGGGCAGAGGGCTGGCGTTTTTTGCTGGGCAGCGCAGCGGCGGGGCTCTCGTCGCTGATCCTGCTGCTGCCGCCGCTGCCGGACGCGGTGCTGTGGCTGCTGAAACTGGGCAGCGCGGCGCTGATCGTCCTGGCGGCCTTTCCTTGGCAGGGCGCGCGCTGGTACCTACGGGCCTTGTTCTGGTACTCGGCCCTCAACATTCTGCTGTCGGGCGTGGTGTTCGCGGCGCTGTATTACGGCGCGCTGGGCAATATCGAGACGAACAACCTGACGCTGTACTTCAATGTGTCCCCGCTGACGCTGATCGTCTGCGTAACGGCCGTGTACCTGGCCATGCGCCTGTGCCTGTTCGCCTTCGGCAAACCGGCGGGCCACCCGACCGCGCCATTTTCGGCTTGGTTCGGGCGCTGGGAAGTGACGGGGACGGCGCTGCTGGACACAGGTTTCTCCGTGCGGGACCCTGTCTCGGGCGAGGAGGCCTTTATGCTTTCCCGCCCGGCAGTGGACAGGATGCTGCCGCCGGAACTGGCGGCAAAACTGGATACATATTTTTCCTCTGGGCAATTGGACGCGCCCCTGCGCCTGGTGCCCACCCAAACGGCCGCGGGCATGCGGCTGCTGCCGGCCGTGCGGGCGGACCGCCTGCTGCTGCGCCGGCAGGGCGCTTTGCGGGCGCAGGCGTGCACCCTGGCGGTGTTCACCCCGGAACAGCTGGGCGGCGGCCAATTCAGCGCCGTGCTGGCAGCCAAGGGGATTCTTTAAACAGGAAAGGGTAAGCAAGATGAGATCGGCGACGGAATGGAGACAAACGGTCATACGGTTCTGGCACAAGCTGCTGCTGTACGCGCGCCTGCCGGATTACGCCTACTACATCAACGGGCCGGAGACGCTTCCGCCGCCGCTGACGAAAGAGGAGGAGAAGGTGGTGTTCGCCGGCCTGGAACGGGGCGACCCGGACTGCCGGGATATGCTGATCGTGCACAACCTGCGCCTGGTGGTATACATTGCCAAAAAGTTCGAGAGCCGCACCGCCGGCGTGGAGGATCTCATCAGCATCGGCACCATCGGCCTCATCAAGGCGGTAAACACTTTTGTGCCCTCGAAAAACATCAAGCTGGCCACCTATGCCAGCCGCTGCATTGAAAACGAGATCTTGATGTACCTGCGCAAAAGCAGCAACCGCCGGCAGGAGAGCAGCATTGACGAGCCTTTGAACACGGACTGCGAGGGCAACGAGCTGCTTTTGTCCGACGTGCTGGGCACGGACGGCCAGGTGGGGGCGGATTTGGAACAAAATGCGGAAAAGCAGCTGCTGGTGGTCGCGGTGGGCAAGGTGGCCCCGCGGGAAAAGCAGATCATGGAACTGCGCTTTGGCCTGGCCGGCAACCAGGAGCACACGCAAAAAGAAGTGGCCGATCTTATCGGTATTTCCCAAAGCTATATTTCGCGCCTGGAAAAGCGCATCATCCGGCGGCTGCGCACGGAATTGGAACACTGCACCTGACAAGCCAGGAATTGGCAGACAAAAAGCAGACTGGAAAAAGTGAAAAAGCCCATACTCTCCTGCGAAAAGAGAGGTGGGCTTTTTTGCAATATCACAAGGTGGAGATCTGCGGTGTCAACACCGCGAAACTGCCCGTTTTGAAGGAGCGGGAAAAAATGGACCTGATCCGCAAAGCGCAGGCAGGGGACAAGCAGGCCCGGCAGGAGATGATCAACGGGAACCTGCGCCTGGTGCTGAGCGTGGTACAGAAATTTTCCGGCAGGGGAGAGAACCTGGACGACTTGTTCCAGGTGGGATGCATCGGGCTGATCAAGGCCATCGATAATTTCAATCCGGATCTGGGCCTGCGCTTTTCCACATATGGCCAGCCCATGATCATCGGCGAGATCCGCCGTTTCCTGCGGGACAACAACGCCATGCGCGTCAGCCGCTCGGTGCGTGATGTTGCCTACAAGGCCATGCAGGCCCGAGAGGCGCTGCAAAAGCGCCTGGGGCGCGAGCCCAGCGTGGCCCAGATCGCCAAGGAAGTGGGCCTGCCCCAGGCCACGGTGACGCTGGCGCTGGAGAGCGTGGTGGAGCCCATCAGTCTGTATGAGCCGGTGTATTCCGACGGAGGCGACACGCTGTATGTGATGGATCAGGTGGGCGAGACGGGCTGCGAGGAAAACTGGATCTCCTCCATCTCTTTCCGCGACACCATGCAGAGCCTGTCCGACAGGGAAAAGAAGATCATGGCCCTGCGCTATCTCTCAGGCAAAACGCAGGTGGAGGTGGCGCGGGAGATCGGCATCAGCCAGGCGCAGGTCAGCCGCCTGGAAAAGAGCGCGCTGGAGCGCATCAAAGAGCAATTGTAAACAATCTGTGTTTTGCTGGAATTTCGCCGTGCGGCCTGCTATGATGATAAACAGGAAAGGGGCGATGCGCCATGTCGCAACAATTGTATGAAAATGGGACCATCCTGACCATGGATGAACAGCACGGCCTGTACGCCGAAGCGCTGCTGGTGAAAGACGGAACGATCGCGGCTGTGGGCGGCAGGGCCCAAGTGGAGGCGCTGGCGGACGGTGCGCGCAAAGTGGACCTGGCCGGACGCACGCTGATGCCCGCTTTCATTGACCCGCACAGCCACCTGTCCAATTATGCCACCGCGCTACAGCAAGTCCCGCTGGAAGAGGCGCGCAGCTACGACGAACTGGTGGACAAGATAAAGGCCTTCATTCATGAAAAGGAGATCCCGGCCGGCCAGTGGGTGACGGCCAAGGGGTACGACCACAACCAATTGGCCGAAGGCTGCCCGCCGGACCGCCAGGTGCTGGACCGCGCGGCGCCGGAAAACCCGCTGGTGCTGCAGCATAAGTCGGGCCATACGGGCGTGTTCAACACGCAGGCACTGCGGGAACTGGGCGTCACGGCGGACACGCCGGACCCGGCAGGGGGAAAGATCGGCCGCGCGCAGGGGCAGCTCACTGGTTATATGGAGGAGAACGCCTTCGTCAATTATCTGCAGCGCGTGCCGCTGCCCAGCCCGCAGGACTTGCTGGCCCTGTATACCAAAGCGCAGCAATGCTATGCCAGCCATGGCATCACCACAGTGCAGGACGGCATGGTGGTGGATGTGATGGTGCCGCTGTACCGATTTTTGCTGGAAAAGGACGCCTTGTTCCTGGACACGGTGGCCTGTGCGGATTTGCGGGACTGCGAAACGTTCCTGGATACCTTCCATGACCATATCGACCAATACAAACAGCACTTTAAGATCGGCGGGTACAAAACTTTCCTGGACGGCTCTCCCCAGGCGCGTACCGCCTGGATGCGCACGCCGTACAAGAACGCCGAAGGCGGCTACCGCGGCTATCCCACGCTGACGGATGAACAGCTGCTGACCCATATTCGCCGCGCCCTGCGGGAAGGCCGCCAGCTGCTGGCCCACTGCAACGGCGCCGCGGCGGCGCAGCAGTACCTGGATATGTTCACCAAGGCCTTGGGCGAACTGGACGACGCGCCGGACATCCGCCCGGTGATGATCCACGCGCAGCTGCTGGACCGGGATCAGCTGCCGCGCCTGCGGGAGATCGGCATGATCCCCTCCTTCTTTGTGGGCCATGTCTACCATTGGGGAGACGTGCATATCCGCAATTTTGGCCCTGCGCGCGCCGCGCGCATCAGTTGTGCGGCCTCGGCGCTGAAAGAGCACATCCTGTTCACGTTTCATCAGGATGCGCCGGTGATCGAGCCGGATATGCTGGAGACGGTGTGGTGTGCAGTGAACCGGCTGACAAAGGCGGGCGTGCCCCTGGGGCCGGAGGAGCGCATCAGCCCTCTGGAAGCGCTGAAAGCCGTGACGGTGAACGCGGCTTACCAGTATTTTGAGGAGCGGCAGAAGGGGACGCTGGAGCCGGGCAAACTGGCCGATTTGGTCATCCTCTCAGACGACCCGCTGCGGGTGGACCCCATGGCCATCCGGGACATCCAGGTGCTGGAGACCATCAAACGGGGCGAGACCATCTACCAGGCAGAATAAAATAAAGAGACAGGCGGCCGGGTGGATATCCCGGCCGCCTGTACGTCTGTTTATAACAGGATGGGCACCGGCGCGTCCAGCGCCATGGCGTCCGGCCGAACCATGCAGTCATAGGCCAGCAATGTGACCCCGGCGGCGCGGGCGTCCCGCAGGGCCTGGGCAAAAGCGGGATGTGTGGCCGTGTTGGGGGCAAAGGTGTGCATGCCTTTCATCTGTAAAACAAATACCGCGTAAGCGCCAAACCCTTCCTGGGCGGCGCGGCTCAGCTCATGCAGATGTTTGACGCCCCGTTCGGTGGGGGCATCGGGGAAAAGGGCGGCGCCGTTTTCCTCCAAAGTGACGCCCTTGACCTCAAGGAAAAAGCGCCCGGCGCCTTGCTCCGCATAAAAATCAAAACGCGAATCGCCCCAAACGCTCTCGGGACGCACCAAGGTGGGGGCGGGAAGCCCGGGCACGCGCCCGGCGCGCAAAAATTCGCCGAAAGCCTTGTTGGGCGCCTGGCTGTCGATGTTGACCAGCAGCCCCCCTTTGCGCACGGCAATGAGATCGAATTTTGTCTTGCGCGGGCTGTCGGGAGGAAAGCGCTGCACGAAGACCGCCGCACCGGGCACCAGCAATTCGGCGCAGCGGCCGGTGTTTTTTACGTGGCACACCACCGTTCCCTCCGGCAGCGCCACATGGACGATAAAACGGTTGGGGCGGGCGAGGAAAACGCCCTCTTCCACCAGATCGTACTGCATACGCGTCGCCTCCCGGGCAATATCATACCACGGTCAAGCCGCTTTGCCAAGATACGGGAAAAACCAAAGGCAAGGCGGAAATGCCGCACATGCCGCACATATTGGACGAACCCTCCCCCATAAACTGGTGGAAAAGGGGGAGTGGGCCATGTTCAGTGCCATTTTGAGCTTTATCGCCAGCCATATCCTGTATTTTGCGCTGCATCTGGAAAGCAGCAGCTTCCCAAAGCCGCTTACGGCGCGGGAGGAGATCGAGGCCTTCGAAGCATACAAGGCCGGCGACATGGAGGCCCGGGACAAATTGATCCGGCACAATCTGCGCCTGGTGGCCCACATTGTGAAAAAGTATTATTCCTCCAATATGGAACAGGAGGATCTCATCAGTGTAGGCACCATCGGCCTGATCAAGGCGGTGGGCAGCTTCGACAACACCAAAGGCGCCCGGTTTGCCACCTATGCGGCCCGCTGCATCGAAAACGAAATTTTGATGCAGTTCCGCGCAGGCAAAAAAAGCCAGAACGACATCTCCATCCAGGAGCCCATCGACAGCGACAGGGACGGCAACAGCCTGACGCTGAACGACATCATGGCGGACACCTTTGACGTGCACGAGGATTATGAGAAAAAGGAGGAGGCCCGCACCCTGCACAGCGTAGTGGACCGGCTGTCGGGGCGCGAGCGGCAGATCGTGATCCTGCGGTACGGCCTGACGGGGGAAAAGCCCCTGACCCAGCAGCAGGTGGCGGACATTTTAAAGATCAGCCGCAGCTATGTGAGCCGCATTGAGAAAAAAGCTTTGGAGGAGATGCGCGTTCAGCTGGAAAAAAATCACGCATAAAAAAGCATGCGGATTTTTTTGCTCGTGCCGAAAAATGACACTTGAAACGAAAAGGCGGGTGTGCTATGATAGGAAAAGTGTAAATGAAAGGGGAACGCGTCCATGGAGAAGCAGGGCATTGCGGCTTTTCCTTTTGGCATCTTGCGGCAGGCTGAGATGCCTTGCTTGGCGTTTCCGTTTCCAGTGGGCAAAGAGATTTGTCGGCATTTCCCGCAGTGACTGCGGTGATGCCGATTTTTTTTGCCCGCCGGCAGGGGTCTGTACATCCGGCAGGATGTTTGGATAAACGCGTGTTCACACAGACGCAAAAGAGGAGGAAGTATTATGAGTGAAGAGAAAAAACAAGTTTCGCTCGGCGGCGACGCGATTTATGACGTGCGCAAGCTGGGCGTGCCCAAAATGCTGATTTTGGGCTTCCAGCACACGTTCGCCATGTTCGGCGCCACGGTCCTGGTGCCCATCATCACGGGCCTGGATGTGTCCACCACACTGCTGATGGCCGGCCTGGGCACATTGCTGTTCCATCTGATCACCAAGGGCAAGGTGCCTGCGTTCCTGGGCTCCAGCTTTGCTTTCCTGGGCGGTTACGCCGCCGT
The DNA here is from genome assembly GCA_905212515.1 of uncultured Oscillospiraceae bacterium. Lineage (GTDB taxonomy): Bacteria > Bacillota > Clostridia > Oscillospirales > Ruminococcaceae > Ruthenibacterium. The sequence continues at coordinate 619 of CAJMEU010000109.1, read as the reverse complement.
GGCGCCCCGCCTGGCCGACGGTTCGCCCAACGTGGAACTGCTGCCCTACGCCTGCGGCGGCGTGGTGGCGGCAGGCCTCATCTATGTGATCATGTCCGGCCTTATCAAAATTTTCGGCGTCAAGAAGATCATGCGGTTCTTCCAGCCGGTGGTCACGGGCCCCATCATCATCTCCCTCGGCCTTATCCTGGCGCCCAGCGCCATCTCCAACTGCTCGGAAAACTGGCTGCTGGCCATGATCGCCCTGGCGGTGATCGTGGTGTGCAACATCTGGGGTAAGGGTATGGTGAAGATCCTGCCCATCCTCATCGGCATCGTGGTGTCTTACATCGTGGCCCTGTTCATGGGCGAGGTGGACTTTGCGGCTATCGGCGCGGCGCCCTGGTTCGGCGTGGCCGTGCACCCGTCCTCGTTTGCCCACTTCAGCATCAGCGCCTGCATCACCATCGCGCCCATCGCCTTGGCCACTATGATGGAGCACATCGGCGACATCGCCGCCATCAGCGCCACCTGCGAGAAAAATTATCTGGCTGACCCGGGCCTGCACCGCACCCTGCTGGGCGACGGCCTGGCCACCATGCTGGCCGCCATGTTCGGCGGCCCGGCCTACACCACCTAC
>CAJMEU010000108.1 GCA_905212515.1 uncultured Oscillospiraceae bacterium | reverse complement strand
CGGTATAACGGGCGGCGGCGTAGGCCATATCGCGGCTGTACGCCTTGCCGAAGTTGCCCTTGCCGGACACATAGGGCACCAGCAGGCTCTCGTTGCTGCGGGCCAGGCGCACCATGGTCTCGTAAATGGCCTGATCCCCGTGGGGGTTCAGGTGCATGGTGTTGCCCACGATGTTGGCGCTTTTGGTGCGCGCGCCTTTCAAAAGGCCCATCTGGTACATGGTGTACAGCACCTTGCGGTGGGCGGGCTTGAAGCCGTCGATCTCCGGCAAAGCGCGGGAGACGATCACGCTCATGGCGTAGGGCATGTAGTTTGTCTCCAGCGTGTCGATGATGGGCTGGTCCAGCACGCTGCCCGCGTCCAGGATCTCCACCGCGTCGCCCAGCTGGGGCCGCGCGGGTTTTATTTGCTTTTTCGCAGTTCTTTTAGCCATTTTCTCCCTCTTTTAAGACACGTCCAGCTCGTCCAGATATTCGTAGCCGTGGTTGGCGATATGCTCCTTGCGGCCGGCCAGGTTGTCGCCCAGCAGCAGGTCGAACACCTGCGCCGTGCGCTCGGCGTCCGCGGGGCTCACTTTGATCAGCCGGCGGCTCTCCGGGTTCATGGTGGTCAGCCACATCATCTCCGGGTCGTTCTCACCCAGGCCCTTCGAGCGCTGGATGGTGTACTTGTCCTTGCCGATGCGCTGCAAAAATTCCGTTTTTTCCTGCTCGGTGTAGGCAAAGTAGGTGCGGCCCTTGCTTTGGATCTCATACAGGGGGGATTCGGCGATATACACGTATCCCTCGTTGATCAGCGTGGGCACCAGGCGGTAGATCATGGTGAGGATCAGCGTGCGGATCTGATAGCCGTCCACGCCCGCGTCCGTGCAGATGACCACCTTGTTCCAGCGCAGGTTGTCCAGGTTGAAGCTGGAAAGGTCTTTTTTCGCCTTGCCGGTCAGCTCCACGCCGCAGCCCAGCACCTTGATCAGGTCGGTGATGACGTCGCTTTTGAAATTGCGGTCGTAATCGGCCTTGAGGCAGTTGAGGATCTTGCCGCGCACGGGCATGATGGCCTGGTACTCGCTGTCGCGGCTGGTCTTGACGGCGCCCAGGGCCGAATCGCCCTCCACGATGTACAATTCGCGCCTGGCAAGGTCCTTCGTGCGGCAGTCCACGAACTTCTGCACCCGGTTGGCGATGTCGATCTTTTCCGTCAGCGTCTTTTTCGTGCCCTGGCGCACCTGGTCCGCGTGCTCGCGGCTCTGCTTGTTGATCAGCACCTGCTGGGCGATCTTCTGCGCCTCGTCCGGCTTTTCGATGAAGTACACTTCCAGGTTGTGCTTCAAAAACTCGGTCATCGCCTGCTGGATGAATCGGTTGGTGATGGCCTTTTTGGTCTGGTTCTCATAGCTGGTCTGGGTGGAGAAGGAGCTGGAGACGAAGATCAGGCAGTCCTGGATATCCTCAAATTTGATCTTGGTGTCGTTTTTCTTGTACAGGCCCTTCTGCCGCAGCAGCCCGTCGATCTGGGCCACAAAGGCCGTTTTCACCGCTTTGTCCGGGCTGCCGCCGTGCTCCAGGTAGGAGGAGTTGTGGTAGTACTCCAAAAGCTGGTTTTTGTTGGAGAAGCAGAAGGCGGCGCTCATCTTCACCTTGTAGGCGGGCCTGTCCTCCCGGTCCTTGCCCTCGGCCTGGCTCTGGCAGAAGCGCACGGGCGTCAGGCTGTCCAGGCCGGCGATCTCCTCCACATAGTTCTCGATGCCCTTTTCATAATAAAAAACCGTCTCGGCCTTGCCGCCCTCGGCCGTCTCGTCGGTGAACACGAAGGTGACGCCGGCGTTGACCACGGCCTGGCGCTTGATGGTGTCCAGGTAGTAAGCCGTGGGCACGTTGATGTCGGTGAACACCGCGCGGTCGGGCTTCCAGCGGATCTTCGAGCCGGTCTTCCTGCGGCCCGCGGGCTCCTTGGAAAGGCCCCCCACGTTCTCGCCCTTCCGGAACTCCAGATGGTAGTGGAAGCCGTCGCGCCAGATGTCGGCCGTCATCCACTCGGAGGCGTACTGGGTGGCGCACAGGCCCAGGCCGTTGAGGCCCAGGGAGTATTCGTAGTTGTCGCCGCCGGCCTCGTACTTGCCGCCGGCGTACATCTCGCAGAACAGCAGCTCCCAGTTGTAGCGCTCTTCATTCTTATTATAGTCCACGGGCATGCCGCGGCCGAAGTCCTCCACCTCCACCGAACCGTCGGCGTACTTGGTCACCAAAATGCGGTCGCCAAAGCCCTGGCGCGCCTCGTCGATGGCGTTGGAGATGATCTCGAAGATGGAATGGGCGCAGCCGTCCACGCCGTCGGAGCCGAAATATCCCCCCGGCCGCTTGCGCACGCGGTCGGCGCCCTTGAGGCTGGTGATGCTTTCATTGGTGTACGCGGCCGATCTTTTTGCCATGAAGGTTCCTCCACATATAAACTGGTTGCCGGCCCGGCCGGCTCAGGCTGTTGAAAAACAGGCGTTCCCGTTTGCCTGCGCGGGCCCTGTGCCGGGCAGGCAAACGCTTGGCGGCAAAAACAGGCGCTTTTGTGTGCGCAGTGCGCAGGGCCGCCTGTTTTGCGCCGGAAAAAGCGCTGCGGGAAACCGAACGGCATCCCGCGGCCCCCGGGGGCGCGGGGGGTGCGCCCGCCCCCCAGCGGGGGCTTTTGGCGGCCGGCAAACCACACCGCGCGCCGCCAGCCCCCCGGCCCCGGCGCGGCTTCCTGGGGGCATCTTGCCCCGTTACTGGGTCCCATATTCATGGGGGCGGCGCGGCTGGGCGTGGGGCACGGGCTCGCCCGCGAAATCCCCGCCCGCGTCATACATGGGCTGCTGGGGCCGCGCCTGGCGCAGCGCCGCCTGCACGGCCGCCTGCAGCGCGGCTTTGTCGGCGCCGCACTCGCTGCATTGATACTTGCCCCGGCCGGCGTTGTAGTTGAAGCCGCCGCAGGCGCAGCGCCAGCCGTCGGCCGTCTCCTCGGGCATGTACTTCAGGGCGCGCACGCCCATGGCGTCGCGCACGGCCGCGCGCACGCCGGCGTGCAGCGGGCGCAGGGCGGGCAGGGCCACTGGCGGGCAGCGCCGCAGGCTGTGCAGCACGCCGTCGTCGTACACCACGCTCACCAGGCTCACTTCCACGCTGCCCAGCATTTCGTCGCTGATGAACACGCCCTCGTCGCTGCCGAAGCACGCGCCCTCGCTGGCCGAAACGTCTTTATACTCAAAATCATCCTCCCCCAGCACCTCGCCGGCACGGCTTTTGCAGCAATAATGGGCCGTGAAGCTGCGGATGGGGTGGGAATACAGGTTTTTGAACGTCAGGGTGACCACCGTCTCGCCGGTGCTCTCCATTTTGAACAGCTCCACCATCACGAAGTGGACGGGGCTGCCCTTGCAGTAATAACTTGCGCGGCTGCGCGCAAGAGGGGTAAATGTCTCACCCATCAAATATCCACCACCTTAGCAGTATTTATACTACCATATTTTGCGTTTCATGGCAAGTGCGCCACTAGACGAAGCGCGAAAAACTTCTTTTTTGCGCCCGGGTGTGTTATACTGACAGCAAAGAGCATTGTCTTCCATGGAAAGGAGCGTTCTGTGATGGAACTTTCCCAGCTGACCGCCTGCCAAAAGGATTTCTTTTCCTCGGGCAAAACCCTGCCCCTCTCCTTCCGCCGCGGCGCTTTGACGGCGCTGGAGCGCGCCGTGCGCGCCGCCGAGTCCGAGCTGTGCGCCGCCCTGCGCCAGGACCTGGGCAAAAGCGCCTTTGAATCCCACATGTGCGAGGTGGGCCTGGCGCTGGACGAGATCGCCTATCTGCGCCGCCATCTGGGCCGCTGGGCCGCGCCCCGGCGCGCCGCCACGCCCATGGCCCAGTTCCCCGCCCGCAGCTATACGCTGGCCAAGCCCAAGGGCTGTGTGCTTGTCATGAGCCCGTGGAACTACCCGGTGCTGCTGACGCTGGACCCCCTGGCCGGCGCCATGGCGGCCGGGTGCTGCGCGGTGGTGAAGCCCTCGGCCTACGCGCCGGCCACCAGCCATGTGCTGGCGAAGATCATCGGCGGGCTGTTCCCGCCGGAGTATGTGGCCGTGGTGGAGGGCGGGCGCGCTGAAAACGCGGCCCTGCTGGACGAGGCGTTTGACCACATCTTTTTCACCGGCAGCGTGGACGTGGGCCGCATGGTGATGGAGAAAGCGGCCCGTCACCTGTGCCCGGTGACGCTGGAACTGGGCGGTAAAAGCCCCTGCATCGTGGACAAGACGGCGGACCTGGACATCGCCGCCCGGCGCATCGCCTTCGGCAAGTATCTCAACTGCGGCCAAACCTGCGTGGCCCCGGACTACGTGCTGTGCCACGCGGCGGTGAAGGACGCCTTTGTGGCCAAGCTGAAAGCGGCCATCCGGGAGATGTACGGCGAAGCGCCCCTGGAAAATCCGGACTACGGCCGCATCGTGAACGAGAAGCACTTCGCCCGCCTGCTGGGCCTTTTGCAGGGCCAGGCCGTGGCCCACGGCGGCGGCCACCGGGCCCAGACGCTGCAGATCGAGCCCACGGTGCTGGCCGGCGCCGCCCCCGGCGACCCGGTGATGCAGGAGGAGATCTTCGGGCCCATCCTGCCGGTATTGACCTATGAAAGCCTGCCCGAAGCCCTGGCCTTTATCGGCGGGCGGCCCCGGCCGCTGGCGCTGTATGTGTTCACCCGCAGCCAATCTCTGGCCCGGGAGGTGCTGGCCCGCTGCCGCTTCGGCGGCGCCTGCGTGAACGACACGGTCATCCATCTGGCCACCAGCCGCATGCCCTTCGGCGGCATGGGGGAAAGCGGCATGGGCGGCTATCACGGCAAGGACAGCTTCGACACCTTCAGCCACCAGGCCGCCGTGGTGGATAAGGCCATCTGGCTGGACCTGCCCGTGCGCTATCAGCCCTATACTCGTGTCAAGGAAAGGCTGCTGCGCCTGTTCCTGCCCTGAAAAACAGGCCCAAAAAACCATCAAAAAACACCGTTTTTATTGCAGATCAAAGCAAAAAACGGTGTTTTTTATTGATTTTATAAGCGTATTTTTTGGCGCATGGCGCGAAAAGCCCCCGTCAGGGGCCTCATCAGGCACAAAAACAGCACGAAATTGCCTGTGCCGTGCAGGATGTCCCAGGGAATCCCGCTGACCCAGTAGGACAGCGCCATGGCCGGCCCGCCGATGAACAAATACGGAAGGGCGAACAGCGCGCCGAAGCACAGCCCATAGGCGCCGGCCGCGGCCGCCCACACCAGCCGGCTTTCGCAGCGGCGCAGCAGCCAGGCCGCCAGCACCCACAGGGGCCAGGCGTAGGCGTAGCACCAAAACCACAGCCCAAAGCCGTACAAAAGCCCTTCCAGCCCCACGAACACCGCCGCGGCCGCCATGGCCCGCCGCCCGCCCAGGGCCACGGCATACACGGCCAGCAGCAGGGTCACCGGCTCGATATTGGGCAGGAAGGACATGGCGAACTTGGCCGCGTGGACCATGGCCCCCAGCAGCGCGCAGACGCACAGCTCGCGGACGGTGAAGCGGTGTTGCATCAGTAGCCGACCGTCAGGGTGATCTCAAAATGGTCGCCGTCCGCGATGGGGGTGGAGTCCACGCCCGTGTCCAGCATCTGGCCGTCCTTGGTGAAGCTGTCCCAATCCTGGTTTGAGTCGTCGACCGTCACGCCGTCCACCGTTTTGACGAACACGCCGTACTGGCTCTCCTCGCCTTCGATCAACTTCTCCTGTTCCAGCGCGCCGCGCAGATATTCGGCGTCGGTGGTGATGGTGTGATCCCTGGTGGTTTGATCGGCGAACACCACCTGTACCTCGATGGTTTTGCCGCCGGCCTGGGCGGGCGGTTTCAGCAGAAACCAGGCGGCGATCATCAGCACGGCCACCAAAGCCACCACGGCCACGGCGATCAAGCCGCCCTGTTTTTTGTTCTTCTCCATTGTCGAACGCTCCCTTTTTTCACAAATTGGTGCCAAAACAAAACCCCTCTGCCTTTGGCAGAAGGGTGGACAACGAAGAAAAGCCCCAGAAAGGCCCGCTTCCCTGTACGCCACCCATTGCCCCGTAGGTTTGGTACGCATGCGGGCACGTAGACCCGACTTGGCTGCCGAAGCAGCATCACGGTGGCGGAACCGCGCGGGATTTTCACCCGACTTCCCCGTATCCGCCCGCATGCAGGTATTTTGTTGTGGACGAGGCTATTATAACACGCGCCCGCTATTTTGTCAGCAATTTCTTTTCCTTTTCATCCGAACGTGCTATAATGGGCACAAAATGGAGCAAAGGATGTGAATGCACATGATCACACGGGAAAGCGCCGCGGCGCTTTTAAAAAAGTACAACCAGGAGCCCTTCCATTTGCAGCACGCCTACACGGTGGAGGGCGTGATGCGCTGGTTCGCCGCCGACCAGGGTTATGCCGACGAGGCCGATTTCTGGGCTTTGGCGGGCCTGCTGCACGACGTAGACTGGGAGGCCTACCCGGACCAGCACTGCCAAAAGGCGCCGGAGCTGTTGGCGGAGATCGGGGCGGACGAAAAGCTGGTGCACGCGGTGTGCAGCCATGGCTACGGCCTGGTGAGCGACGTGGAGCCCACCCATCCCATGGAACAAGTGCTGTTTGCCTGCGACGAACTGACCGGGCTGATCGGCGCGGCCGCGCGTATGCGGCCCGCGAAAAGCTGCCAGGACATGGAGCTGGCCAGCCTGAAAAAGAAATTCAAGGACAAAAAATTTGCCGCCGGATGCAGCCGCGAGGTGATCCGCGCCGGCGCCGAACGGCTGGGGTGGGAATTGGACACCCTGCTGGACAAGACGCTGGCGGCCATGAAAGCCTGCGAGGACGACGTGGCGCGGGAGATGGCACAGTAACATCCACCATAAAAAAAGGGACGCCCTGGATGGGGCGTCCCTTTTGCTTTTGCTATTTATTTGATGCCGTAGCTCGCTTTGATGCGGGCAAACTCCACGCTGTCCGTGAACCCGTTGAACACTTCCAGACGACTGTGGCCGTCCTTCAGATACTTGGTCCAGAACGCCACGCCCGTGGCCTCCCCTTCACGGTCCATAAACAACCGGTACAGGGTCTTGACGAAGTCCTCATCCGAGAGGTTTTTGTTGTTCATCTCTTTGCTGAACACAAAGCCGTAGGTGCAGGACGTCGCGTCCACCGTGCCGTCTTTCAGCCAGCGCACCCAGTCCGCGTGGCCAGCCTTATCCGGGTCGCGGCCCAGCGCCACGCGGTAGCACCGCGTCACGAACCCTTCCAGACCTTCCGTGGGCCAGGGGTCCACCGGGTCCGGCGGCGTGGGCACGTCCGCCTTCTTCACCGTCACTTCGCAGGTGGCAGTGTTGCCGTACCAGCTTTTGGCCGTGATGGTGGCGGTGCCCTCGGCAACGGCCGTCACCAGGCCGCCGTCGCTGACCGTGGCCACTTTCTCGTCGCTGCTCTCCCAGAAGATGTACTTGTAGGTGGCGTTGGACGGCGTCAGGGTGGCTTTCAGCACGCCCGTCTTGCCCGGTTCCAGCTCCAGGCTGGCTTTGTCCAGCTTGATGCCTGTGTCGGGAATGATGACCGCCGGGTTGGTGATGGTCACTTCGGCCGTGGCCGTTTGGCCGCTGTCCGACTTCGCGGTGATGGTCACCGTGCCGGGCTTGAGGGGCAGTACCTCACCTTTCCCGTTTACAGTCGCGATGGTCTCATCGCTGGAGCTCCAGGTGATATTCTCGGTCGCGTCCGCGGGCGTCAGCGTCGCCGTCAGCCGCACGGGGCTGCCCGTGGTCGCGTTCAGCTTCGCCGGGCTGATGGTCAGGCCGTCAGCCGTTACCTTGTTTTTGATGGTGATGTTGCTGAAATGCGTGAGATTGACCGTCAACGTAAAGCTTCCACTTTGTTCCGCAACCAAGGGCGTCAAATACTGCACTGTGCCGTCATCCGCCGTGTGCTTGATGACCAAAGCTTCCGCTTCAGTCTTGTCCTGCACAAAGCCGCTGGGCAGCGGGATGGCCAGGGCGATGGGCTCCTCTTTCGTCGCCGTCACGGTCTCATTGGCCACGGGAACCGTTGCAGGCGTTGTACCTTGAACCTCATTCCCGTTCTTATCCAGCACTGTGATGGTCGCCACCGGCTTGACATCCAGGGAAAGCACTTTCTCATCGCCGTCAAGCTTGGTGTCATTTTTCACCGTTACCTGCAGGCCCAGTTCCACTTTCGTCGTTTCTTCATTCTCTGTGTCAGGCTTGGGCACTTCAGGTTTTTTGGACAACTCTTCGGCCAGCGCCGCGCCGTCCACTTTATCGGCCACGGCGTCAGGCTTGATGCCCTCTACAGCCGTTGTCACCGCTTCTTGTTGCTCCTGATTCAAAGTGGTGTCAGCAGGCACTTCCACGGCTGGCTTTTCTGCAACCTTTTTTTCGCCCACTACATACTTGCCGTCCTCGTTGGGTACGGCCATGTAATTCTTGGCCACATAGTCGTTCACATCGGCCGTATTAAAGGTACCGCCGGTGACCTCCAACTTGGCCCCCTCAATTGCATTCGTTTTGGTAAGCTTCCCTGTGAACGTACCGCTGGTAACTTTCAGTTCCGGCGCAACCGGGCCACGATCAGCCTCTTTTTCAGGGACTGTCACACCCAGCACTGAGCCATTTCCCGTGGCTGTAAAAGTGCCGCCGGAAATATTTTCGATTTTACCGACAATCGGTGCGCTTACATCCGATTTCCAGTTTGAACAAGCAATAACAGACCATTCACCTTCGTTGGTAAAGGTGCCGCCGGAAATTTTATTCACAGTGCCATAGTTCAGCAACAAAGCCGTTTGAGTGGCGCCTGCGCCCACAGTAAACGTACCGCCGCTGATCTCGCCGATTTCGCTGTAATCGTCGTTTTTCAGCACAACGAAATTGTGTTTAAATTCACCGCCACTGATCTTCTCAATGCGGGCATGTTTGCTGCTTGTGCCCACATTGCAAATCAAAGAGCTGTAATATCCGTTCGAAACGATATGTACACCTTCTTTGATCTCAGCAATGGTACCCTTGTTCTGAATCACATACCAGCTATTGCCACCACTATTACCCGGCGTTTGGCTTGCTTCCGCGCTGCGAGTAAAAGTGCCGCCTTCCAGCGTAACCGTGCCATTGTTCACCAATGCGCCTCTACCATGGGTAACATTATCCACCGTACCGGTTTTAGCGGCACTGCTGTCTTTGATAACCAGCGTGCCGCTGTTGGTAATGGTGTGGCCGCCTTTATTGGTCATCTTATGGCCGTCCAGGTCCAAAATGATATTTTGACTTGCCGCGACGGTGACATCTTCCGTTACATCGTTCAGCAAGCTGATGGTGCTCTGCGTGTTGCCCGCCTCCGCAAGGGCTGCGGCTAAAGTAGAGAATTTTTTATTTCCAATGGCGGCCGCCATATCATCTGACACAACATATTTACCGCCCTGCTGGGTGAGCTTATACCCATCCGCCAGGTAGGCACTTACGTCGGTATTGAAGGTGCCGCCGGAAAGGGAGGCTTTACCGGATGCGTCCACCTCATCAATTTCCAAAGCTGCTTTTTGCGCGCCGCTGGTGAAGGTGCCGCCCTTGATGGTCAGTGCGGCCAATTTGCTTCCAGCAAACCCGGAAGCATTGCCTACCTTCCACATTCCGTCTTTCTTCGCCACTCGATAAGTGGCGACAGCCGCATTATAAGTACTTGTCAAAACGCCGCCGTTGATCTCAGCGGTCATGGTTTGCCCTTCACCCTGATAACCGCCTCCGCGGGTCACCAGGGACAACGCGGCGCCGTCGTGTAAACTGCCGTCACCCTCCGCCACATCTTTCGCAGGGAACTCCGTATAAGGTTCCTTGGCAGTGATGGTGCCGCCGTTGATGATCACTTTGCCCGCGCCAGTAAACTGCACACCGGCCAAGCCTTCAATTTTGCCGCCATTGACGGTCAGCGTGCCAACCTGCGGATGGAAAATGGCAGTGGCATCT
>CAJMEU010000107.1 GCA_905212515.1 uncultured Oscillospiraceae bacterium | reverse complement strand
CGAGATCAACACAGGCGAAGACACTCTTTCCCTACACGACGCTCTTCCGATCTCTGGTCGGCTTGGGCGAGGTAGGCAAGAACGTCACCTTGTACGAGTGCCAGGGCGACATGCTGATGGTGGACTGCGGCCTGGTGTTCCCGGACAGCGACATGTACGGCATCGACCTCGTCATCCCGGATTTCAGCTACGTGGTGCAGAACCGGGACCGCATCAAGGGCATCATCATCACCCACGGCCACGAGGACCACATCGGCAGCCTGCCCTATCTGCTGAAGGAGTGCAACCTGCCCGTGTACGCCACCCGGCTCACCCTGGGCCTCATCCGCAACAAGCTGGAGGAGCACGGCCTGCTGGGCAGCACCAAACTGGTGGAGATCACCCCCAAGCGCAAATTCAAACTGGGCTGCTTTACCATCGAGCCCATCCACGTGAACCACTCCATCCCGGACGCGGTGGCCTTTGCCATCGAGTGCCCGGCCGGCGTCATCATCCAGACGGGCGACTTTAAAGTGGATTACACGCCCATCAGCGGCGGCCCCACGGACCTTGCCGCCATCGCCGAGTACGGCCGCAAGGGCGTGCTGGCGCTGCTGAGCGACTCCACCAACGCCGAGCGCCCGGGCTTCACCGCCACCGAGCACAAGGTGGGCGACAGCTTTGCCAACCTGTTCCGCCGGGCCGAGAAAAAGCGCATCATCATCGCCACCTTTGCCTCGAACCTGTACCGCGTGCAGCAGATCATCGACCTGGCCGTGGCCCAGGGCCGCAAGGTGGCCGTGTCCGGCCGCAGCATGGTCAACAACACCGAGATGGCGCAGGAGCTGGGCTATCTCCACGCGCCGGACGGGGCGCTGATCGACATCGAGGAGATCAACAAATACCCGCCCGAAAAGGTGGTGCTGGTGACCACGGGCAGCCAGGGCGAGCCTCTCAGCGCCCTGTCCCGCATGGCCATGGCCAGCCACCGCCAGGTGCGCATCGGCCAGGGCGACTTCATCATCATCTCGGCCACGCCCATCCCCGGCAACGAGAAGATGGTGACGAAAGTGGTCAACGGCCTGCTGCGCCTGGGCGCGGAGGTCATTTACGAATCCATGTACGACGTGCACGTGTCGGGCCACGCCTGCCAGGAAGAGCAGAAATTGATGCTCACCCTGGCCCAGCCCCAGTACTTTTTGCCCGTGCACGGCGAATATAAACATTTGAAGAAACACGCCATGACGGCCGCCGCCGTGGGCGTGCCCGAGGAGAACATCTGCATCGCCGAGAACGGCGACTGCATCATCCTCTCCAAAGACGGCATGGCCATGGGCGACAGCGTGCCCGCCGGCGCCGTCATGGTGGACGGCCTGGGCGTGGGCGACGTGGGCAGCATCGTGCTGCGGGACCGCCGGCATTTGTCCGAGGATGGCCTGGTCATCATCGTGGCCACGCTGGACGCGGCCTCCGGCTATGTGCTGGCCGGGCCGGACATCGTCACCCGCGGCTTCGTGTATGTGCGCGAAAGCGAAGAGCTGCTGGCCGGCGCCCGCGAAGTGGTGCGCGACGCCCTGGGCCGCATGACCACCGCCGACCTGCGGGACTTTGGCAGCGTGAAAACGCGCATCCGCGAGGCCGTGTCGTCTTACGTGTACCGCAAAACCAAGCGCAGCCCCATGATCCTGCCCATCCTGATGGATGTTTGACCGCTCGATGACCGGGCGCCCGCGGGGCGCCGCAAGTGAGGTGTACCCCATGAAAAAACGCTTTTGGGCCCTGGATACGGCGTTGGCGCTGCTCAGCGGCGCCTGCCTGGTGCTGTGCATCGCCCTGGCCGCGGCGAAGCCTCAGTATCTGCTCGTGGTGATCGCGGTGCTGGTGGTGTGGGGCCTGGGCCTGGTGCTGTTCCTGCGCCATTTCCGGCGCATGCTGGCGCGCTTTTTGCGCGGCGGCGAGGAGGACATGGCGCGCAGCAGCCTGGCGGCGCTGGAACTGCCGGTGCTGGTGCTCACCGAGGGGCGCGTCGCCTGGTATAACGACGCTTATCTGGCCGAGCTCACGGGCGGCGAGGACACCTGCCTGCTGCCGGTGGAGCGGGTGCTGCCCGGCCTGGACCTGGCCGCCGCGTCCGAGAAAAAGGGCCAGGATTTCAGCTTCGGCGGCCAGCGCTACACCGTGTACGGCGCGGTGCTGGCCCAGGGCGACATGCACGTGCTGTACTTTGTGAACAACACGGTCCTCAAGCGCCAGGCGGGCGAATACCTGGCCAGCCGCCCCAGCGTGATGCTGCTGGAAGTGGACACCTACGACGAAATTTTAAAAGAGCTGCGGGAGGCCGAGCGCACCCGCATCATGGGCCAGGTGGAGGCCGCGCTGGAGCAGTTCATCGGCACCACCACCGGCTTTCTGCGGCGCGTGGGCTCGGCCCGCTACCTGGCGGTGGTGGAGGAGCGCCACATGCAGGACATCGTGAAGGCGCGCTTTGCCATCCTGGACACGGTGCGCGGCTTCAGCGGCGACGAGGGCGTCCAGGTGACGCTGTCCATCGGCGTGGGCCGCCTGGCGGGCACCCTGGCCCAGGGCGAGGAGATGGCCGCCCAGGCGCTGGACATGGCCCTGGGCCGCGGCGGCGACCAGGCCGCCGTGTGCACGGCCGAGGGATTCTCCTTCTTCGGCGGCGTCTCCCGCGGGGTGGAAAAGCGCAGCAAGGTGAAAAGCCGCATCATCGCCGCCGCCCTGAAAGACCTGATGGGCCAAAGTACCAATGTGCTGGTGATGGGCCACAAATCTTCCGATTTGGACAGCCTGGGCGCCTCCATCGGCATGGCGCGCTTTGCCAAGATCTGCCACAAGCCCGTGGCCGTGGTGGTGGATGAATCCCGCAGCCTGGCGCAGAACCTCATCGAGGAGATGCGCGAAGCCGGCGAGGCTGAGTTCCAGACGCCGGCCGAGGCCATAGGCGCGGTGAAGGCCGGCACGCTGGTGGTCATCGTGGACACCCACATGCCCTATCTGCTGGAGAGCGAGGACGTGTACCGCAGCGCGGCCAACGTGGTGGTCATCGACCATCACCGCAAATGCGTGGGCCACATCGACAACGGCGTCATTTTTTATCACGAGCCTTACGCCTCCTCGGCGTCCGAGCTGGTGGCCGAGCTGCTGCAGTACCTGGGCGGCGACAAGGAGGACAAACTGACGCCGGCCGAGGCCCAGGCCCTGCTGGCGGGCATCATGCTGGACACGCGCAATTTCGCGCTGCACACGGGCGTGCGCACCTTTGAGGCCGCGGCCTACCTGCGGCGCATGGGCGCGCAGACCCAGGCGGTGAAGCGCCTGTTCAACTCCTCCTTCCAGGATTATGCCTACAAGGCCCAGCTGGTGACGGAGGCCGAGATCTACCTGGGCTGCGCGGTGGTCGTCTCGGGCGAGCTTCCGCCCGAACACGACGTGGTGGTGCCCCAGGCCGCCAACGACCTGCTCTCCATCGACGGCGTGGAAGCCAGCTTCGTGGCCGTGGACGTAGGCGGCCAGATCAACATCTCCGCCCGCAGCATGGGCGAGGTGAATGTGCAGCTGGTGATGGAACAGCTGGGCGGCGGCGGGCACCTGACCATGGCCGGCGTGCAGCTGCGGGATGTCAGCCTAGAGGAGGCAAAGCAACGCCTGCTGGACGCCATCGCCCAGTACCGCGCCACCCAGACGGAAGGGAATAAAAAGAAATGAATGGCAGGCGCTTGCCCCGGCGGCGGGCCCGTGCTATGATAAAAGGACATACAGAAAGGGGAGACGCGCGATGAAGGTCGTGCTGAAACAGGACGTGAAGTCCATTGGGAAAAAAGACGGGATGTACGAGGTGTCGGACGGCTACGCCCGCAACTTCCTCTTCCCGCGCAAACTGGCCGTGCCCGCGGACGCCGCGGCCGTGAACGAAGTGAAAACGAAGGCCGCCGCGGTGGAGCATCACGCCGCCGAGGAATTGGCCGCAGCCCAGGCTTTGGCGGGCAGCATCAACGGCAAGTCCGTCACCATCAAGGCCAAGGCGGGCGCCGGCGGGCGCCTGTTCGGCAGCGTCACCAGCAAGGATATCGCCGAGGCCGTGGGCAAGGCCTTCGGCCAGACGCTGGATAAACGCAAGATCGTGCTGGACGGCGACATCAAGAATTTCGGCACCTATGAGGTGGACGTGAAAGTATATCCCAAGGTGACGGCGAAGATCAAAGTGAACGTGGAAGAATAAGCCCCGCCCGCGCACAAAACGGGCCAAAGGGGATAAGAGGAGGTGTGCGGCGTGGCCGGAGGAGTAAACCTGTCTTTAGAGGCGCTGGGCGTCAACCTGCCCTACAGCATGGAGGCCGAGCAGGCCGTGCTGGGCGCCGCCCTCATCGACGCGGAGCTGATCCCAAAAATGGTGGAGAGCCTGCGGCCGGAGATGTTCTACGCCCGGCAGAACGGCGAGATCTTCTCCGAGATGATGCGCCTGTTCACGGCCAGCTCCCCGGTGGATTTCGTCACGCTGCTGGCGGCCGTGCAGGACGCCGGCGTCTTTGCCACCGAGGACGAGGCCAAGGTGTACCTCACCCAGCTGGCTGAGACCGTGCCGGCCTTGAGCCACACGGACACGTACATCAAGATCATCGGTGAAAAATACCGCGTGCGCCAGCTGATGCAGGCGGCCAAAACGATTTTGGAGCGCACGGGCGAGGAGACGGACGCCGACATTCTGCTGGAGAGCGCCGAACAGCAGATCTACGAGATCCGCTCCGGCCGCGATTCCACGGCCCTCACGCCCATCAACAGCGTCATCCTGGATACCTACGCCCATCTGCAGGAGATCAGCGGCCCCAACAAAGATAAATATTTGGGCATTCCCACGGGCTTTACCTACCTGGACACCATGCTCACCGGCCTGGGCCGCTCGGACCTCATCATCCTGGCCGCCCGCCCCGGTATGGGCAAAACCTCCTTTGCTTTGAACATCGCCACCAACGTGGCCAAAAAGCAGAACGTGCCCGTGGCCGTGTTCAGCCTGGAGATGACGAAGGACCAGCTGGTCAGCCGCATCCTCTCCAGCGAGGCCGCCATCGAGAGCCAGGCCTTCCGCACCGGCAAGCTGACGGGGGAAAACTGGACGGATCTGGCCCGCGCCAGCGAGGTGCTGGCCCGCACCCACATCTATCTGGACGACACCTCCAACATCACCATCCCGGAGATGAAGGCCAAGATCCGCCGCATCAACCAGGACCCCGCCAAGCCCGACATCGGCGTGGTGATCGTGGACTATCTGCAATTGATGAGCACGGGCAAGCGCACCGAAAACCGCGTGCAGGAGATCAGCGAGATCACGCGGAACCTGAAGATCATGGCCAAAGAGCTGAACGTGCCCATCATCGCCCTCAGCCAGCTGTCCCGCTCGGCGGAAAAGAACCGCACCGACCATCGCCCGGTCCTCAGCGACCTGCGCGATTCCGGCTCCATCGAACAGGACGCGGACGTGGTGCTTTTCCTGTACCGCGACGCATATTATGACAACAGCGAGGAAGCCGACAAAACGGTGGCCGAGTGCATCGTGGCCAAAAACCGTCACGGCGAGGTGGGCAAGGTGGACCTGGCGTGGGACGGCACCCACACGCGCTTCACCAACCTGGATTACACCCATGGAGACATGTGAACTCACCGGCCGCGCCCGCGCCTTTCTGGCGCGGCAGGCCATGCTGCGGCAAGGGGATACTGTCATCGTGGCCCTCTCCGGCGGAGCGGACTCGATGGCATTATTCCATTTTTTGTTTTTGGAGAGCCGCCGCCTTTCCCTGCGGCTGCTGGCCGCCCATGTGAACCACGGTTTGCGGGGCGCGCGGGCGGACGCGGACGAGGCGTTCGTGCGCGCCCAGTGCGCCGCGCGGGGCGTGCCGCTGTTTGTGCGGCGTCTGTCGCCGCCCGCCAGCGCGGGCGAGGATTGGGCCCGGCGGCAGCGCTATGCCTTTTTTGACGGGCTGGCCGCGGCGGAAAAGGCCAAAGTGGCCACGGCCCACACGGCGGACGACCAGGCCGAGACCGTGCTGCTGCGCCTGGCGCGGGGCGCGTCGGCCCGGGGCGCGGCGGGTATCCCGCCTGTGCGCGGGCCCTACGTGCGCCCCCTGCTGGAAGTGACGCGGGCGCAGGTGCTCGCTTACCTTGCCGCCGAAGGCGTGCCCCACGTGGAGGACGAGACCAACGCGGGCGACGCCTATGCCCGCAACCGCGCGCGCCACCAGGTGCTGCCGGCGCTGGAAAGCCTGCACCCCGGCGCCGGCGCGGCGCTGGCGCGCTTTGCCGGCGATATGCGGGAGGTGGCGGATTACCTGGACGGACAGGCCGCCGCGCTGCTGCGCCGGTGCGGCGGGGAAGACGGCGTTTACGACGCGGCCCTTTTGCGCGCCGCGCCGCCGGCCGTGTGCAAGGCCGCGCTGCGCGGGCTGCTGTGCGCAGAGGCGGGCGAGGAAAAGGCCGCCCTCACCGGGCGCCTGTACGCCCTGCTGGAAGCGGGCGGCGGCGCGCTGGATGTCGGCGCCTGCGTGTTCCGTCTGTGCCAGGGACAGCTGCGGGCAGAGCCCGCGTCCGTGGAGGAACAAACGTGGGAATTGCCCTTTGCCCCGGGGGTCTGGCCCCTTCCCGGCGGTTTTCAGCTGCAAGTGCGGGTGCTGGAAGCACAAAACTGGAAAAATCTTGAGAAAGATGCGGAAAAAGGCTTAAATTTTGCCGGCGATTATGCTAGAATATATGAGCATACACATTTTCGCACCCGCAGACCGGGCGACCGCTTCGCCCGCGCGGGCCGCGGGGTGGAAAAACCTCTGCGCAAATGGTATTCCGAAGAAAAGATCCCGCCCGCCCGGCGGGCCGCGCTGCCCGTGCTGGCGCGCGGCAGTACGGTGTTGTGGTCGGCCGCCTTTGGCTTTGCCCAGGAGGCCCGCGCCACCGCCCGCACAAAAACCGCCGTGGTCATCACCTGGGCGGCAAATGGAGGAATATAAAAATGAGAGAGAACATGCGAGACGACGTGCTGCGCATCCTGCTGACGGAGGAGGAGCTGCGCGCCAAGGTGCAGGAGATGGGCCAAAAGATCACCGAGGATTACAAAGGCAAAAATTTGCTGATGGTCACGGTGCTCAAGGGCGCCGTGGTGTTCCTGGCCGACCTGATGCGCCAGATCGACACCCCGGCGGAGATCGATTTCATGGTGGTGTCCAGCTACGGCTCCGGCGTGAAAAGCTCCGGCGTGGTCAAGATCGTGAAAGATCTGGACGTGCCCCTGGCGGACAAGGACATCCTCATCGTGGAGGATATCCTCGATTCGGGCATGACGCTCAATTATCTCAAAGAGCTGCTCACCAGCCGGGGGCCGCGGTCCATCCGCATCGCCACGCTGCTGGATAAGCCCAGCCGCCGCAAGGTGGATTTGCAGGCCGACTACGTGGGCTTCACCGTGCCCGACGAATTTGTGGTGGGCTACGGTCTGGACTATGATGAAAAATATCGCAACCTGCCGTATATCGGAATCTTGAAACCGGAAGTCTATTCGGTATAAGCCCGCCGCGCTGGGCGCGGAGAAAGAGGAACTGATCTTGAACAAACGCAAAGGTACGAACGGGCTGCTGATCCTGCTGGCGCTGGGCCTTATCATCATGATGCTGGTGATGACCAGCACCGGCGGCGACGGCACGCAATCCCGCAAATATTCAGAGATCGTCGGCTATTTTGAGCGCGGCGAGGTGTCGGACTTCACCCTGAACCTCAAGAACGGCGCCATCCAGCTGACCCTGACCGAGGAGGCTAGCAAGGCCCTGGCGGAAAAGGAAGGCGCCGGCGCCGTCCAGACGGGCGGCGGCCTGGGCTCGCTTTTCGGCGGCCAGGCCCCGGCGGAAACTTACGTGGACGGCACCCGGCGGCAGATCCTGTACAACCTGCCCGCGCCGGCGCTTCTGGTGAACAAGCTGGACGATTACCGCGCCGCCTACGCGGAAAAGAACGACGGCGCCGAGATGACGTACGACATCCTGCCCGCCACCGAAACGCCCTTCTGGGTGACGATGATCCCCTTCATCCTGCTCAGCGTGGTGGTGATGGGCGCGTTCTACTACTTCATGTATATGCAGGCCGGCGGCGGCAAGGCGATGAACGTGGGCCGCGCCAAGGTGAAGGACCAGGCCGACCAGGGCCGCAAGGCCACCTTTGCCGACGTGGCCGGCGCGGACGAGGAGAAGGAAGAGCTGCAGGAGATCGTTGAATTTTTGAAAAACCAGCAGAAATTTAACACCCTGGGCGCCCGCATCCCCCACGGCGTGCTGCTGGTGGGCCCTCCGGGCACCGGCAAAACGCTGCTGGCCAGCGCCTGCGCGGGCGAGGCCGGCGTGCCCTTCTTCACCATGTCCGGCTCGGACTTTGTGGAGATGTACGTGGGCGTGGGCGCGTCCCGCGTGCGCGATCTGTTTGACAAGGCCAAGAAGGCCGCCCCCTCCGTGATCTTCATCGACGAGATCGACGCCGTGGGCCGCCAGCGCGGCACCGGCCTGGGCGGCGGCCATGACGAGCGCGAGCAGACCCTCAACCAATTGCTGGTGGAGATGGACGGCTTTGCCGCCAACGAGGGGGTCATCGTCATCGCGGCCACCAACCGCGCGGACATCCTGGACAAAGCCCTGCTGCGCCCCGGCCGGTTCGACCGGCAGGTGTACGTGGGCCTGCCCGACGTGAAGGGCCGCGAGGAAATTTTGAAAGTGCACACCCGCAACAAGCCCCTGGCGCCGGATGTGGTGCTGCGCATCGTGGCCAAGTCCACGGCCGGCTTCTCGGGCGCGGACCTGGAAAACCTGGTGAACGAGGCGGCCCTGCTGGCCGCCAAGCGCGGGCGCAAGGCCATCACGGAGAAGGACATCGAGGAGGCCAGCATCAAGGTGGTGGCCGGCCCCGAGAAGAAGAGCCGCGTGGTGACGCCCAAGGAAAAACGCCTGACCGCTTACCACGAGGCGGGCCACGCCATCACCCACTATTACAGCGAGACGGCCGACCCTGTGCACGAGATCAGCATCGTGCCCCGCGGCATGGCCGGCGGCTATACCATGAGCCTGCCCGAAGAGGATAAAAACTACGTGACCAAGCGCCAGATGGAGGACGAGATCGTCGGCCTGCTGGGCGGCCGCGTGGCGGAAAAGTTGGTGCTGGACGATATCTCCACCGGCGCGTCCAACGATCTGGAGCGGGCCACCGGCACGGCCAAGAACATGGTGATGCGCTACGGCTTCAGCGAGCGGCTGGGCCCGGTGGTGTACGGCCAGAACCCCAACGAGACGTTCCTGGGCCGGGACTTCGGCGCCGGACGGGGCTATTCCGAGGAGGTGGCCGCCGAGATCGACGAGGAGATCCGCGAGATGCTGGACGAGGCCTATGAGGCGGCCCGCAAGATCCTCAGCGAGCATATGGACCAGCTGCACGTGGTGGCCGCCGCCCTGATGGAGCGCGAAAAGCTGACGGGCGACGAGTTCCGCATCTTGATGGAGGGCGGCACCCTGCCCCCGCTGGATGCGGAGAATGAGGCGCCCCGCGCCGTGGCCGAGCGTGCGGCCGAGCAGGCGCAGGCCCCGGCGGCCAAAGTGACGCCGGTGAAGATGCACCCCGCCCCGCCGCAAACGGACGCGCCCCAGGACACGCAGTAAAATGAAAAAAAGCCGCTGGAAACAGCGGCTTTTTTCTGTGGAGAAAGAGGAGGAAGAAGATATGGAGATCGAAGCCCTGCTGTCCGCCCTGGGGGTGGCGGAAAAACTGAAAGACGCCACGCGCCATTCCTGGACCAGCGGCGGCCGGCAGGAGAGCGTGGCCGACCACAGCTGGCGCATGGCGGTGATGGCCTGCCTGGCGGCGGACGAGTTCCCCAGCCTCGACATGGCCAAGGTGGTGCGCATGTGCCTGTTCCACGACATGGGCGAGGCCTTCACCGGCGACGTGCCCGTCTTTGAAAAAACAGCGGCCCACGAGGAGGAGGAAGCGCGCAGGCTGGACGCGTGGCTGGCCGGGCTGCCCCAGCCCCAGCGCGGGGATCTGACGGCGCTGTTCCGGGAGATGGAGGCCTGCGAAAGCCCGGAGGCTCGGCTGTACAAGGCGCTGGACAAGCTGGAGGTGCTCGACCAGCACAACCGCGCGGACCGATGGTCCTGTGTGTGTGTGGATTTCACGCTGAAGCTGACCCACGGGGAAAAGCAAGTGGCCTGGTCGCCTTATCTGCAACGGATGAAA
>CAJMEU010000106.1 GCA_905212515.1 uncultured Oscillospiraceae bacterium | reverse complement strand
CGGCACCAGCGCCGCGGCCCGGCCGCCGGCCAGCGCCGCCAGGCGCGCCGCCTCGGCCACCAGGGCCATATCCTGCCCGCCGCCGTCCAAACACAGGGCCAGCACGTCGTTCATGCCCCTGCCCCCTTTCCCCCGGCCTGGGCCACCAGGCGGGCCAGCACCTCGGCCGCCCCGTCGAGAGGCAGGCGCCGCACCTGCCGCCTGCCCGCCGTCTGCGGGGCGATGTGCCGCACCCGCGTGGGTGAGCCCGCTAAGCCGCACGCCTCCGGCGCCAGGCCCAGGTCACCGGCGGCCAGCACCTCCACAGGCGTCTGCCGCGCCCGCCGATAGCCGGCCAGGGAGGGCGCCCGCAGCGGATAGGCATATTCGCACAAGCTCACCACAGCCGGCAGCTGCACGGCCAGCGTTTGCTCTTCCTCCTCCAGCAGGCGGGCACACATCAGATGGGCCTCTGCCCGCCGCACCTGTGTGGCGTTGGTCACACAGGGAATGTCCAAGTGCGCCGCCAGTTCCGGCGGCACCTGGCCCGTCTCGCCGTCAAGGGCCCGCCGGCCGCACAAAATGGCGTCGAAGGGGCCAAGGCGCGCGGCGGCCGCGGCCAGGGCGCGGGCCGTGGCCAGGCTGTCGGACCCTGCCAGGGCTTTGTCCGTCAGCAGCACCGCCCGCCGGGCGCCCCGGGCCAGCAATTCCCCCAAAGGGGTTTGGCAGAAGGGCGCGCCCATGGTCAGCACGGTCACGGCGCCCTCCGGCCCTGCCAGACGCAGGGCGGCCTCCAGGGCGCTCTCATCGGCGGGGTTCAGTTTTTGGCTGCGGGCGTCGCGCACCAGGGTGTGGTCCGCGCCCGTGCGCACTTCCTCGGTGTCGGGCACGAATTTCACGCACACCAGCAGGTTCATGGGCAGGCCTTGTCCAGCAGGGTGTACAGGTCGGCCAATTCCCGATCCGGGGGCACGGCCAGCTTCAGCACCTCCAGGCTCTCGGGGCAGCTGGTCACCAGCGTGTGCGCGCCCTCCACCCGCAAAAAGTCATTCCAGCGGCCCCGGGCCGTCTGTTTGGTGATCGCCGGCATATAGGCGTTGGCCAGGGCCGTGCCGCAGCATTTGGCCAGTTTTTCATGCTGGAACATCTCCTTGACTTCCAGCCCCATGGCCCGCAGGATGTCCCGCGCAGGCGCGAATTCGTGCAGGGTGCGCGCCAGGCGGGCGTCGTCGTGGTAACACACCGTGCCCTGTACCTGCCGGGGCTTCAGCCTGCCCGCCCGCACAAGGTCGGCCACGTAGCTGGTGGCGGTGACGACCTCCGCCTCCGCCGGGCAGCCCCATTCCGGCCATCGCTGCTTCAGCGTCACCGCGTCATAGCTGTCCAGCACCACCACGGTTTTGGCGCCGCTGGCGTTGACGGCGTCCGCGCACGCCTTTGCCTGGGCCCGCACCTCGGCCACAAAGCCCGCCAGGTCCCCCAGCATGGTGCCCGTGGGCGGCTCTGCCTCCAGCACCATAAATTCCACGCCCGCCTTGCGCAGCAGGCTCATCAGCGCGCGTGCCATCTCCGGCTGGCTGCAAGCCGCCACCTCGCCTACCAGCAGCAGGGTGTCGGCCCGCTCCGCCGCGGTAAAGGCGGGCCTGGCCGCGCCGTAGATATTGCCCGTGGCCTCGATTTTTTCCATCACGTCCAGCACGGCCCGGGGCGTCAGCCCTTCCACCACGGCCTGGGTGCGCGCCTCGCGGATGAACAGCGGCGGCTCGAAACCGGTGGCGCAGTCGTTGGTGCAGGCGTCGCACAGCATACATTCGTACATGGCCTGGGCCATGTCGGCGGTATAGGGCTCGCCCCGCTCCACCATGGACAGCAGCAGCCCCTTGGCGCGCGGCGTGTTGATCTCTTTGCCCGTCGCCAGGCCCACCGGGCACAGATGGCGGCACATCCAGCAAAAGCGGCAGGCGTCCGCGTGTTTCTTTGCGTTCTGGCTGATCATTGTTCTCCACTCCTTCCGCTTACAAGCCCAGTTTGTACGGGTTCATGATGCCGTTGGGGTCCAGGCTTTTTTTCAGCCCTTCCAGCACCTGCATGGCCGGGCCGTATTGCTCCTTCATCAGGCGGGACAATTTCAGGCCGATGCCGTGGTGGTCGTTGATGACGCCCCCGTGGGCCATGGCCGCGCGCACGCCGGTGTTCCAGATGCGGTTGTGCAGGCGGATGGCTTCCTCCGGGTCCTCGGGCGGGTCGTCCAGGATGAATCGGTCGTAGATCATGGTACCCCACTCGTACCAGTGGGAGCAATGGGCGATGAAGCGCACACCCGGGAAGTTGGTCTCGATGGCCTCCTTCATGGCCCGGTAGATCTGCTCGATATGCCGATAGTCGGCCACGGTGTCCATGGTGCCGAACATCTGGGGGATATCCATGATGTTGCCGGGATAGAAGAAGGTGATGCGGTTTTCGTACCATTTTTCGCCGTACTCGCTGCCCATGTCCCGGGCGCCGTACTTTTGGCAGATCTCGCACACGATCTCCATCTCGATATCCACGATGCGCTTGTCGCCCTCCAGGGCCAGGTTCATGAAGCTGCCCTTTTCCTCCACGCCGATGATCTTTTTGATGATGGAGGTAGTCTCGGCCTCGTCGAACAGGCGCAGGATGGAGGGTTTCACCTTCTGCATGATGTCGCGCCCGGCGGCGAAGCCGGCGGTCATGTCCGGGAACATAAAGGCGCGGAACTGGCGGTTTTCCGGCAGTTCGAACAGCTTGAAGGTGGCCTTGGTCATCACGCCCAGCGTGCCCTCGCTGCCGATGAAAATCTGGTTCAGGTCGGGCCCGGCCGCGTGTTTGGGCACGGGCAGGGTGTTGATGATGTCGCCGTTCGGCAGCACCACCTCCATGGTGATGCATTGGTCGTCGATTTTGCCGTACTTGGTGGACATAATGCCGATGCCCCGGTGGGCCAGCGCGCCGCCGATGGTGCCGCAGGTGAGGCAGGAGGGGATGTGCATGCAGGAGTAGCCCTTTTCGTTGGCGTACCATTCCAGCTGCTGGAACACCATGCCCGCCTCGGCGGTGATGGTGCGGCTCTCCTCGTCAATCTCGATCAGGCGGCACATGCGCTTCAGGTCCATCATGATGCCGCCGGCCATGGGCAGGGCGCCGCCCTGGCTGCCGCTGCCGCCGCCCCAGGTGTGCACGGGGATCTTGTAGTAATTGGCGAGCTTCAAAATTTTCGCCACTTCCTCACTGCTGCCCGGGCGCACAATGTAGTCCGCCTGGGGCGGGCGGCGGCCGCGGTCGGCCCACATGCGGCTGATCCAGAAATAATCCACGCCGTAAGTAAGCTTCTCGCTCTCGCTGGTGGACACGTTCTCCCGCCCCACGATGTCCTCCAGCTCCGTCAGGATCATATCGCCCATAAATCCGCGTTTATCCATGTTCTAACACTCCTTTTCCGTAATGGGGGCAGATGTACGGCCGCCCCAAAAGGCCATGGCCTCGGTGAAGGTGGGAATGCCCTCCTGGGCGCCCAGGCGCGTGCACTTGAGGGCGCTGACCGCGCTGGCAAAGGACGCGGCCTCGTCCGGCCCCAGCCCTTTGGCCCGGCCGGCCAGGTACGCGCCGTGGAAGGTATCGCCGGCGCCGTTGGTATCCACGGCTTTCACCGGGAAGGCCGGATAGCGCACCGGGCCTTTGGCCGTCCAGCGGAAGCCGCCCCGGCTGCCCTGGGTGACGATCAGCGTCTCGGGCCGGTAAGCCTTGGCCAGTGCCTGGGCGGCCTGCCAGGCATCCGTGCAGCCCGTCAGCTTCAAGGCGCACTCCTCAGAGGGGATGAGGATATCCGTCAGCTCCAGCAATCGTTCGATGCCCGGATAAACGCCGCCGGCGTCCAGGCTGACCTGCACCCCCAGCCCCCGGGCCTTTTCGGCCGCGTACGCCGCCGCCTGCGGGTGATGGCCGTCCAGGTGCAAAAAACGGGCGCGGGCCAGCTGCTCCAGGTCCACGTCCTCAGGCGTGGGCGGCGGCACGGTGCCCTTGCTCCACACACAGGTGCGGCTGGCGGTCTGCGTATTCAGCAAAATGAAGGCGTGGAAGGATTCACAGCCCGGCACCGTGCGCACCCCGCGCGTGTCCACGCCGTATTTTTGCAGATTTTCCCGGATGGAACAGCCGTACAGGTCATCGCCCAGGGTGCCCCAATAGGCGCTGCTGACGCCCAGCTTGCCGGCTGCCACCAGGGCGGTGGCGCAGGGCCCGCCGCCCTGCACGCGGGTCTGCGTCCCTTCGATCTTCGTGTCCTCCTGCGGAAAGCCGTCAGCCGTCATTAATGTGTCGAACACCGCACTGCCGATCCCGATGATCTCAGCCATGGGCGCCCGCCCCCAGCAGGCCGATCTTCTCCAGGGCAAAGCGTTTCACCGCCTGGACGGGCTCTTTCATGAACAGGTCCACGGCAAAAATGTCGCGGGACACGCCGAACACGCTGTCCAGGAAGGAATAGCACAGGTCTGTGCCGAAATTCACCTTGCGGATGCCCGCCTGGATGGCGGCGCGGATCTGGTCGTCCGGCACGCCGGAGCCGCCGTGCAGCACCAGCGGCAGGCCCGTGGCCTCTTTGATGTCGGCGATGCGCCGGATATCCAGCTTCGGCGCCTGTTTGTAGCGGCCGTGGGCCGTGCCCACCAGCACGGCCAGCGCGGCCACGCCCGTCTGCCGGGCAAATTCCGCGGCTTCGTCCGCTTTGGTGTACTCGCCCATGTGCTCGTCTTTGGTGGTGCCCACGTGGCCCAGCTCCCCCTCCACGCAGATGCCGCAGGCGGCGCAGGCCTCCACGGCCTGGCGTGTTTTGGCCACGTTTTCGGCAAAGGGAAGGCTGGAGGCGTCGATCATGATGCTGGTGGCGCCCCAGCGCAGCGCGCGCTGGACCTGCGGCATGCCGGCGCCGTGGTCCAGGTGAAAGGCCGCCGGCGTCTCCAGCTGATCCATGGCCTCCAGAATAGCCGGGGCCAGCAGGCGGGCCTCCGGGTTGTCGAACAGGCGGCTGTACATCTGGAAGATCACCGGCGCGCCCGTCTCCTGGGCGGCCTGCAGCACGCCCAGCAGCGTCTCCAGGTTGTACACGTTGAAGGCCGGGATGGCGCAGCCGCGCGCCTCTCCCAGGGCCAAGATGGTTTTCAGGTCTGTCTTCATCGCTGTCTCCTTCCTTTCATGCGCATCTCATTCCATGTTGTCCGGCCGAAGGGCCGGCACATATTTGCAGAACTCCCGCAGCTCGGCCGTGTAATCGCCTTCGATCTCCGCCATATGGTGGATGTAAGGGCCTTCGATGAGTTTGTGCTCCCATCTGCTCAGGTCGCCGAACCGCGCCCAGAGATAGGTGCCGAAGGTGTAGGGCCCCTCGGCGGCGCGGCAGGTGCCGTTCAAAAGCTGATAGCGTCCGTCGTCCTGGTCCAGGCGGGCCACGGTGTACTGGCCGTCCTTCACCGGGAACCAGGGGCGCATGTTCACGTTCCGGGCCCTGGCGCCCGGCTTTTTCAGCGAGTAGGCAAATGGGCCGCAGTGCCACAGCAATTCCACGTTGCGGTCATCGGGATGTCGCGCGGTGAACTCGCCGAAAAAGGGGATGCTGTGCCCCATGGACGCGCAGGACAGCAGCGCCATGGTGATGGCGCCGTGCAGGTCGCTCTCACAACTGACGATATACCCCATATCGGCCAGCACGCTGTAGGCGGTGCAGGGCATGGCGCCCACGGCCAGCTGCATGGCCGTCCAGCACTCGGCGGAAATGGCCTGCACGTTGTACTGGGCGGACAGCTGCTGATACAGCAGCACAAAAGCGTACATTTTTTTCAGAAGAGGCGGCGTCGCCTCGTCCATGTCGTAGCGGCCCGCCAGCAGCCTGGCCCCCTCTTCCAGCTCGGCGTCGTGCTGGGCCAGGATGCGCTGGTATTGGTCGATCACCACGGCCAGGTTTACGGGCACCACCTGGATGCCGAAGCGCTGCAGCAGTTCGCCCTCGTTGAAAATGACCGAACAGAAAGGCTTGGGCCGCATACCCACCTGCAGGACGCGCAGGCCGCGGAAGTTTTTCACCATGCATACCACACGGCAGAAACGGCGGAAACCCTGATCGAACAGGTCATCCTCCAGTTTGCAGTTCTCAATGTAAGTAAAGGGGATGTTCAGCCGCTGGAGCTGGCGGCTCATGCCGAACAGGCCGCACTGGCTGTCGGTGTAGCGGGTGCCGTCCGGCTCGAACACGTCGTCCTGGGGGCCCCACAGCAGCACGGGCTTGCCCAGCTCCCGCGCTACCATGGCGGCCGCTTCCTCGTTGCCGAAGTTGCCGTTGATGAGGAACACCGCGTCCGCCTTTTCCGCCCGCATCCGCTCCACCACGGCGGGCACGTCCCGCTCGTTGTACAGCACCCCCACCTCATTGATGCCCTCCAGATCCACGAAGGACACCTGGCCGTCGGCATACGTGCGCCGGATGGCGTCCACCGCCCTGCGGCAGCGTTCCTCGGCCTTTTCCCAGTTGAAGATGCCCGGCCGCGGCGTCACATCCCGCCGGATGGGCACCAGCCCGATCTTTACGGTATAGTTGAGCATTTCTGCACCTCCTGCAAGCATTGTTCTCCCGATCACTCAAGAAGCAATTTTATTATATTCCCGCTGAAATTCTGCTACAATATATCTAATCCATACGAAACGCCGCCCTTCTATACTTTTCCTACGCACTTTGGCGTTACGCTGGTTTTTTCCCTTTCTTTTCTTGCATTCCCTCCTGTTTGCTGGTACAATCTTACTGAAATTTTATTTCAGAAGAAGGTGTAACAATGTCCCCTGTCCCAGAGCGCAGCCCGGCGCTGCTGCTGAAAATGCGCGCCATGCGGGAGCTGTTCAGCGCGGCCGAACGCCGGGTGCTGGACTACATTCTGGCCAACCCGGACAAGGTGATCTATCTGTCCGTAGCCGGCCTGGCTGATTTAAGCGGCGTGAGCGACGCCACCGTGGTACGCACCTGTCAAAAGCTGGGCCTGGCCGGCTATCAGGCGCTGAAAGTGACCCTTGCCCAAGACTTGGTGACGCCTCTGCAGAACATCCACGAGGAGGTGCGCGCCGAGGACGATGCGGCCGCCATCCTGGACAAAGTGGTGCAAAGCACCATCCACACCCTGACCCTGACCCACGACACGGTGAAGCCCGAGACGCTGGAGGCCGCCGCCTGCGCCATCCTGGGCGCCCGGCGGGTGTGCATCTACGGCCTGGGCAACTCCCACGCCGTTGCCCTGGACCTGCAGCACAAGCTCAACCGCCTGGGTCTGGATGCCGCCGCCTTCACCGACCCGCATCTGCAGGCCATCAACGCCTCTTACTGCGGCCCGGGGGATCTGGTGTTCGCCATCAGCCATTCCGGTTCCTCCCGGGATATCGTGGACAGCGTGCGCATCGCCCGGGCACGGGGCGCGCGCATCATCACCCTCACCAGTATGGGCGTGTCGCCCTTGCAGCGGGAGGCGGACATCGCCCTCTTCACCGCCTCCCAGGAGACGCGCTACCGCATTGTGGCCCTCTCTTCCCGCATCGCGCAGATCACGCTGGTCGACGTGATCTACACCATTGCGGCCATGCGCAAGGAGGGCGCGGTGGAGGGCTTCCACCGGGTGGAACAGGCCCTGCAGGCAAAAAAATATTGAAACGATACAGCGCCCCGCCCAGGGCCAAAGGGACCCGGGCGGGGCGCTGTATCGTCCTGTTTTAAAAATCGCCGCGGCAGGGCACGCCGGCCGCCGCCAGTTTTTCCTGCAAAAGCTGCGCAGGCAATGTGGAAACGTCGCGTCCCAGCGCGGCCGCGGTGCCGGCTGCCTGCCCCGTGACGGCGCAGGCGGGAATGACACGCGTCAGGTCCCACATGGCGTCCGTGGCCGAGATGCAGCGCCCGGCAGCCAGCAGGTTGGTCACCCGGGGGCTGTACAGGGCGCGGAAAGGCACCTCATACACCGGGCCGGGACGGCGCCAACTGGCGATCTGGCCCACGCTGTCCGCGAAGTGGGTAAACAGCTCGTTTTCGTCCAGCGCATAGGCCCCCCGCAGGCAGCGCGTCATGCGCAGCTGGGGAAGGGCCGCGATGGACGCCAGCGAATGGCCGGGCCCCACAGGGCCCTTTTGCAAAAAATCTTCCAGCAGCACCGCGTGGCTGCGGCACATCATGTCCGTCACCCCAAACGCATCCAGGCCGCTGTAGCGCCCGGCGGACAAGGGCGCAGGCTCGTCGCCGTCCCTTTCGCCCTCGGGCACGTCAGCCGCGCCCAGGGTATGCAGCGCCAGCTTGCCGTCCTCACAGGCAAAATACCAGGCGGCCAGGGGATTGCCCGGCGCAAAGGTGCGGGTGGGCGCGCCGGCCAGGGCGCATACATCCGCGTCTCCGGTGGCATCCACCACCGCGCGCACCGGGATGGCACTGCGGCCCGCCTTATTCTCCACCACCAGGGCCGTCACCCGGCTTCCCGCACGCCGCACATCGCACACCAAGGTACCGTACAGCAGTTCCACCCCCTCGGCCAGCAGCAGCTGTTCAGCCAGGATGGCGAACACGTTGGGGTCGTACCGGGCCTGGAAGCGCGTTTTTGTCCGCATCTGAGGCGCGCCCTGCCCCAGCCAGGCGTCGGGCAGGGGGTCCTTGCTGCCGTGGCGCACGGCCAGGCGCAGCAGCTCCTCGGCGATGCCGAAGCTCACCTGCCGGCCCCGGCCGTCGCACAGGGGCAGATAGATGGCGATCAGCCCCAGGGTGGCCAGGCCGCCCAGGGCGTACGCCCGTTCGATCAGCAGCACCTTGCCCGCCCCGGCGCGCCGGGCGGCCAGCGCCGCCGCGATGCCGGCGACGCCGCCCCCCCCCCCCGCCCCCGCATAACCCCCCCCCGGCGCAACAGTTTTCTGTTCGCCGTTCATGGGCTGTCCTCCCCGTTTTCCTCCGGCCGTCCGGAGGCGCCGCGGTTGCGCATGCGGTAAGCCGACGGCGTGCGGCCCTCCATCCGGCGGAACATGTTGTAAAAGCTGATGTAATTTTCATATCCCACTGCACGGGATATCTCTTCGATGTGCATGCGGGTGTCGTCCAAAAGCTGCTTGGCCACGCGCATTTTCGCCTCGATCACATGCTGCTGATAGGTTTTCCCCGTCTCCTTGCGCACCAGGGCCGACAAGTAATTGGGACTGACGTGGAAATGGCGCGCCACGCTCTCCAGGCTGACGCCCTCGGTGGCGTAGGTGTCCACATAACTTTGCACATTGCGGATGAGCACCGAGGTGCAGTTGTTGTTTTTCTCCGCCGCCGCCAGCTCGCGGCAAAAATAGAAAAACCACTCCCTGGCGCCCTCGGTGGTGCTGATCTGGGGGATATCGTACACCGCCGCGTCCACCGTGTCCGCGATGCGCGCGTTGGCCAGGCGCTTTTGCAGCACCTTGGTGCAGTACATCATCAGCATCATGCGCAGATAGCGCATCTGCCCGCCAGCCCCTTCCACCAGCGCGGCCCATGCTTCCTCGGCGCACAGGTCCGCATCCGCCAGCTTTTGGCTGAGCGCCTGCACATCTGCAATATGGGGCCGCTTTTCCTCCTGTTGGCCGCCCGGGGAAAAATTGACGACCGCCCGGTCGTTGGTCACCTCGCAGGTCAGCAGCGTCTGCTGCGCTTCCCGGCAGGCGGCGCGGAACTGGGTCAGGTCCGTGTACAGGCCGCTGACGGCACAGTATACATCCGCGATGTGATGCCGCAGCCGGCGCGCCAGCTCCGCCACCGTGCCCTTCCAGTCCGGGTCCGGCGCGCGGAAGCCGCAGAACAAAATCAAGTCGCTGCCCAACATCACGCTGAGGATGTACAGCGAGGGCGGGTACGGCTCAAAATCAATGCGCTGCAGCATGGGCTGGCTGATGCTCTCCTGCGTGCCTACGGCCAAAAAGCAGTAGGCCGCCAGGTCCGGCGGGCAGAACACCGGCCGGGCATCTTCCGGGTCGGCGCTGGGCAGGGTGGTCAGTTGGCCGATCATGCGCGTGCGCCGGCGCAGCCACTCGATACGGCGGGTATGGTCGTCCGGGCAGCGCTCCTCGTCCAGGCTCCTTTTCGCCCGCCGCAGGCTGTGGTAAAGCTCCTCGTCGTCAATGGGCTTCAAAATAAAATCGAACACCGAAAGCCGGATGGCCTGGGTGGCGTACTGGAATTTATCGTAGGCGGTGATGACGATGACGCGCGTGTGCGCCAGCAGGTCCCGCTCCTGCTCGATCAGCGTAAAGCCG